>DATBDZ010000061.1:0-7970 GCA_036276235.1 Humisphaera sp. | reverse complement strand
CCTCGCTTGACCCGACCCACCGCATCCAGCCGAACCCGATCATTCACTGACATTCGAAGCTCCATCAGTCTGCTTCTACACAGGCCCGACGGTGACAATTCTATTTCGGCTATGGGGTGACAGTTCTACTCCGGTACAACATTTCTGGCCACGCATCCTTTACACCCCCCTCCATCACCCGTAGACTTTCCCCCTTTCATTTTTGGAGCCGGCACACGTGGCGATGGACAATAATGGTAATGATCCGGCGGACATGAATCCCGCCATCGACAAGGCTTCGGCGCTGGTCGAAGCGCTCTCCTACATTCAGCGATTCCACAACAAAACCATCGTTGTGAAAGTCGGCGGGTCGATCATGGATGACGAGAACAGCCTCTCGGACATCCTCAATGACATCGTCTTCATGAACTACGTTGGCATGCAGCCGATTCTCGTTCACGGCGGCGGGAAAGCGATCAATCAGGCGATGGAAACGGCAGGCCTTGTGCCGCAAATGGTGCAAGGGCGGCGTTACACCGATGAGCGCACACTTTCGATCGCCGAGCATGTGCTCTGCAATCAGATCAACAAGTTCATCGTCAACTTCATACAGACCCAGGGCTGCGAGGCGATGGGACTCCACTCGCTGAGCAGCAATGTACTCTTTGCCGAGAAGACGTATTTGCCGGGCCCCGATGGCCGGCGAATCGATCTGGGAATGGTCGGCGAAGTGACGAGCGTGAACGCGCGGCTGCTGCAATTGCTCGTGCAGGCCGACTCGATTCCCTGCATCGCGACGATCGCGCGCGATACCGCCGGCAACCGGCTCAATGTGAACGCCGATACTGCGGCAGGCGCTGTCGCCGCGGCCATGAAGGCGGAGAAACTGGTCGTCGTCTCCGACACGCACGGCATCCGCACCGACCCGAAGGACCCCGCCACCCGCGTGAGCCATCTGGATGTCGGCCAGATCGACGACATGGTCAAGAGCGGCATCATCAGCAGCGGCATGCTTCCCAAGGTTGAGGCCTGCATTACCGCCCTGAAAGGCGGCGTCAACAAAACCCACATTATCGACGGCCGCATCCCGCATTCGCTGCTGCTGGAGATTTATACGGAGACGGGGATTGGGACAGAAATTGTTTTGTAGGAGCCATTTGTCATTGGTCATTTGTCATTTGTCCCAGACGTGAAAGTCCATTTCCCGATCAAATGACCAATGACAAATGACAAATGACAAATGACATGCATCACTTCACCGCCGTATCAGACTGTTCCCCCGATGAGCTGCGGCATCTGCTGGATGTCAGCCGGCGCCTCAAGGAACAGCTCAAGCAAACGGGACGCAATGATCCGCTGATGGCCGGCAAGACGCTGGCGATGATCTTCGAGAAGCCGAGCCTGCGCACGCGCGTGAGCTTTGCCGTCGCCATGACGCAGCTCGGCGGGAATGGCCTGTTGCTGCGCGATGAGGAAGTTGGCCTGGGCAAGCGCGAGCCGGTGGAGGATGTGGCACGGGTACTTTCGGGCATGGTCGATGGAATCATGGCCCGCACATTTGAGCATGAAAAGATCACGGGCTTGGCCAAGTGGTCAACCGTGCCGGTGATTAATGGTCTGACGGATTTCAGCCATCCCTGCCAGGCGATGGCGGACCTGATGACCGTCGAAGAGCACTTTGGCAATCTCGCCGGCCGCACGATGGTCTTTATCGGTGATGGGAACAACGTCGTGCGCTCGCTGGCGATCGCCTGCGGGAAATTCCAGATGCGCTTCGTGCTTTCATCGCCGGTGAATTACGAGTTGCCGCAGGAGGATATCGATCGCATTCAAGCGCAGGTGCCTGATCTGCAATTCGAGCTGATTCGCGATCCGGTGCGCGCGGTACAGCATGCGGATGTAGTCTACACCGACACGTGGGTGAGCATGGGCCAGGAAGCCGAGAAGGCGCAGCGGATGAAGGATTTTGCCGGATATCAGATTGACGAGAAATTGCTGTCGGCCGCTCCGAAGCAGGCGATCGTCCTGCATTGCCTGCCGGCCTATCGCGGCCTGGAAATCAGCGCCGCCGTCATGGAAAGCCCCAAATCCCTCATCTTCCCCGAAGCCGAAAACCGCCTGCATTTTCAGAAAGGCTTGATCGCGGTGTTGATGGGGGGAATGTGAGGGGGAGGAAGAATGCTGAGTGCTGAATGCTGATTGCTGAATAAAGGACGGGAGCAGCCTCCCTCTTCATTCAGCATTCAGCATTCAGCATTTCCCACCATTACTTCCCCTCTGCCGGCAGCAGCTTAATCTTCACATCCTTGTATTGAATGTTCATCGTAAAGCCCTGGTGCATCTGGAACGCGAGTACGCCGCCGGTGAGGACGGCTTTGGGGCTTTCGTCGGTCAGGTCGGTCGTGACGTGGCCATTGATGCTGTAGACGAAGTGATTGCCCTTCACCACCAGCACGACGTCGTTCCACTCCTCGCCGTGGGCGTGAACGATCTTCTTTAGATCGGCCGCGGAGTCAGGCAGCGGCGAGTTCTGGCGCTTGTTGCTTGAATCCCAGACGGTCTTCTGGCCGAGGTTGCTCATGGTGTTGCGGCCGCCCGCCACGCCGCGCTCGTCGTAGATCGAGCCGGTAAAGGTGCCGGCACTGTCGATGTCGGCCTGATATCCGCCGACGTGCAGCATCTTCGGATCATCGATCTTCGAGCGGAATTGAATTCCGGAATTGCCTTCGTTGGTGCGCAGGCGATATTTCAGATGCAGCTCGAAGTTGGTGTATTTCTCGGGATGTTCCTTGGAATCGGTGAGGATCAAATCGGTCTGCTTGGAGGTGGCCTTCTCCTCCGACCCATCGATCGCCCCATCCTTCACCGACCAAAGACCCGGAAGGCCTTCCCAGCCATCAAGGGTTTTGCCGTCGAACAGGCTGATAAAGCCATCGGCATCGGGTTTGGGTGCATCGGCAGCGCGAGCATGCATCATCAAGAATCCGATTGCTACGAGTCCGACGATAGATATGGTTCTGCACATGTGGTTCTCCCAAGTATTGCTAGGCGGCACATCGTCATGCTGAGGTAATCCGAAGCATCTGGCCGGCTCGCCGAATCCAGCCAGATGCTTCGGAGTACCTCAGCATGACGGTTCGGTGCGACATTACCACGATTGTGAATTGTGAAATGACCGGTACTTCGCAGGGTCCGCCTTGGCGGCTCAACGGCGCCCACCGGCGAAAACCGCGTCCGCCAAGGCGGACCCTACAAAACTCATTTAAGAATCTTCTTTAGATACGCCAACCCATCCGACGCCAGCCGATCCTGCGATGGGGCAAATTCGCGCCAGATGGCCGCCGCGGCGGCGATCGCTTTGCACGCGGGCGTGAATGATTCGATCACCGCATCGCCCTGGTAGTTCACTTCCTTCAGCGCTTTGGCGACCCCGTCCCAATCGATGTTGACGCCGGAGCCGGGCGCGCCGCGGTCATTTTCGCAGGCGTGGAAATGCAGCAGCCGCTTGCCGGCGCGCTTGATGGCGTCGGCTGAATTCTTCTCCTCGATGTTCATGTGGAACGTATCGAGATGGAAGCCGACGTTGCTTTCGCCGATGTCGTTGATCAGCCGCTCGCACTGCTCGGAGCAGTTAATCAGATCCGTCTCAAAACGATTGAGCGGCTCGATCGCCAGCTTGACGCCGTGATCGGCGGCGATCTTCGACGCCTTCTTGATCCCGCTCACCGCAAGATCCCACTCCACTTTCTTCTGCTCGGGCGAGACATGTCGGCGTTTGCCCACCGCCGAGTACATCGGCCCGGCCAAAATCGGCGAGCCGGATTTCTGGCAGATCTCGCACGCCGCCTTGATATAGTCGAGGCTCTCCTGGCGGTACTTGGGGTCCTCATGCGTCAGATCGCGCGACGGCCCAAACGCGCCGCAGACAACAACGCGCATGTTGTTGGCCTTGAGCCGTTCCTTGAATTTGATCGGATCGACGTGGGATGGATCTTCCAGACCGATCTCAAAGGTCTCAAAGCCCATCTTCGCGGCCTTGTCGATCAGCCCCAAATGTTCGGCGGTGGTAAATGGCGACTGCCAAACCCACGCGTTAACGCCCAGGTGAATTGACATGTTGGTTTTCTCCTTCGCAGATGAATGCGAAAAGCGTAACGCGGCAGCGAAATGGATTCAATTCGGCGGAAGTGAGAAGTTAAAAGCGGCCAAACCCGTCAGCCGACTTTTCGGTCCCGGACCGACTCTCGGGGCTGCATTCGTTTGGGCGGAAATGAGAGGACTCGGCGCCCAGCGCGTTGCGCCTGCTCTGTTCGACGTTGCAGGTCCTCGCACGCCGCCTTGATGTCAAAACCAAATTGCGCGAGGTATTGCTCCCCCGCACGTCGCGCTTCGTCAACAATGGGGTCATCAATCATGGCGGCTCCATTAGGTCCGCCGGCGTACAAATCAACGGCGGTTCTAATCCATTATCCCGGCAGACTTGTTCAATTCTTGGCCTGAGGACTGCATTGGTCAAATGACGGCAGTTCCAGGTTAGAAGGTACGACACACCGTTCGTTGCGGCAATTGCAACGTGCAAAGCATCGGTCTGCGCACGCGCCGGCAGCTTCACTTTTGCGATGAGATCCGCTGCCAGCAAACCGGCTTCAGGTTTCACGGCCAAAAGCGGAAGAGTTTGAAGAATCTTGAGTCGTTCGGCGGCGGCGGTTGAATCACCCACCGCCGCCTCTCGCTCTACGACTTCCGAACAGACCGCCTCAAAAAACTGCCTCTGCGTATCCCACCATTCGCGAGTTTGCTGCTGTTGCGCAAGCCGAATTACGTCACGGCTAGGCCACGCGGTTAAATAGCTGATCACCGTCGTTTCGATGTAAACAACCGGCTTCATGTCATCGCCTTAACGGAGCTAACTCTTCCGCGCCGACAAATACTCCACCAAATCCACCAGATCCTGCTTCGTCATCGTCTCATTCAAACCCTCCGGCATCAGCGAGATCGGCTGTTTGACCATCTTGTCCACCTGATCGACGGCGATGTCGTGGAACTTGGCGTCGGTGTCTTTGATGGTGATGTGGTCGGGCGTGTCTTCTACTTTGAGGCCGCTGATTACGTCGCCGCCTTTGGTGCGGACGACCCACGTTTCGTAGCCCATTTCGATCGCGAGGCTTGGATAGAGGATCGCTTCGTAAAGCTGCGGCTTGCTTAGTTTGCTGCCGACCACCGTCAGCGGCGGGCCGATCATCTGGCCTTCGTCGCCGATCTGATGACACTTGATGCAATTCGCGCCGGTGGTGTTACGGAACACTTTCTCGCCCGCTTTGGTGTCGCCGGTGAGTTTGGCCAGATCGCCCATTGATGGGAGGATTTGGCCGTCCTTGGTTTTGAATTGCTTCTCTGGAGCAGTTGGCGTGATTGGTGCCGGTGCTGCAACGGCCGCTGTCGCGGTGGCATCGACCACATCATCCGTCACCACCACCGCCGAGGGGGCATAGATCGACGCATTGACCGTGCCGCGGCCGGTCTGGTGTGACACCTTGAGCATTAACACATTTTTGCCTTTGCGCAGATCGAGCTTGGCGGCGATTTCGCTGCCGTCGGCTGACGATTTGGCTGTCACCGGCGCGCCGTTCAACCAGATCTTGCATGCATCGGCGGATTGCAGCGTCAGATCAACCTGCCGATCGACTTCCGAGGTGATCGCGGTCGCGAAATAGCCGACGACATTGTCGGCGCGGAACCCGTGCTGCGTCGCGAATTGAGAGATGCTGAGCGTCCGTCCGCCGCGGCCCCGACCGCCGGCCGATGCCACCTTTTCCCAGTGAACAGATTTGTTATCCAGGCCCGTGAAGCTGGTCTTCATATCGATAGAGGCGGCCGACTTTTCCGGGCCCAACTGTGAGTCGAGGGCGGCCGCCCCACCCTCAACCGCGAAAGGGCCAACACCCCACCAATTCGACAGCGTCTGATCGACCGGCGTTGCCGACGCCTGGCCGGCGTCGCTGGGCTGCACCGGCTCCATCTTCAACCGCCAGGCAATATTTTTGCTCTGAGCGTCGTCGGCCGGGTGGGCCTTCTGATACGCCGCCAGAACTTCCTTCTCGCGGCCGATGCATCCGATGCCAAACGCCTCCAGATACCAGCGATCCTGCCCGTCATATTTCTCAGCAAGCTTCAGCAAGACCGGCATTGCCTTTTCGGTCGGCTCAAACTGCATCGCCAGGCAAAGCTCGCGAAGAACGGGCATGGCGGCATCGCCGATCATCTGATTGGCGACGGCGACGCTGTCCATCTTGATATGCCGCGCCGCGCGAATGCCGGTGATGCGGATGTTCACATCCTGATCCTTCAAGGCATCCTGCACATTCTTCTGCCCCTGGCCCGAAATCGCCAGCAGCCACAGAGCCCGCGCCCGCAGGCGGGCGTTCTTGTTGTTTGCAAATTGATCCGCCAGTGCGCTAATGACATTGGAAGACGACGTCTTCAATTGCTCGGCGAGCTTGGCATAGCCGAGATATCGCCGCGCCAGATTCGGCGAGTTGAGAGCGGCGACCTGCCCCGCGACGCTATCCAGATCAAGCGCGGGAACCGAGGGCATGTAGCCCGGCGGCGCCAGGCGATAGATGCGGCCATGCAGCGTTTGCCAGCCGGTATCGCGGATGTTCACGCCGGTATCGCCCGTGTGATGTCCGCCGACGCCCGGGTCATACCAGTCGGAGATATAGACCGCGCCATCGGGCGCGACGCAGATATCATCCGGACGGAACCAGCGATCCGAAGCCTTGATGACTTCCACTTCTTTCGCTTCGTATCCGCCGCCCTTGCCCCCTTCTTTTTGCCAGGCTTCGGCCTCATCGACGCCGACCGGCTTGGCGATTCCCGCAGGCCGCAGCGTGCCGAACTTAGTGATGTAGGCGCGAACGACGTTCGGCCCGGCATCGCAATGAAGCAGCGTGCCGCGATATGGCTCCGGCAGAAGGTCGCCTTCATAAACGATCATCCCGCAAGGCGAGCCCGCCCCCGTATTCAAAAGATTCGGCACCACTCCCGGCCAGCGCTGATGCCAATGCGATTCCTGCTTCGTCTGACCCTTGAAGATGTTGGCGTACTGCTGCATATCGCGGCCCCAGTTCGCGCCGGTCGGACCGGTGAAGCCGAAGTTGCCGCCTTCCATGACGTAGTTGATGGCGACGCTCTGATTGCCGTCATCGTCGTTATCTGATTGCCACACAGTGCCGAAGGAATCGATCGCCAGTTCGTAATTGTTGCGGAAGTTGTAGCCGAGCACTTCCAGGTCGCTGCCGTCGGGATTCATGCTCAGTGCAAGGCCTTCGCGATATCCGGTTTCGCCCTGCTGGCGCGGATGTCCGCGGAACTGCGTCGCCTTGCGGCCAAGTTGCGAGCCGGTGATATCGACCACTGGCTGGCCCTCTTTGCCTTTCACGTAGTCGCCGTACTTGATCAGGTCGGAGTGATTTCCTTCATTGCCGCAGTTGAAGTAATAGCGGCCATCGGGGCCGAAGACCCCGGTATGCACGCCATGATCGTGATCGACGCCGCCGAATCCGGTGAAGATGACCTGCGGCGGGCCGACGGGCCGATCGCCGCTGGCGTCCATTGTGTAGATGAGCATGTTCGGCGACTGCGCCACGATCACCTTGTTGCCGAGCACGCAGATTCCCAGCGGCGCTTTGAGCTTGGTGTCCTGTACGAAGACCTTGTAGTTGTCGCACTTTCCGGTGTGCTGGCTATCTTCGAGGATGATGATGCGATCGCCATCAGCGCGGGGATGGACGCTGCGATAGTTGACGCCTTCCGTGAGCCAAATCCGGCCACGGGCATCGATGTCCATATTGGTCGGCTTAAAAAGCTGCGGCTCAGAAGCCCAGAGCGTGACCTCCAGGCCCGGCGCAACTTTCAACGATTTTATAGTCTGCTCGGCACTGATCTGCGCCGCCGCCGGCAGCACCGCCAGGCCGCCGGCCAGTAATCCC
>DATBDZ010000060.1:0-43708 GCA_036276235.1 Humisphaera sp. | reverse complement strand
CATTGCCGCCTGGGCGATGCCGGAGGCGGTGCCGAAGTCACGCTTGACGCCGGCGTTGAACGCCTCGCATACACTTTGGCCCGCTTTCATGATCCCTTCGCCATGGATCTGGGCAAGATCATGGTTGGCGAACATGAAATGGACCTGCTTGGGGAAATCACACTTGAGCTGCGCGATGCGGTAGAGCGTGTTCCAGCTTCCTTCGGCGCCGTTGGCGTCGTAGTAGTCGCCGTGAATGACTTCATGAAGGATCAGATGGCGGTTGGGATTGCTCGACAGCTTGGCGACATTGAGGAGCTTATCGAGATTGCGGCGATGGTCGTGCAGATCGCCGGTGACCCAGACTTCGGAATCGGAAGGGAGATTGATTACCTGCCCATTGCGCAGCGAATCGATCTGGTTTTCCTCGGTGCCGCACCCGAAAGTTTCAATGATCTCATCGGCGTTGGTCGCCATAGGTTACTACTCGTCAGTCTTGGCTTGGGTGAATTTCCGTGGCTTGCCGCATCTGCTCCCTGCCCCGCGTCGGGCATTGCTACGGACGTAGTTTAGCGAATCGCGCGCCCGGCGTAAATGTACGCTTCATTTTGGCATCAGGGTGGGGAAAGAAACGGACCAGCCCGGTAATATCCGCGAAACCATGAAACGCCTCCAATTCCACGTCGGCACAAGCGGTTTTTCCTATAAAGAATGGAAAGGCAAGTTCTATCCCCAAAAGTTCCCAGCCGACCAAATGTTGCGGTTCTATTCACAGCAGTTTGCAACGGTGGAGATGAACAACACCTTCTACCGGATGCCCAAGCCGGCGGCGATGAAGGCCTGGGCCAAAGACGTGCCGGCAGATTTCAGGTTTGTCATGAAGTCGCCTCAAAGCATCACCCACTTTCGCCGGCTGAAAAATGCGCGCGAGCCGGTGAAAGTGTTGATTCAGACAGCAAAGCTCCTCAAGAAGCATTTAGGGCCGCTGCTATTTCAATTGCCCGGCAACTTCAAAAAGGACGCCGCGCGGCTACGCGACTTTCTCAAGCTGATCCCCGCACGACAGCAGTTCGCTTTCGAGTTTCGGCATGCTTCGTGGTTTGATGATGAAATCTTCGATCTGCTGCGCAAGCGGAACGTTGCCCTGTGCATCGCCGAATCTGACGAAACTGTCGAAACACCATTCGTGGCAACCGCCGACTGGGGCTACATCCGCCTGCGATTGCCAAATTATTCCGATGCCGACTTGAAGAATTGGATTAAGCGGATCCGCCGGCAAAAGTGGGAGGAGGCATTTGTTTTCTTCAAGCACGAGGATGAGGGCAAAGGGCCGCGTTTTGCCAAGCGATTCCTGGAGTTGGCGGGCTGAGCGATATGGCGGAGCCGAAACGGATTCACCCCCCCTTCCTGTCGCGCGACCGTCAATCTTTTGCCAACCTGTGGGTGAATCGGTTGTCTATCCTCGCAGGACAAATGTCGCGCGGCGGATTTTAGTGGCTGTGTGAACACTTAGTCCTTAGGATAATGCGCTCCAACCCGCTGGCCGTTTGAATCCACGCAGGGAATTGGACAGCATGAGGATCGCCACCCGGGCGCGTTACCGAATCGTGTTCCGGCGGGTCAAGGAAGTCGGTATGTCTCTGCATTTTGTGGGATCGAAGGTTCCGCCGGCGGCGGGCGACTTGGCATTGCCGCTCCGGTCGGGGGTGGATCGTCCATCATCGCGTCAATCTGCGCACGGCCATGGCCGCCAGCGCGTTGAGCAGGTGGTGAGCGATCGCGTTCGCCGCGACGGCAAATTCTTCCGCCTGCGTAACGAGAAATTCTATATCAAAGGGGTGACCTACGGCCCCTTCGCGCCGGATCGAATGGGTTTGCCGCTCCCTTCGCGCGATCAGGTCGAAAAAGATTTCCAGCAGATGCGCGAGCTGGGGGCCAACTGCCTGCGGATTTATCATGTTCCGCCGCGCTGGCTGCTCGATCTGGCGCAGGATCATGGGCTGAAGATCTTTGTCGATGTCTGCTGGCCAAAAAACCTCACCTTCTGCGGCGACCCGCAAGTGACCGAGATGGCCCGCGCGGCTGTTCGCGATTGCGCCAAAGCCTGCGGCAATCATCCGGCCCTGTTTGCGATCAGCGTCGTCAATGAGATTCCTCCGGACATCGTTCGCTTCTGTGGTCGGCACAAGGTCGAGCAGTTCATCGATGACCTGGTCGCGGTCGGCAAAGCCGAAGCGCCGGATTGCCTCTTTACCTTTGCGAATTTCCCGACGACCGAATATCTGCGTCCGCGGACGATCGACTTTGTCTGCTTCAACGTCTATCTGCACGATCAGAGCGCGTTCAAGAATTATCTGGCCCGCCTGCAGATGATCGCCGGCGAATTGCCGTTGCTGCTGGGCGAGTATGGCGTCGATACGATTCGCGAGAATACCGAAGAGGGTCAGGCGCAGGTTTTGGATCGCCAGGTTCGGTCCTGCTTCGACGAAGGATGCGTCGGCGTCTTCGTCTTCAGCTTCACCGATGACTGGTTTGTCCACGGTTGGCAGATTGAAGATTGGTCATTCGGGCTGACTCGGCGCGATCGCTCACCCAAGCCGGCGTTTGACGTCGTTCGAAAACTATTTGCCAACGCGCCGCAGGTGACGGAGCTGAAGCTGCCGAAGGTGAGCGTTGTTATTTGCTCATACAACGGCGCGAGCACCGTCGAATCGTGCCTCCGCTCGATGGAGCGGATTCGCTATCCGGATTACGAGGTCGTCTTTGTTGATGATGGAAGTACCGACAACACGCAGGAAATCCTGACGGCGTTTCCGTGGGTGAAGAACATTCGCCAGAAAAATATGGGCCTGAGCTACGCCCGCAATGTCGGGATGGAAGCCGCCACCGGCGAGATCATCGTCTACACCGACAGCGACTGCGAGGCCGATGAAGACTGGCTTTATTTCCTGGCGCTGGCGCTGGTTCGCAGCGGCCACACCGGCATGGGTGGGCCGAATCTGATTCCCGACGAGGGAAGCTGGGTCGCCGATTGCGTGGGTCTTTCGCCCGGCGGGCCGACGCACGTAATGATCGACGACCGCACCGCCGAGCACGTGCCCGGCTGCAACATGGCCTTCTACAAGTGGGCGCTGAAGCTCATCAATGGGTTTGATTCGCAGTACCGCAAGGCCGGCGACGATGTCGATGTGATCTGGCGATTGCAGGACCTGGGATACTCAATCGGATTCTCGCCCGCCGCGCAGGTGTGGCATTATCGCCGCAACACCGTCAAGGCGTACCTCAAGCAACAGCGCGGGTACGGCGAAGCCGAGGCGCTGCTCAAATATAAACATCCCGAGCATTTTAATTCGCTCGGCGCCAGCCATTGGCGCGGCAAAATCTACGGCGGCGACGCCATGGGCATGCGCGTCGGCGGCGACGTGATTTATCACGGCGTCTTTGGCACTGGCTTGTTCCAGACGATCTATCGCCGGCCGGCTTCGCTCATCGTCATGATGCTGATGAGCATCGAATGGCATTTGCTGGCGGGATTCGTCGCCGTGCTGGGCCTGGCGTTTTTGCCGCTGCTCTATGTGGCCGCGGCGATGGTCATCACGCCGATTTTGCTTTCAATGGTCGCGGCGATTCAGGCACCGCGCTCGAAGCATCATCACTGGCTTTCGCGTCCGTTGATCGCATGGCTGCACTATCGCCAGCCGATCACGCGCGGATGGGCGCGCTATTCGGTTCGGCTCAAGCACAAAGTCATGATCGTGCGCAACGAAGCGCGTGGCTACGATCGCCCGCAGCGATTGCCGTTCGATCCGCACGACCAAAACACGCTGCGATACTGGAGCAAGGAATCGGATCGCTTCGTTCTGCTCAAGGCAATCACCCGCGAAGTTCGCCAAGCCGGCTGGCGCATGCGTCTGGATAGCGGGTGGAATTCCTGGGACATGGAAATCTACGGCAGCCGCTATGTGAATCTGCAGATCAGCACCGCCACCGAGGAACATCACGGCGTCGGCAAGCTGACGCGCGTGCGCGTTCGCGCCAAGATGAGCAACTTCTGCAAGGCGCTGCTCTGCGCAAGCTGCATTCTTTCGGGCCTGCTGCTACTGCACATGTGGCCCTTTAGCCGCAGCGCCGTGCTGATTCCGTTGACGTGGTGGGCGATGTATATGGTCAACCGCTGGCGGGTGTCGATCCCGGTGCTCGGGTTGATCGATGAAGTCGCGGAAAAGAGCGGGTATTGGCCGGTCTACCCGAAAAAGACCGAAGCGCCCGAGCCGGCGAAGAAGCCGCGAAAAATCGAATCAGAAAATCGTGGCGGCATCGAGCTGTCGGATGGAAAGCCGTCGATCGCTTAGCGAAGATGCTCCTCTTAGAACCCTCTCCCCTGTACTCAGGGGAGAGGGCAGGGTGAGGGGACGGCGGTCGCTAGACAGCGTATTACGCCAACTGGCGCACTGGTCCCCTCACCCCAGCCCTCTCCCCTGAGTACAGGGGAGAGGGAGAATGAGTTTACATCTCCCACGCCACCATGACCGTCACCCAGGCCTACACCCGCGCCGCCCGATATTTTCTGGGGGATTCGGGCAAGGTTATTTTCTCGACGTTGCTGGTCGGCTTAATGACGCTCGCCGGACTCGCTCAGCCATTCCCGCTGGCGATCATGGTTGATTCGGTGCTTCGCGGACATGCCGACGTGCATTGGTACGAACGCATGTTCCATCGCTTCGCGCCGGCGGGGACAAGCGGGCAAATCATCCTGCTGGCCGTCATCATGCTCGCGCTGCGGCTCATTCAGGAATTGGTCGGCCTGTGGCAGGGATATCTCAAGGTCGTCATCGGCTACAACGGCCTGCTGCGCGTTCGCAGCGATCTGTATCGACAGCTTCAATCGCTGAGCATCGCCTATCACCGCTCGCGGCCGCAGGGGGATGCGATTTACCGCATCAGCTACGACACGTACGGCGTTCTTAACGCCTTCAATGTCATCCAGACGATCTTCGTCAACTCGATCATTCTCGCCTGCATGTCGGTCATCATGCTCTGCATGAACTGGAAGCTGGGCTTGATCGCCGTCGCGGTGATGCCGGTGCTTTTTGCGACGATCAAATACTACGGCAAGATTTTGACGGACACCGCGATGAAAGCCGCGCGGCTCGATACCGATCTCACCTCCATCGTGCAGCGCAGCGTGTCGGCGATCAGTCTCGTGCAATCCTACGGCCGCGAGGCGGACGAATATCAGCGCTTTCACGATTCGGTCCACGTCAGCAACTACGCCTGGATTCGGATGCACACCCAATCGCTGATCTACTGGCTGGCGATCGGCAGCGCGTTTGGATTCGCCGCCGCGATCATCTTCGGCGTCGGCGGGTACATGAGCTATCGCAATCCGCTCGGCTTCACCGTCGGCGATCTGTGGATCTTCCTTCAATACACGCTGATCAATCTCTACGACCCGCTCCACAAGCTCAGCGGCAGCGGCGCCGACATGCGCAAAAATCTGGCCGGAATGCAGCGCGTGTATGAGGTGCTCGACACGCCGCTGGATATCAAGGACGCGCCGGATGCGATTTCGATCCCCGTGCAGCCGCGCGTGTTGGAAATGGATGCGGTGACCTTCGCGTACGGCGCCGGCCCGAAGGTAATCGACCGCCTGAGCGTCACGATCCATCCCGGCGAGATGGTCGCCTTCGTCGGCCCCAGCGGCGTCGGAAAATCCAGCCTGCTCGGACTATTGCCGCGCTTCTACGATCCGACCGGCGGCCAGATTTGCCTTGATGAGCACGACATTCGCAAGATCAAGCTTCGCGATCTTCGGCGGCATATCGCGCTGGTGCTGCAGGACTCGGTGATCCTCCCCACGACCGTTCGCGAGAACCTCATCTACGGCCGCCCCGATGCCACCGACGAACAAGTCCGTCAGGCGGCCGAGCTGGCCGGAGCTACTCAGTTCATCGATTCCCTTCCGCAAAAATATGAAACGATCCTCGCCGAGGGCGGCCAAAATCTCTCCGGCGGCCAGCGCCAGCGGCTCAGCATCGCCCGCGCGCTGGTGACCGAAGCGCCGTTCCTGGTTCTCGACGAGCCGACCAGCGCGCTCGATCCGCAAAATGAGCAGATGATCACGCAGACCCTCCGCGCGCTCAAACGCCGTCGCACGATGATCATCGTCAGTCATCGGCTCAGCACCGTTTCGGATTGCGACCGCATTTACGTGATGGAATCCGGCCGCATCATCGAGCAGGGAACGCACGAAAGGCTGATCGCACAGCGCGGCGCCTATTTCAAGATGGCGCGACATCAGATGAAGCTGGCGGACGACGATGTGCCAACCGAAGCAGTTGAAGTGCAATAGATCCTCCCGGCCCGGAGCGGACTCCGCGCACGATTTGCAGGCGGAAAGTGTTCGCAACGCTCACTCATGCTCGGAACCGTCATGCTGAGGTACTCCGAAGCATCTGGGTGGATCACGCAGGCCGGCCAGATGCTTCGGAGTACCTCGGCATGACGTCGCTTGCAAATCACTGTTGTCCAGCGACCGAACTTGGCGCGCTCCTCTCGATTGAGCCCCGCGTAGCGGTCGGACCGAAGGTCCACCTCGTTCAATCGCAGTCACCGTCGCACGCCCGGAAATCGACTCCTTTAGATTGAGAATTGCCCGCATTCCCAAGCTACGATAGTCTGACCCGGTCGCAAGTTCGTTGCGGCGCGCCGCGCCCGCGAATGAAGACCTTACTTGAGTTCGTTGACGAGGCACTCTTCATGACGCGCGCGACCGCAAAACAGCCAGTTGAACATCAGCGCGAGGCGAACCAGGCACCGGCGCATGCGCCTAATGGAGAAGACGTTGAAGCTCCAGACCGGTCTCAGGAATCCTTCGGCCGCGGACAGCATGAGCAGGTGGAAGAAAAGCCGCCGTTCTATAAGCGGTCTGGATTCTGGGCGCTACTGGCGCTGATCGTCGCGGGCGGCGCGATCGCCGGGTATCTGTGGTGGCAGCACAGCCGCGATTTTATCTCGACCGACGATGCCTTCGTCGAAGCGCACGTCACCAACATCAGCCCGCGCGTCGGCGGGCACGTCATCAAGGTTTACGTCAACGATAACCAGGATGTCATCAGCGGACAGATTCTGCTGGAACTGGATCCGCTCGATTTCCAGCAGGCGTTGGAATCGGCGCTATCGCAGCAGCAAATCGCCGAGGGACAGATCGTGCAGGCCAAAGCGCAGGTGTCGGCGGCGGAAGCGAGCATCGGCCAGGCAAAGGCGGATGTCGCCGCCGCCGAGGCCAACGCAACGCAGGCGGAGGAAGATCTCAAACGATATCAGGGAGCCGATCGTCGCGCGGTGTCGCAGCAGCAGGTGGATGCCGCCGTGGCGGCGGCGCGCTCGACGCATGCTGCGCTGGAGTCGGCCAGGCAGAAGCAAGTTGCCGCCGAGGCGCAGGTTGCCGTCGCAAACGCGACGGTCGCGACGGCGCAATCACAGCTTGCCAAAGCTCGAACCGCCGTCGAGCAGGCGCGCACGCAACTGACCTATACGAAAATCCACGCGTCACAGGATGGCCGCATCACCGGCCGCAGCGTCTCGATCGGCGATTATGTGCAGGTCGGCCAGGCCCTGATGGGCCTTGTGCCGACCGACAAATACGTGATCGCCAATTTCAAGGAGACGCAAATTCGCGACATGCGGCCAGGCCAGCCGGTGACGATTTCCGTCGATGCATTCGGCATGAAACTGGACGGCCGGGTTGACAGCATCCAGGCCGGCAGCGGCGCGGCGTTCAGCCTGCTCCCACCAGAAAACGCCACGGGGAATTATGTAAAAGTCGTCCAGCGCGTGCCGGTCAAAATCGCGTTCACCCAACCCGCGCCGGCGAACCTGGGGCCGGGAATGTCGGTGGTGCCGACGATTGATATTCGGAAGCATTGAACAGACATTCCAAGATACGAATCTATGATCGGAAAGAACCGTCATGCTGAGTGGCCATGTGCCGGCGGCATACCCGCGAGGCATGAAAACGGCGGGCAATGCCCGCCCTACGGGCGAAGGTGGCCCGTAGGGCGGGCACTGCCCGCCGCATTCTCAGAGCAAGTACTCGCAAGCATCTGTCTCGATCGCGCAAACGAGCACGAGACTTCGGGATCACATGTAGGGTGGGTGTACTCGCGCACCACGAGCAGCAAATGGTGGGCGAGCACACCCGCCCTACGAAATCAGCGCGCCTTCTCCCTCTCCCCTGTACTCAGGGGAGAGGGTTGGGGTGAGGGGACGAACGGTTCGACTTGCGAACCGCGCTATCTCGCGCATCGCCCGTCCCCTCGCCCTGCCCTCTCCCCTGAGTACGACTCGACTGAGGTCGTCGAAGTCAGGGGAGAGGGTTCTAACCCCGCGCCCGAGACATTCTCTGAACGCCCGGAGGCTGCGTGACGAGCGCCGCCGCCTCGCTTCCGCGCGAAAGCGCCGCGCGCTCCGGCGTCAACCCGTGGCTAGTCGCCATCGTCGTCTCCATGGCGACGTTCATGGAAGTGCTCGACACCTCCATTGCCAACGTCGCGCTTCCTCACATCGGCGGCAACCTTTCGGCGAGCAACGACGAAGCCACTTGGATCCTTACCAGCTATCTCGTCTCCAACGCGGTCATCCTGCCCGCCAGCGGTTGGTTGGCGACTGTGCTGGGGCGCAAGCGCTTCTACATGATCTGTGTCGCGCTCTTCACCGTCAGCTCGCTGCTGTGCGGCATGGCGCCGAATCTCGGGCTGCTCGTGGTCTTCCGCATCCTGCAAGGCATCGGCGGCGGCGGGCTTGCGCCCAGCGAACAGTCGATCCTCGCCGAAACCTTCGAACCAAAAAAACGCGGGATGGCCTTTGCGCTCTATGGCGTGGCGGTTGTCGTTGCCCCGGCCATCGGTCCAACACTCGGCGGATGGATCACCGACAACTTCTCCTGGCGCTGGCTCTTCTTCATCAATCTGCCGGTCGGCGTCCTTTCGCTTTTTCTCACGCACTATCTGGTTCACGATCCGCCACATCTGAAGAAGGAGCGGGAGCGCCGCCTGAAGGAGCGCGGCAAACGAACCGATTTCATGGGCTATGGTCTGATCGCGATCGGTCTTGGCACTTTGCAGATCGTGCTCGACAAAGGCCAGCGCGAAGATTGGTTCAGCTCGCAATTCATCGTCATCCTTTCGATCATTTCGGTCGTGACGCTCATCTGCGGCTGCGTGAGCGAAGGGTTCAGCGATGAGCCAATCGTCGAGCTGGGCTTGCTCAAACGACGCACGATTCTCATCGCGAACATGGTGATGTTCATGATCGGCGTCGTGCTTTTTGGCAGCACGGTTCTGATCCCGCTGTTTCTCCAGGAGTTGATGGGATATACCGCCACGCGCGCCGGCCTGGTCATTACACCCGGCGGGTTTGTCATCATGGCGATGATGCCGGTGGTCGGCTTTCTGACATCGCGCGTGCAGGCGCGATATCTGGTGGCGATTGGCTTGGCCGCCAGCGCTCTGGCCCTCTATCACATGACCAGCTTCAGCCTCGATATCGACTACAAAACCGCCGCCATGGCGCGCATCTATCAGGCTTCGGGGTTGGCGTTTCTGTTTGTGCCGATCAACACCGCCGCTTATTCGGAAGTGCCGCCCAATAAGAGCAACACGTTTTCGGCGTTGCTGAATCTCTCGCGCAATCTCGGCGGCAGCTTTGGGATTTCGATCGCGCAGACGCTGCTGGGAAGCCGCGCGCAATATCATCGGGTTGTGCTGACCAGCCGGCTGACCCCGTACAACTCTCACCTCGCGGCACGTGTGCACGCGATGGCCGGCGCCTTTCAGCATCGCATCGCCGGGGGCGCTTCATACGCAGTGCAGCAGGCATACGGCGTCATCGCCGGCCAGGCGCAGCGGCAGGCGGAAGTGCTCTCCTATCTGGACGTCTTCTGGCTGATGGCGATCTTCTGCACGATCATGATTCCGCTGGTTTTCCTGATGCGCCCCAATCGCCCCGGAGCCGCGCCCGCGGCGGCACATTGATCCTCACTTGTGCTGGATCTTCGACGCATCAAACAGCACCACCGTCGTCGCGCCGGTGGCGATTGAAACCGGCGCATTGAAATCAGATCCGCCGAAGCTTGTGCTGAGGCGGTATTTGCCTTCCGGAAGGACGATCTGCTGCCCGAATGGGCCGCGCGCCGCTTCTTTGCCGCTGGCATCGAGGACGGTAAATCCATCGGGGCGGCCGAAGACTGATGCCATAATGCTGTCTCCAAGCGTCTCCGGTTTTGATGTGGCGATGTAGTACCCGCCGGCGGCTTTGGCCATCGCGCGCAGTTGCTCGCCCCAATCCGCCTGGTTGATGTCGAAGCCGACGATGTGGAGCGTCGCACCCTTGAGCTTCGCAAACTCGGCCGCCGCTTTAACGGGGTTGCGGCGAGGGAAAGTATCTTCGCCGCCATCGGTCAAGAGCACGATCATCACGCCATTGTTCGGGCTCGTGCCGGAGAGATCGCTGAGCGCCTGCGTGAGGCTCAGCGCCAGCGGCGTTTTCCCTCGGGCGCGCAGCGACTGAAGCTTGGCGGCAAAAGCCGCGCGATCGAGCGGCCCCATCGGAATCTCCAGCGCCGTGTCTTCATCGGCGCCTTCATCGAGCGCGCGCTTGCGATGTCCGTAGACGCGCAGGGCCACCTGCGATTTGTCGGGCAGGCGGTCGATCAGGCTTTGCGTCGCCTGCCGCGCGACATCAAATTTTAACTTTCCGCCCATGTTGGTCATCATCGAGCCGGAAGCATCGAGGATGAAATAAAGCCGCGGCGGCGGAGGAGTTTCGATGTCGGTCTTGAGCGTTCCCGTCCCGCCGCGCTTTACTTCCATTGCCAGCTTCGGCGTGGCGCGGGTGAGAAACAAAAGCGCGAAAGCGGTTGTACAGCGCGGATCTGTGTCGGCCGGTTCCATCCAGCTTCCATCGGACTTCTGCGCGCCGACCAAAAACCGCGCGCCCTGCGGATACCATTCGTAATTCCCGATAAATTCGGTATCGAGAATGCGCCCCACGCGCTCGAGCGAATAGAGATAGTAATAGAGATAGTTGCCCTCGTTTTTTGGATTCTTATCGACCGAGAAATTGGCAGCCAGCCAGGCCAGGCCGCGCTCGATTCCTTCGTCCACTTCCGGCTGCTTTTCGCCAAGCTCGTAGCGATTAATCGCCAGCGCGCAGAGTCCCGCGCAGGTCATGGAGCCGTACGGGAGCTCGTTGGAGCCGTTGTAGGCCCAGCCGCCGTCGGCGCATTGGCGCTGCCGACAGGCAGCAAGATTTCGCCGCCACACGTCCGCGCCGATCTTCGTGTTGCAGCGCGACGCCGAATGAATGCCCAGCAGCGCGAACTGCGAGCAGGAATTATCCCCATCCTTGCCCAGGCTCCAGTCGGAGATGCGCGTCATGCCCTTTTCTGTCGGATCAGGCGCATCGGGCGCGATCACCCGCAACGGCTGATGCTCGACATCCGGCTGGCCGAATGAATCAGCGAGGCTGATGTTGTAAGTCCACGAGCCGCCCGTGCCCTGCGCCTCGACCAGATAGCGCGCCGCCTGCCGCTGCTTCGAATAGAAAACCGGATCGCCGTACGACTCGATCAACATCGAAAGCAGTCCGCATCCATAAGCTCCCTGCGTCTGGAAATCCTGGGCTTCGGTGAGGTATCGCCGCAGTTGCGCCTCAAAATCCGGGAACTTCGTTTGCGCGCCGCTATGAACGAGCGCCAGGGCAACCAGCGCATGCTCGCGCATAGACCCGAACGGGCTCCTTTGCTTTACGACATCCTGGGCCTTGACATACTCCCACAAAAATCTCGCGCCGCGATCAATCGCGGCGTTCACCTGCGTCTCCGTCAGCCCGACGCCGGCAAGACCCTTGGGCGTGAGCGGCTGATGAGCCGCCACCCGCGCGGGCGGCCGCGCCGGCTCCGGCGTTACGACCGGCGGAGCTTGAACAACGGGAACAACCGGTGGCGCGGCGGCCATTGTCGCGGGCACCGGTGGAGGAACCAACGCCACCGGAAGTGTCGCGGGTTGGGTCAGCGCAACTGCAGGCTCGGTCACCGCCGGCTGGCTCATCGCAACCATCGGCAAAGTTGCGGGCGTCGCCGCAGCAACCGGTTTAGCGACGTACGACGCAACAAGCGCCAGCATCTTCGGATCAGCGTCAATCGTCGGCGAGATGTCGAGTTGATCCGGATGACTTCCCGCCGCCAGCGCAAGGCGGCCGAGCGATTTTCCATGCTCCTCGGCAACGACGATCGCCGGCCCGGCGCTATTGGCGGGCAGTTCAGCGTTAACTCCGCCAACTCCAATCGCCCAGATGTCGGCCTGCCACTTGTCCTTCATTTGCGACAGACCGCGCGCCGAACCATAGTAAAGAACCACAACTTGATCCGCCTCTGCCTTGGCCTTCGGCAGCCATTCGGCAAGCGCCTCATCGATCGCCCGCACGCGAATGCCCGCAAGCTGTTGCTTCAGCGCCGGCAGATACTGCATTCCCGGTGGCGCTTCGCACACACCCAAGACTGCAATTCGCTTGCCTCCCAGTTTCTTGACGATGTACGGCTTCACCAGCGGTTGCCCGGTCGCATCATCCAGCAAATTCGCCGAGACGGCGGCGAACTTTGCATCCTTGAGCAGTTCGAGCGTCTGCGCTTTGCCGAGCCGAAAATCGCGATAGGAAAGATTCGCCGCATCATACGCCAGCGCATCATACGCGGCGACGATCACCTTCCCCTTGCTGTCGGCGCTTTCCGCGCCGAAGAGAAAGTTGCCGGCGTCCAGCAGAAGCAGATCGCCCGCGGCCCGCGCTTGAGCGATCGCGGTGGCGCGGCGCGCCATGCCGCCGTGGCCGACGTGCATCGGGCAGGTTTGGCATTGCTCAGTGTGGCCTTCGGTGTCGGCCGTCACGAACACCGTTTGGGAGACGGCTGTCCGGTGCAGCAGCAGGACGAGCGGGATAAGTACATAGGTTAATCGCATGAGCTGATCCTTTGCTTGCACCAAACCGGTCAACGCCAAGGCCCGCACGCGGAGTACCTACTCAGCGATTGCATGCTCGCATGCGCGCGCCAAACCAAACTCAGAAGCGCTGGCGGCAATGACGGCGGGAATGGCGGCACCTCCGGAAATAACGGTAAAGAAGATGTCGCCAATGACCGCCGCCGCTCCGCAAACGACGCAAGCGAGCGCATATCCGCCGCCTTTGATGCAGCGATAAGCCATGTAGGTTTCAAGGAGAATTGAACCCAACAAAATGGCATATTCCACCATGTCGGAACCCATTCCGCGCTCGCCAAAGCCGATGCAATTGCCGTCGTGATCGATGCGCCACCAGCCCGCCCGCGCGATCCCGCCGCTGGTGATTGGTGCTGTCGGAGCGACGACAGAAAACCCGGCCTTGAGATCATTTTTGATCCGCGCCATCACATCCGCCGCCAGCGACAGCTTGGAAAGATTCGGGTCGTCGACGGATGAAACCTTGATCCAGGGAATATGCTGCGCCGCTGACGCGGCAAAGAGCGCGCTCGTGTTCGCGCCCGTCGGTGGCCGCCCCAGCGCCTCGTGCTCCAGCGCCGTATCCAGAACGCCCTGGGTCAGGCGCGTCTTGTATGCTTCATTCCCCCGGGCAGCGGTTTCGTTGGAAATGATGTCGATGGTCCGACGTGCCACTGGCGCGCCGTTCGAGTCGATTGCAAAGCCATCGTGCAGCGCCAGCAAATTCGGCCTATTGATGGCGACCCCCGGCGCGATATTTCCAAATGATCGCCGCCCGCCGGCAAGCTTCCAGATTGCCGTTGGCAATATCTTTACCGGCGCCAGGTCCGCCAGGCTTTCGTTCAATTTCTTGGTTGAAGATTCCCTCAGCACCTTCACCATTGTCGGGGCGTTGCCAAGCACGTTGATCATCGCCATGTGCTCAAGGAATGGCTCAGACGGAACTGCGCTGCCGAGGATCACGTTCGTCTCATCAAACAGCGCCGCCGACCGCGCGATGCGCGCCGCGTCATCCAGTTTTGGTTCGGCGAGCGCCCCCGCCGCGCGTGCCGCCGGACCGATCGCATCGTAGAGATCGCGGCGAATGATCTGCGGCTTTTCGCCGGGCACTCGAATCTCAAATTCGAGCCAGCAAGCGGTCAGCTCGCCGCTGAGAGCTTTGGGATCGGGGAGCTTGTCATTGAAAAGATCGGCGGCAGCTTGCGCCGCCCCCGCCGCGGCCTTGCCACCTTTTCCCAGAGCATCGAGGTTCGGTTTGGGATCGACCACGCCATGAACATCGAATCCCGACTGCACGATGTCAGAAGCTCCCACGTGCAGCGATGGAAACCAGCGATGTTGCTTTAGCAACGCGCCTTTGAATTTGTCGGTGGCATCCGCCCCCGTCAAATCCAGATCATTGGGCCAGTCGATCGGAACCATGGTGACCTTGATCGAATCCTCCACCAGTGCCGCCGGCTGCATCGCCTGATGGAGAATCACGTCGGATGTGGTTTTGTCCCCGTCGGTTCGCTCGATGACCACGCGCAGCTCCACTTCATGCAGGAGCGAACGATTCGGCGGCAGCCCATCCCAATTCGCCGGCAGATCGCTCGTATCCGCCGGTTCCGCAAAGCGCTGGCCCGCCTTGGCATCGCGCGTCAGCGGATCCAGATCGCTCCACGTTCCGTTGTCAAATCGTTGCACCCACCAGTGATCAGAAATGGCCGCAAGTTGCGAATCATGCTGACTGCCGGCGGCATTGGCGGGTGCACCGAGCATGTTGGCCAGTGCATCGGACTGCTCCGCAACTGTGCCAACGACGTTCTCCATCGTCTTCTCGCTGGCTTGCTGCAACTGCTCAAACGACTTGCGCAACTGTGCGGGATCGATGCCATAAGTTGCGGCAATTTTCGCGATCGCGGCATCATCAGGAGCGGCGGCGGGCTGCGCCGCCTCTATCGGTTTGGCATCTTCCCACGCGCTCTTCAGAAGGCCCAGCGCCTTGTCGGCAGCGATGGTGCCATGAGCGAGCCGCACCTGCTGGCCGCTTAGGCTCAGAAGCCGCGCCAGCAGCAAAGCCCGATCGAGGCTGTTGCCGTTGCGATCCATCAGCACGCCGATCGGCCCGCGCAGCGAGCCTCGATACGGTACATACGATGTCTGATCGCGCACCCACTCAAACAGCTTGACCGGATCGGTCCCCACCTTCTGAATCACCGCCTGCGGCTCGAACGTATCGCGCGGCAGATCGTGATCCAGCTTCGTATAGAGCTTGGCCAGCGCGATCAGCGCGCTGCTGATTTGCGCGGCATCCTGCGGAGAATTGTTTGTCACCGGCGCGATGCTTCGCGCCGGCGGGTTTTGCTGCTGCGCTCGCGCCTGCGATCCGCCGCACCAGGCCAGCGCCATCATCAGCGTAAAAACCAGCCGCAATAGCCGCGAAGAAAAATCCCAGGAAAGTTGCATGCTTAAGCTCCTGCCCGAAGAAATTATCGAGGGTTCAATTTAAGTCGCGGGATAGTGTTGTCGCAACAGATAAACGTCAATTGTTGCGATCAAAATCGCAAATCGCGGCGTATTTACCGGCCCCGCGCAACCACACTGATGAGGACATTCGGGCCCGCCCTCCAAAACAGCTCCCCTTTTGTGGCGGGAGCTTTTAAGAAGGATTGCACATGTCGAGGAATCGATTGCCGCTGCTGGCAGGATGCCTGCTGGCGGAAGTGATTTATCTGGCAAGCGGCGCCCGCCCCGGCCATATGTCCCGCGCGGCCACTCGCCCGCCGGCGCCAATTTCCGCAAGCACCACCGTCGTTCGCGACCCGCTTCCGATCGAGCGCCAGCTTGTCGAGATCGCCCGAGCGCAAAACGCCGCGGCGAACGTGCCGGTAGCCGAATCGTCGCCTGTAAAACTCGATTCGTCACCGGTAAAACCCTCGCTCCGTCAAGCCGCGCCTCCGTCGCGCAATTTCGCCCCGCGCCGTTTTACTGCGGCTGCGAGCGTTGCCTCAACCGCGCCGCCGGGCCTCTTTGGCACCGAGTTTTTGCCGACCAGCGGCTCTGAGCCGCCCTTCCTTCCGGGCCTCTGGAACAGCCCGATGATCCGCCCGGGCAACAATTGCTACGCCTACGCCTGCGACGATTTCAACGATTGGCGCCGCGGCAGCGATGATTTTCCGCAGCCGGGCAACACGGCTGGATATCCCACGCCATCTCACAGCCAGATCAGCGCCGATTTGCTCCGCAGCCGCGCCGAGTCGGACGGCCTGGCCCTCGTCAAGAGCGGCTCGGAAAACGAGCCGGCGCCGATTGGATTCTATAAGGTTGCGCTGGTTGTAGCACCCGGCCTGGATTACCACTGGTATCGCCAGGACCCCAACGGCTACTGGAGCCACAAGCTGGGCGAGTACCCGATCATGGTCACCGACTCCGACGGCAACCCCATCACAGACCCCCGCACCGCCGCCCAGCATTACGAAAGACTGATCGACCCGGAAAACAACACACCCATCGGCCACAACTACAACACATTCGGCGGCTTCTTCTACGTCCCCGAAGGCGGCATCCGTTTGCACGGAGCCCGCTGACTGCTACTTCCCTGACTCGACTTGCTTAACCAGCGCGTTGTATTTGCCGGCGAGATCGTTGAACTTCACCACCGCGTCGTTTCTCTCCGTGGCCAGCTTCTGAATTTGCCGGCCGGCTTGCTTGATTGCCTCATCGCGCTGGGCGACGGCGGCGATCCATTTGTCGAATACCGCCTTGAGCTGATCACGCTGGGACTCGAGCTGGCTGTATCGCGATTCGAGGGCCGCGTGCTGTGTCTTCAGCGATTCATGCTCGCGGGTCAGGGAATTCAGGTCGCCTTGCGTTGATTTGAGCGCATCATTGGAAGCGGCGAGCTGCGTGCGCAGTTGATCGAGATCGGCGGCATCCGCCGCGATGTGCTTTTCCTGGTCGGCGATCTTGGCCGCCTGATCGAGGCGTGTCGCTTCGAGGCGGTAGTTTTGCGCGTCGAGACGGCTGTTGGCACGCCACTGTGCCGAGCACAACGCCGCCAGTGCGACGATTCCCAGCAGGTTGGCGATTGTGAAAATGTCTTTCATGGCGCGGTTCCTTTGGAAGTGTCGCGCTTGCGAATCTCAAACGCGACTTTGTCGATGCCGGCGGAGCGGACCAGATCCAGCACGTGAATCACATCGCCGTGGCGGGCGTCCTGGTCGCCGCTGATGAAGACGCGAAGTTTGGGATTGGCCTGCTGCATTGACACGAGCGAGCGCACCAGCTCGTTGTCGGCAATCGGCTTTTTGTCCAGAAAGAACGCGCCGGATTTCTCGACGGAGATATCGACGTAATCCTTCTTGGTTTCCGTGTTGCTGCTCGTCGCGGTCGGCAGGTTCACCTTCACACTTTTCATGTTCACCATGCTCAGGCTCACCAGCATGAAGGAGGCGAGCAGAAAAAACATGATGTCGATCAGCGGCACGATCTCGATGCGCGCCCCGGCGTTCTCCGGCGGGAGCTTGGCTCCAAGTTTCACTGGCATGACAACATCCCTCGTAAGGCTGTAAAGGTGACATCCACCTTTTTAAAAGGTGGGTGTCACCTTTACAGTTTTTCTTTGAGTCTTGCGGGCATAGAAACATCTACGAAAGTCGCTGGAGCTCCTTTGGCATGTTTGGTGGTGTTGCGTCGTTCTCTTCGACGGCGCGGCGGCGGGCGAATTCTTCGAGGTCGCGACCGTGATGGCGGGCGGATGCCACCAGCAGTTCGACATGGTTGATCACCCGCTCGAGGCGCGAGCGGAAATGTGAAAGCTTGCGGTTGAAATAGTTGTAGGGAATCAGGCAGAAGATGGCGATGCCCAGACCGCAGGCGGTGGCGATCAGCGCCTCGGCGATGCCGCCGCTCACTTTCGACGCGGCCAGTTGCTCGTCGCCGACGAAATTGAACGAGCGCATGATGCCGGTGACGGTGCCGAGCAATCCCAGAAGCGGCGCGAGGGTGATCAGCGTTCCCAGGATCCACTGACGCCGCTCTCCCCCTTCCAGCTCATCCGATGCCCGAAGCTGCATCGCGCCCAGCAGCGAGCTGTGGGCGTGAAGCAGGCCTTCGTAAACCATGCGCAGGAATGGATCGTTGCTGTTGGCGGTGAGCCGCAGCGCTTCATCAAAGCGGCCTTCGGCGATGGCGTCGAAGCTCTTATTCAGCGCATCCGAGCGCGTGCGCAATCGCAAGCTCCACCACCAGACGATGCGCTCCAGCACGACCGTCAGCGCGGCTAAAAGCGCGACAAGGATCGGCCACATGATTGGGCCGCCCTTGTCGAAATAATCGAGAATTACGTTTGCCAAAACTGGGTACATCAGCAACCTCATAAGCGATTCAACTGAAACCGAATCGAGACTTCATAGGATCGCGGCGGGCCCGGGCCCAGCCGCCAGCGATCTTTGACCACACTCAGCGCCGCCTGATTGAGCAGCGGCCAACGACTGGCCGAGGCGAGGGAGGCGCTGGTGACCATACCATCGGCGTCAACGTTGAAGCGGACGACGACGACGCCTTCCTGCCCCGCCTGAATTGCCTCGCGCGGATACTCCGGTGCCGGTTGGCGTCCTTCGCCTTGCCCGAAGGTGATTCGCCGAAGTGCGGGCGCCGTGGCCGGCGCGGCATTCGCCGGAGCGACAGCTTGTGGAACAATCGCGCGCGGCGGCGGAGCAATCGGTGGCGCATTAACCGGCACGGCAAACGCAATCGCCGGACTGGGCGCTGAGATTTGCGGCAACGCCGGCACCGGCGCCGGCGCGGGTTGCGGCGGGGCCGCGTCCGGCGGCGGGATGTCCGGCGGAACTGCCGCCACATCGGGCGGCGCCGGCTCTTTGGCGATCTCGACATTCAGCGCCTGGACCGGGGGCGGCTCTGGCGCCTTCGCGAGCGGCCGCGGGCGCTCGCGAGAGATCCGAAGCCCGAGCAAGCCGACGATCAGGCAAAAGACCCAGAGGACCAGCGTCATGACCGGGATCATTCCAACTGATGGCGGCTCCGCCGCGCGCCCCCCCACGCGCGGTTCGGGAGCCGGTGGCGCCGGCCCTCTTATCGATTCAGGATTCTGTTGAAGCTCAGTCATTGCTTGGTTGTCGTAGAACGACTCGTCGGTTCAAAAATCCACGGCCAAACCTGCATAAAACGCTCGGCGTGAGCCGAACTGTGAGGCCCCGACGCCGATGCCTGAGCCATCGCGAATCTCATAGACCTGATCGAACAGGTTCACGATGTCGAAGCTAAACTTCACATCCTTCACGTGCCAATCCTTTGGATGCCAGAGATGCTCGAACCCCACGTTGACGGTGTAATTGGAAGGAAGTTCGTCGGTGTTGGCGAAGCCCGACCTCAGGCCCGACGAGTAAATGAAATCGCCATAGACACGATTGTCCTTCCAGGCATACGCGGCGCCGGCGGAGGCGCTATAGATCGCCTCATGATCCAGGTGAACGAAGTGGTTGGCGATGTAGGAGAGCTCATCGTTGCCGATCAGATACTGGTTGGTATTGATTTCCTGGCCGGTCGTGCTGACCCACGAGAAATTGCCGAACAGGGACAGCCCGCCGGCGTTGTAGGTGCTGCTGAGTTCCGCGCCGTAGTCCTTCCCTTCGCGGTAGTTGAATGGCGCTTCAATAATCGCCGCTCCGAACTGGCCCTCGTCCAGAAGCGGGTTTGAGCCTTTGTAGAATCCATCGAGGGTGATCTGCCACGGCGGCGTTATTTGCCGCGAGATGCCTATGTCATAGTAGTTCGATCGCTCGACGCGGGTGGGATTATCCAGGAAATTTTCCGGAGCGTTGGTAGTTCCGGCGTAAGCCGCCACCGCCGCGGGCCGCACATATTGCACGGGCGGCGGCACGAAATATCGCGCATACCCCGCGT
Organism: Humisphaera sp.; assembly: GCA_036276235.1. GTDB lineage: Bacteria > Planctomycetota > Phycisphaerae > Tepidisphaerales > Tepidisphaeraceae > JANWHF01. Next base: position 23,792 of record DATBDZ010000060.1, on the reverse strand, counting down.
GCGCTGTTGTCAGATTGTTGATCTTCCAGACCAGGTTGGCCCGCGGGCTGACCTGGTCTTCATTCGTGAACGAGGAATTAAAATGATCGTATCTGGCGCCGAAATTGAACGTCAGTTGATCGTTGATCTTCCATTCATCCTGCACGTAGACGCCAAACTCGTAAGCCCAGTTGCCATGGTCATCGAAGATGTCGAAAGGGATGTTGGAGGATTGGCTTCCCGAAGCATCCACTGGAAAGACCGATGTGTTTGAGTTGAGCGTTTCGTTCGTATAGTCGCCGAGCAGGCCGAATCGGATGGTGTTGTGATCGTCCAGAACATAGGCGGCATCGAACTGGGCACCGGTGGTAAGGAAGGTGTTGGTGACCCTGCTGGCGACACCCTGAAAAATCAAATCGCCGACCGGATCGGGGTTGAACTGGATCTTCCCGTAACGGCTGAAAACCGAAGCCTGAAGGGAAAGCTTGTCGAAGCTTTTCTGATAGGAGAGGACCTCGTAATTATCCAGCTCATTTTGATTCTCGTCGAGCGCGGCGGAGTCAAAGGTGGAGTGGCCGGCAAGATTAAATGCCGGCGGGAGGCCCGGCGTGTTGGGAATCTGAAACGTGCCATATGAAACGTTCAACAGCAGCATCAGGCGGCTGGTGTTGTCGATCTGATACCCGGCGTACCCGAAAAACTTCGACTGATTCGTGACATCGTGCAGCGGATCGGTGCTGGAGGTGGGGTTCTCAATTCCCTGTTCGCTGTATTTGTAGGATGTCGAGACAAAATAGTCCCACTTGTCAACGGTGCCGCCCAATTGCAATGCCGGCTGAACCGTATTAAAGCTGCCGCCGTAAATCGACAATTCATTGTTATTCAGGCTGGCGCCGGTCTTGGTGGTAACGTCCACGATCCCTGCGGTCCGAAAGCCAAACTGAGCCGGCAGCGTGCCGGTCATGAGGGTCATTGAATTGGCGATGCGCGTGTCCAGTTCCTGGCTGAAGCCGCCCAGCGCGCCGATGCCTTCGGGGAGCAGAACGCCGTTGACGCGATAAGTCAGGTTGGCGTGTTCGCCGCGCACATGTACCTGGCCGAAAGAATCCCCCACGACGCCGGGCGCGCGCAGCAGGACCTGCTGCACGGAAGCATTCTCGCCACCGGGGATATTCTGGATCTGGGCCGGGCCCTGCGTGTAAGAGACGGCTCCGAGCGCGGGCGCGATGTTCTCGCGGCTGCGGTCAAGGTCCGCGCTGACCAGTATCTCACTGGGTGGAGAGCCGGCAGGAACCGCGGCGGGGTTGGTGCCCGGTTGCGTGAGTGCTTGCTGAGTGGTGGGGGCGACGGCGCCGGCTGTTGGCTCGGTCGTGGGACCGCGCGTATCAGCCGGCGGGGTTGTAGTTGCCGCAGCCGGCGTCTGCTGTGCAGCGGGCGCGACGACCGGCAGCGCCGGCGGCGCGCCGGGAAGCGTTGTAGGCTGTTCCTGGCCGGCGCGGGATGCGCGCGCGGCCAGGATCAGTACGAGAATGAAAAACAAATTGACGATTAAACGAACAGGGTGCGCGCTGCCCGGGATGGGCTGCGCGCCGCGAAGTGATGACATGAACGTGCCCTCTTGCTGATTTGAAAACGGGTACGCGGAAATGCAAAGCCCGCGTGCCGCACCATCGCTCATCCGCGCAATCGCAGGCGAAAGACCGTCACCCCAGGGGATGACCGAAACCGATCAGCGCAGGATGGAGGTGGGCGAAGAAAGCCGCTGGTTTGGAATGTCACGCGGCGGCGGGCGGCCCGCGAATCGGGGCAAAAGGGATCGGATCGCTCAGCGGAATCGAATAGTCGTAGGAGGGAGCATGCTCGCGCGTCGGCAAATGCACGCAGATCGGCGGCGGAGCAGCGAACGGCGTTGCCTTCAGGTGCGCCAGCAACTGGCAGGTCGGGCAATCATCGTGATTATGATGAGCCGGATGGCGCTCGTGATGCGGAGAATTGGCATCGCGGTGGGCAAGCAGCCCAGTCGCCACCATCGCTTCGTCGCCGTCCGAGTGTTCCGTTCGCTCGTGGACAAACTGTGCCGCGCCGGTGCCCCATACAAGGAGGCTGGCGAGCACGAGATACTTGATCCAACGATGAAACATGGAGTCAGGCGACGAGCGCGCATCCTATCCAGAAGCATAACCGCGGGCAAAACTAATTTATTCGCGCAACCTTGAACCGCCCGAAGTGCGTTCAAAGGCTGGTCTGGCACTTGTGTATGTTCTGGAGAACGGCCACGGCTCCGCTGCTAATGGCCGGCCCGTTCCCGCGGGAGACGGATTGCTCGAACATCGCTGCCGACTCCCGCAATTCGCCGATGGCGAGGTCCTGTTGGTGGCCGAAACCCTTGCCTCGCAAGACCGAAGACGGGCGCAAATTGGTTGAAAGCCGCACAAGCTTTTGGGCTCTTTCGATGGCTTGCGCGTGATCGCCGGTGAACTGTGCCGAGCGGGCATCAGCGGCGGCGCAGCGCATGTCGTCGAGGATTTGCCCGGGAGGCGGATAATAGATGTACAAGGCGCTGGTAGCAGCGGCCGCGCAAAGCACGCCGCCGCACACCGCCATTGTCCGTGCGGAAAGATTGCGACCCCAAAAGGCAGGAACGCGCGTTGCCGGGAAGTTGGGCGCTCCCGAGCGCAGCCGCGCCGAAATGCGATCGTGTCGATCCAGCAGGCGAAGCGCCGCGCCCGCGAGGACGACTAGTGACAGCGCGACGAGTCCGGTCGACCCGTTATCGCGAAGATCGCGGCGAATGAGTCGGCCAACCGCGGCTCGCGCCTCAGCGCGGGCGCCCAAAGCGTCCGGCAAGCCGAGTTGGCTTAATGCGTGATGATGATCCAGAGACGTTCGCAAATGCGGCAGGACGGCGTCGGCGGCCCACCCCAACGGGATCAGCAGCGCGATGGTCGCCACGAGCCATGCGGCCAGAACGCGCGGACCAGAGGCCCGTCTGATCCAGTTGAGCGTGGCAAGATTAACGCCGGCCCCGAGCAGGAGCACCGCGAGTGCGGCGCCGTAAGAGTTTCCTTCGCTGTATGCAACGCCAGTAGCCATGACCGCCTGCACCGGAGTTAGGCAGGCGGGCAGGCCGACGGCAACACCAAGCGGCGTGGCCGCCAGGGTCGGGCGGGCGACTCCATGGTCCAGCACATCATCGGGCACGAATGCCGCCAGCAGACCTACGCCGATCATCGCCAAGGCCAGACCCGCCAGGGCTGGTCCCGCCGCCTCGCGACATGCGAATAAGATTGCAAGCAGCAACCGCCGGCCCGACGTAGAGCCGCATGGCTCGCCATCCGCGGCTGCGGCAACCTGCCTCCGCGATCTTGCGGTGACAAGAACCGCGATTGTCGTCACCACGCCGCAAGCAAGCAGTGTTGCCAGACCGTACAGCGGCGTCTCGGAGGACAAGAGATACGCGATGCTCAGAGCACCCAGCAGTGGCGAGGCAAGGACAAACAGCAGAATCTTCCACCGTTTCAGTCCCGCGCGCTCAAGCTCGCGCGCCACAGGAAGCGTTCCGACTGACGCCCAGGGTAACAACACGACGAAGAGAAAGATGCACAGAAGATGAGGAGGGCCATCCTCGCCGGCAATTCGACGGATCGTTGCGCGCGAAACCAGGGCTCGCAAAAGCCCCGCGGCAAAGACGCCGAACACGAAATAGGGCGCGACGACAATCATCGCCTGCGCAATACGCAGAAGCGTGCCAAGGAGGACGATATCGAGCGGATCAGACATGGTTCACCTCAATCTTCCAACAGCAACGCGGCATCAGACCGGTATGGGGACGGCCTGGAATAGCTCGGCCAAAAACTGGTCGCATTCCACTTCCAGTCCCAGGCGCACCGAAAGCACGGGGCCGGCGACATCCTGAATATCATCGGGCACGACAAACGCGCGCCGCTTCAGCATGGCCCATGCTTGAGCGGCGCGCTGCCAGGTCAACAATCCTCTGGGGCTTAAGCCGAGCCTGACCAGCCGATGCTGGCGGGTTGCGTGGGCGAGGCTGGCCAGATAATCCCGGACGCTGGCGGTCACCGCGACCGCTGCCGCCGTGCGCTGCAAATGCAGAAGCTGCGAATGCGTCAGCAGTGGCGGCGGTTCGTCGGCGGCTTCGGTCTGGCCGATCGCCGCTTCCAACATCGCCAACTCGTGTGCACGTCCGGGGAAGCCGATTTGCAGCTTCATGGCGAATCGATCGAGCTGCGCCTCGGGCAGCGGATAAGTCCCGTGATGGTCAACGGGATTCTGTGTGGCCATCACAAAAAAAGTTTTGGAGAGCAGATGCCGCGTGTTATCGACGGTGACCTGATGCTCCGCCATCGCCTCCAGGAGTGCCGATTGCGTGCGCGGCGTTGCGCGGTTGATCTCGTCGAGCAGCAGCACATCGGCGAAAACAGGCCCGGGTAAAAACTCAAACTCTCGCGTCTTTTGATTGAAGATGCTGAAGCCCGTGATATCGCCCGGAAGCAAATCGGGCGTACACTGCGCCCGGTTGAATCGTCCGCCGATCGCGCCCGCGAGCGTCCGGGCAAGCGTGGTTTTTCCCAGGCCGGGAAGATCCTCGATCAACAGATGGCCGCGCGCCAAGAGGCAGGCGAGCACAAGCTCGACGGCGCCCTCCTTCCCGCGCAGGCCGGCATTGAGCCGCGCCCGCAGGGCATCTAAGACCGCCGCAGTGTTTGCTGACGAACCGGTCTCGCTTTCCAAGGCAATCGTTGCATTCATGTAGTCCGCTCCCCATTGCAAGGTGACGAATTCTTAGCACGTTTTCGGAGTCGATCGACTGTGACTTCGCGCACAATCCTGCGGCAAATTTCCGCGGGCGGGTCGCCCGGCGGCATAACGTGGTCGCGCGGCGCATAGGCGGCCCAATCCGCCAAGGCACAGAGTCTTTGAAAGAGGTGAGTGACGCCGGATGGGATACCGATCGCACCGTCCGCATGCCAACGCGCACAACTGATTCCAACAGGCCGCATCTGTCCTGCCTGAGCACAGCGCCGCTGGATCAGACCTAATGTGGAGAGAATACGATCGCGCTCGCACCGCCATCGGCGAAGCCGCCAGGCGCTGGTCCGCAGTCCGTCGTCAAGACGTCGGCGCAACGGGACGATCACCGCGATAGCCCCAAGGTGCGCCCAGAGAATTCCGCAATGCGACCGGCACCACTGCCCCGCGGCCCGCAGCGCCGGCATGGATGCGGCGCGCGTCGCCGAGGGGACTTCATATCCGGGCGTCGGCTCTACCGTTACCCAGGTTTCATCGGGCATCTGCAGTTCGGCCCAGATGTGCAAATCGGCGCTGCAAAGCGGGGTCTGGCCGGCGGCGGCGTCAAAAGCTATTTCCGACACGTAGAAACCGCTCACCACGCGCAATGGATATCCCAGCGAGCGAAGCATCAGCGCCGCTGACGTGGCAAACAGATCGTCTGGGCCGCGATGGACACGAAAGAGGAAGTCCGCGACGGCGTCATTCTCCGACGTTGCGACGGCGCTGCGATCCAGGACATAGTCGCGGCGCAAGTGCGCCGTGATGGCTTGCACTTGCTCCCAACCGCGTCGCGCGCCAGCCGTCCATTGACGCGCGAGCTGGGCGACCCTCGGGTCGGCGTCGCTTGTCTCGCGCTCGCCGCCAAAATCCGCTGAAAATAATGCCGCGCGATCTTCAACTTCGGACACCGTTTGCAGGACGGCTCCCGTCGGAACGGAGCGGCCGGTCAGGTGCATAATGTCCGGCTGAGCCCAGGCAAAGAGTTCCGCGCGCGCCACGCGCCCCAGGCGAAATTCGGTGGTATGCCCCGGCAGCGTCAGCCGATCACTGGCAAATCTTCCCATGCGGATTTGGTGCGTTTCGCCGCCGGCAAGAAAGGGCGATGGACGATCCATCAGCAACTTCACGAGTGGGTTGCCGTTGGTGGCCTCAATCTGCCGGCGCATCCGCGATGCGGTGGACTGCTGCCAGATCCGTCCATCGAAGTGGTCATAGACGTAGAGTGGCAGATAGAGAGGCGTGCGGCCTTGCACGTAGAGCAGCGCTTCGGCCGCGCGCGACGAATCCGACGGCCGGCCGGGTGGCGGTTCGCGCAGAAGCGGGAAACATTTGCCGGCCCGAAAGTCTTCGACCGCTACATTGGCCGAAAGGGCGATCTCGTCCCGTTTGAGAAACTGCAGCTTTTGAAAGTCGGTTGACTTGACCGGCTCGCCGAAGGCTTCGACGAACGAATCGTAGAGGCTTGCGCGATCGGAATTGACGAAAAGGCGTCCCTGATCGAAGCCAGTCGATTTGGGATTATTTCCATCGGGAATCTCATCGGGCCCATCGCCGATGCCCGAGGTTGCATCGGGTGAGGCGCTGCGCACGCCGCCCGATGAGGGGATCCATCCGTTGACCGCCGCGAGCGCGCGCTCCGGCAGCAATGAAGCGGCAGCGGTCAGGATGCCAAACAGAATTGGAATCAAAAGAATTGCGCCGCGAGGAACGGACCGCCGGCTGGAATCCATCAGCCACGCACACCCACAAACCGCGTAAGCGGCCATGAGCAGCATCGAGAGCCTGCCACCGGTTATCGTCACTGAGAAGAGCAGAAGAAATAGTCCGGACGCATCAGCAAACCGGGGCCGAAGCCCGGTGCCGCCGGCCAATGCCATCGTTATCATTAGATTGCGGCATCCGGACAGTAACGTCATTTCCAGCGGCGGCCCGCCGCGCCCCATTGCTCCCAATGTGCACCACGCGATGAACGGCCCGGCTGCAAGAAGCATCAACAATGCGCGGGTCAAGTATCGGCCAAAGCGGTTGGATGATTGTGCGGCCGCTAAACCCACAACCAACGACGCGCAGAGTTGAACCGCCTCCTGGGCCCAGGCAGAAGGAGTGCGCAAAATCGGGAGCAGCGCCATCTCGACGGACAAAGCGGCGACAAGCATCGCCGCGACGGCCGGCATCGATCTCCCGCGGTAGTTGTATAAATCGGCGTTACGCATGGGACCATCGAAGAAGATTGGTGACATCGGCCGCATTGGGTGCGAAAACCCACGCTTCGGCCGGAGGTTGTGCGGGGATGGTGCTTGTGCTTGTGCCGGCGCCGAGCGCGATGAAGCGGATCGGTGATGATCCGGCAGACGAACGTGTGAAGCGCTGCAACCACAGATCAGACGTTATGACAATGACAAGGCCGCGGGTGTCGCGCGGGATTGCCACATCGCTCAAATCAAGAGGCTCACCACTGCTTGAGATCTTTGCCAGCCCATCAAGCAGTCGCTCCAGATCGCAACGGGATGCGGCCGGCGGATAGAGGCGCGATCCGATTTTCAGGCTTATGCAAACGCCGCGCTCAGACCAGGATTCGAGCAGACTGGCGGCGGTGCGGATGGCCCACTCCCTGGCGCCGTCCGGTCCGCCGTTGCCATAATCCGCCGCGCTTGTATTCAGAATGATCCGAACGTGCGGCTGCGAAGTCTCCTGCAGCTCGCGCACGATCAGCGAGCCATGCCGGGCGGTTTGTCTCCAGTTGATCAGGCGAAGCGGATCGCCTCGGCGGTAGGCGCGCACGCCGAGAAAGTCCCCCGCGGTGCCAGCGGCGCCGCGCATGCCAACCCCAACGATGCCGCCCGAGTCTCCACTTGGCGTCCAGGCAACGCTGAAGGCTTTTGGCCAGACCACCAACCGCTGGGCGATCTTCACCGGGCGGCGCGCCATCCATAATCCAAATGGAAATTCGCAGCCAATCGTCGCCTCGGTCTCCGGGAAAACTCCACGGCAGGCCGGCGTGAATTCCCACGACCAGGAACGGCTTTGCCAACCTCCAAGGTTGATCGCGCCCGGAGCTTTGCCGCCAATTCCGCCGGCCTCCAAAGACAGCGCCCAGGCCGGAGGCGGCCAGCGATTAAGGACGGTGAGGACGACGCGAGTGCGGTCCCCTTCCCGCCCGCGCGGCTTTTCAAAGCTCATCGACGCCGACAATCCGCGTACACTGATCCACGGCCAAACCAATCCAAGGCTTACGATGGCCAGGAGGATGATCATCGCGACGTACCCCTGGCGATGGACCAAGCCGCCGCACAATCCGGCCGCCGCGGCCGCGAGCATGAGACATGCGAGCCGCGAATTCAGCCACAGCGGCAACTCGCCGACAATGTGAATCATTGCCCCACGTGAGGTACGGCGGGTGGCAGCAACCGCTACTGAGTCGATCATCTGTCCCTCCAAGTTGTTTCAAGCGACCTGAACAGGATGAATCAAATGACGATCAAGCAAGCCGGTGCGCGAATCCCCGGACGAGAAACGCAGGGCGAATCAACGGCATGAACGTTGGCCGTCGCCGGAATCGATTGAAGTCCGCGGAAGGAAAGACGCCGCGCGCCGCACTTGATGCATCCACCTGAACGGCTTGGCCTCGTCACGCAATTTGACCACCCGCCACGATCAGCGCAGTGTCAGAGTGGGTGAAGAAAGCCGATAGTTGGATGGCTACGCAGCGACCGGAGGACCGCGAATTGGAGCAGAAGGAAGGGGATTGGCGGGCGGAAACGAATAAACGAACGTAGAAGCGCGCTCGTACGTCAGCACATGAACGCACATCGGAGGCGGAGGCGCCACGCGCGTTGCCTTCATGTGCGCAAGCAGTTGGCAGGTCGGGCAATCGTCGTGGTTGTGATGCGGTGGCTGCGGGTGGCGGTGAGCCGGATCCGAAAAGCGTGTTGCAAGTGCGCGGGCCGCCGAGATCGCCTCATCCAGCTCCGAGTGTTCCGTTCGCTCGTGAACAAACTGTGCCGCGCCCGTCCCCCATGCCAGGAGGCTTGCAAGCACGAGAAACTTGATCGAACGATGAAACATGGGATCAGGCAACAAGCGCGCATCCTACCGACTTGCATAACCGCGGGCAAAACAAATTTATTCGCGCGACTTTGAAGCGCTCATGGATTTCAAACATTCGGCCTAAAATGTGGTAGATCAATCGTGCCAATGCGCGGTCGGGATGGGCTCCCGGTGTTGCAGGGCAGCCATTATGTTTAATCCTGGCCGCGTTACTCGTCTTGATACCAGCTTGCTGGTCAGCAGTCCGTTTTATTTTGGGGATCGGATCGCCGAGCAGTTTGCTTCCCATCTCAAAGAGATCGATTTCGATCGATGCTTTCTGGTCAGCAGCGAAAAGCTAATCGATCTGTTTGGCCGCGATCTGCTGCAACGCATCCAGAAGAGCGGGGCGGATTGTTCGCTCGTGCAAATCAACGACATCGAGCGGTTCAAGAATTGGGACACGCTGCGCGAGCTGTGCGAAGAGCTGGTGGCGCGCGGCGTCACCAAAGACTCGGTGTTGATCGCACTCGGCGGCGGAATGGTCGGCAACGTCGTCGGTCTGGCGGCGGCTCTTGTGTATCGCGGCATCCGATTTGTTCATGTGCCGACCACGCTCACCGCGCAGTCCGACAGCACGCTGAGCAACAAGCAGGCGATCAACGGCGCGCGCGGGAAAAACCAATTTGGCGTCTATCACGCGCCGCTGTTTGTCTGGGCCGACGCGGCGTATTCGCGTGGGGAGCCTCGCCGACAGCAGCAGAGCGGGATCGTCGAGGGGATCAAGAATGTTCTCATCTCGCACGACAACATCTCCGGCGCGGATCAGATGCTCGATCTGTGGACGACCGATCGCTGGGCGGAGCTGACGCTGACGATCATCCAATCGAAGCTGCAAATCATTCGCGACGACCCGACGGAGAAGAAATACGGCATCATCCTCGAATACGGCCACACGTTTGGCCATGCGATCGAATGGCTCAGCCAGGGCCGCCTGCTGCACGGCGAAGCCGTGTCGATCGGCATGTGCCTGGCGGCGGAGTTGAGCAATTCACTCGGACACATGAGCGACGAACTCTTGCGCGAGCATTATCGATTGCTGGGTGAGCGCCTCGGAGCGCCAACGCGATTGCCGGAATGGCTTGAGCCGCAGGCGGTTTATAATGCGATGCTCGCCGACAACAAGCGCACGCGGCACGGACTGCGGTTTCTGCTGCTGCGAACCTGCGGGCAATTCGTCAATCCGGCGGAAGATTACATGACGGCGGTTGAGCCGCAGATCGTGCTCGAATGCTTGAGGCGGCATGCGGGGGCAGGGCGAGATGTGGCACGGGCGGCCCGCCCGTGATTCTTATGTGGCACGGGTTTCCAACCCGTGGGTCCTGGTACTCCAGGACGTTGGTCGGTACTCCGACCAAATCAGCCCGGAGCGAAGCGAAAGAACACTCGAATTCCGCCGAGTACGGCGGACACGGGTTACAAACCCGTGCTACGAAAGAACCGCCTGGAGTGTCACGCCGTCGGCGTACCGCTTTGCCACTTCATATTGCCGCTCTTGGTCGGCGACATTACCGTTTCTTGAATGACTCAAGCTACGACTGGCGCGCGGTGGAGTCTTCTCCCTCCCTCGGTACTCCGGGGGAGGGTTGGGGTGGGGGCTGAGCGGCGGGTGGCGTCTGTCGCGCAAACCCCCTCCCTAACCCTCCCCCGGAGTACCGAGGGAGGGAACCAAATCGCTGCGCGCATGTTGATACTCATCCTGATCTTTTGCCCGCTCGTTCGCGCGCAATCAATCACCTTCAACACCAATTTCGAAGACGCCTCGGTCGGCCAAATCGAGAAGATCGACGACGCGACATTTCGCTGTCACGTCGCCGGCCAATCGGATGAGCGCGGGCGAAACCGTCAGGCCAACTGGTATTACTTCCGCATGGATCATGTGAAGGGGCGGAGTCTGGTCATCACGCTGACCGATTTTGTCGGCGAGTACAACGACACGCCCGGAGCCGTCGCGATGAACGCGAACATCCGGCCGGTCTTTAGCGACGATGGGCACACCTGGAAGCCTTCAATGCCAATGGATATGACGTCAATCGTCATTGGGATCACGTGAGCCTGGCCAGCAAGGACGACCTGCGGCTGATGTCGGAGATCTGGTACGCCAAGCGTGCGATCTTCGCCTGGGCCGATGCTGGCCGTCCGATTGATCTGATGGTCAATCTGCATAACACTGAGACCAACGAATATATGGAGACCAATGCAATCGACGGAGCCGCCCAGGCGCGGATGCAGCGGTTTTTTCAGTTGCTCTCGGCCCGGAGCAGCTTTGACCTGAGCAAGCCGCTGGCGGTGGTGACGACTCCGGCCACGTCAACGAATGCTCTTTATGCCCAGAAGAAGGTGCCGGTCGTGCTGATGGAGCAGCGAATCGCCCGCGGCACCAAGCTCGGCCGTGCCGCGACGATTGAGGATCGGAAGGCATTTGGCGCCGAATTGGTCCGCTGCATGGCCGAAGCGGCGCAGCCGACGCCGTGATGTTTCCACCCCGAATTCTTCACCACGGAGGCAGCGTCAAAACCCGAAACCCGAATCCCCGAAATCCGAATCAATGTCCAAATGTCCAAATTCCGAAAGCAGAGAATCCACTAAGGACACGAAGGGAGCACTAAGGACCACTAAGAAGAGAATCCATTCGATTTCCCTTCGTGGTTCTTAGTGCTCCCTTCGTGTCCTTCGTGGATTCTCAGCGTTCGGCATTCGGAATTCCGTCATTCGGATTTGATTCGGATTTCGGGGATTCGGGTTTCGGAATTTAAAATTCCCCACCGGACGATCTGTCATCTCGATTACCGATGCGGCGGCGGGTTTTCATAAAACTTCGGGAAATTCTGGCTAGTCTGATCTCCGGCGCATGGATATTCTCGGACGACGCGCGAGTTGATCCGCAAGGCGATTCCTTCTGGAATCAAAAAAAGTTTTCAACAGGTATGGCAAGATAGGAAGAGATTGCTATATTCCTCGCTCTGTCATCTGAGACGGCATGGGATTCACGGTGAAGGATGTTCAGCCGACACCTAATCCTAATGCGATGAAGTTTGTTCTGGATCGCGTGATCGCGCCGCAGCCGGCGAGTTTTTTTGGTGCGTCGGCGGCAGCAGCGCATCCGATCGCATCGCGGCTGTTTGAGGTGAGCGGAGTTGCAAGTCTGCTGTTGCTTGGAGATTTCGTGACGGTGAATAAGCAGCCGCAGGCGAAGTGGCCGCCGATCACGAGCAAGATCAAGAAAATACTCGCGGAGGTTTGAACGAGGATATTTTGGCACATGGCCGGTGGTCGAACCGGCTCAACAATAAGCACGTATCCATTCGTGCGAAGTGTTTCTTCCCTCCTTACCCCGTAGGTCCCACCCACGCCTACGGGGTTTTTGTTTTGACTTGTGAATCCTGTTGGTAGAATGCTGCCATGCGTCGGATACAGACCGATCCGTGGCGCGGCGTGGCGATGGGGTGGCTGGTCTTCATGTTTTGGCCGCTGTTTCTGGGCCTCCCTTTTTATCTTCTCTATCAGGCTTTCGCGGGAATACGAATTGACGATGAGGTGATCGTCGGCGCGCTGTTGTGCGTTGCGGGGTTTTGGCCGCTTTATCGAATCTTCCGGATGTTGGCCGAGTGGATGATGAGCCGGCAGGCGCCGCTCCCGTATGCCTGCCCACTATGCGGCGTCGATATTCATCTGACACCCCACCGCTGCCCTTCGTGCGGCGCACGGCTCATCTGGGGCGAGCTTCCCGAAGAGCGGCCAAGACTTCATCACTTCTCTCACTCGCCGACGTCCGGCTCGCCGAGCATCTTCTCGACAATCGCCGGCGGGATGTAGCCGCTGGGGAACAGAATCGCAAGCTTATTTCCGTAGGCGATGATGATGCGATCAGCCGGATCGACCCAGATGCGCGTGGGGTGATCTACGGTGGGGATGTTGTGGGTGAAGGTCACTTCTAGCTCGAACGGCTCGGCAGATCCTGGCGTCGGGCGAATCCGCAAAACGCGGCTTGGCTGATTGAACAGGAATAACTTCCCGTCTTTCGTTCGCACGAGGTTCACCGGGCCTTCGCCAATGGCATTGGGCGGAAGGGGCCAGATCGTTTGCTCGCCTTTCGCATTGATCGTGCGCAGTTCAGTAAGTCCGCCGAAATATCGTGTGCCTTGCGGATCGACCAGCATCGGACGCGCGGGCAGCCATCGGTCCCAAAACTGCTCCGACCACTCCGCGCCCAGGCCCGGCTCGGACGATCCGGCGCGCCCGTCGGGCTGGTTGTAGACCGTTTCCTTGTCCTCCATGAGCTGCCAGCCGCCTTCGTGCAGGGCGTAGCTGCTTTGCCTTTGCGCGACCGGCCAGCCGTCCTTGTCCCAGCCGACGGTTTTGGCATTGCGGAAAACCCACACTGGCAGGCGCGGCGTCGGATCGGGCAAGGTCGGATCGATGATCAGCGTCGCATCGGAGCTGGATGTATCCTGCGTCGTCGGCTGCGTGGCGCTGGCGGCGGCGGACTTGCGGAAGACCCACCGCCCGCGGCGATCTTCGCCAATCAGATCACTGAAATTCGACTCACTCTTGCGCAATAGTTGTACAAGTCCATTGCCGATAAATCGGCGCGGGCCGCGGATGTCGGTGGTCACAAGCCAATCGCCGCCGACTACGTCGATCTTCGATTTGCCCGGGGTTACATCAGTCACGAGCGCGCCAGACAAAAGCTGGATCGGCATGCCCGGGCGAATGCTGATCCATGCGGGAGCAACCACCGCCGGCTCATCATCGGGGCGATCAGGATTGGTGATGCTCACGCCGCCGTCGGCGTAGAAGACCGTGCCGCCGTCGCTCAAATGGGCGGCGAGGCGCAGCTTGCGATCCCCGATCAGCACCATCCCGCCGAGCGTCGGCGTGGTCTTGGCGCGAAGCAGCAGGCGCAGGCGCGCCTTGGCCTCGGGTTCCTGATCGTCAAGCATTTTTTCCAGAATCGGCCAAATCCCCGAGCCGTAAGTCGTAAGCTGTTTGTAGGCTTCCTGCCGCTTGGTGTCATCGGGATCGGATAGCGTCGCGACCAGCTCGGCGATCTTTTTCTGATCGATATCGAGGCGATCTAGCACGGCCAGGCTTAGTTGCACGCCGACCTCGGAATTCGCGTGAAGGATCAGCACATTGCCGTCATTGAGCGGCACCAAGTGCAGAACCTTATCCGGAAAGCCCGCGCTCTCGCCCAGATCGGTCCAGGCGTTATCAACAAATCGAGCCGCGCCGTGGCCGCCGGTTTTTTGGTCTTCCCACGGAAGCCAGGCGAGCAATCCCTTCCAATCCAGCAGAATCTGCGGCGATGAAAGCTGCGCGCGGTCGGCATCGGCCGGCGCCAGCTCGTGAAACGATTCCGTGACGTGCGGCCCAAGCTGCAAAATCGAAACGCCCGTTGCGCACGGCGCGACGACATTCTCATTCCAGGACATCGCCTTATCCCAGCGATAATCCTGTCGCGGCAGCGGAACTCTTCCCGCCGCGCTCACCGCCTCGAACGTCTGATCCGCCTTGCTGCAAATCAGCCATGGCTGCCACGGTCCCTTATCGCTGGGCATCCAGTGCACAAAGACAACGCGCTCGCGCGTCACGTGCACCTGCACATCCTTCTGGGGATCCACCGCTTCCTTCAGCACGTCCGGCGTCGCCGGCGCATCGGCCCGCGTGATCCATAAATCGGCGCGCGGACCCGAGCTCAGATAAACCGGATCTTCCAGAACGAGATGAGCCGCCTGCGAAAGATCGAGCGGCATCCCCAAAGGCTGCGTCGCGGGAAACTTCGGATACGCCACGTGGACGACATCAAGATAAGTCCGGGCGACCGCCGGCTCGATGACCTGCGCAACAGGCGGCGGTTCAGACGGCTTAGTCTGCACGACAGCGGGCCTGGTAGCCACCGGAGGCGGCGCGACTACGGAGCGGTGGTGAACACGAATCACAATAGTGCTGGCTGCGACAGCCAGCACCACCATCACTACGACGTATCTCACGATTCTCGCTGTCATCAATGCACCCCAAGGGTTGGACGCATGATAACCTGCAAGGGCTTACAACTCGATTGCGCGCGGATGTGCGAAAAGCGTCGCAATCCCCACCCACGCCGCGGCAGAGTCGGGTGAGTGCAACGAACCCGCGCCGCCGCGGATCCCCTGCGCGCACTTCGCTCTGACCAAAGCGACTAGCGAGTCAGTTTCCCTGACCACAAACGCGTTCCCAATCCGCGGCGGCGCGGACTCGTTACACTCATCCGACTCTGCCGCGGCGTGGGTGGGGAAACGAACCAGATCATTCCCAGTTCTACACGATTTTTCTTGTGCCCCATTTCCCGCTCCGCTACGATTTCATGGCTTGCCCGGGGCATTTGTGCATGGCCCAATGGGGGCGGCGGGACGCGTGGGTGTAATCCGTCCCTTTCTCACATTTCAGCAATTTGACGGAGGGTGCCATGAGCGGTGGGCGATGCGCAAGCCGAAAGCGGCAGATCGAACGGCTCGAGCCGAGATTCTTGCTGTCCAATGTTTATGTGGATGCCGGCAGCAGTGCGGCGTCGCCGGATGGAAAGGCCTGGGCGACGGCGTTTGCGGATTTGCAGGCGGGGCTCGCCGCGGCGCAGGCGGGGGACAAGATTTTAATTGCCACGGGGACCTACAAGCCGACCAGCGGCATCGATCGCACCGCAACGTTCACGCTCAAGAGCGGCGTGGAGATCGACGGTGGATACGCCGGCAGCACGAACGCCGCGAATCCCAATGCCCGCGATATCGTCAACACGCCGACCACCTTGTCCGGCGACATCGGTGTCGTCGGCGACAAAAGTGACAACAGTAATAGCGTTCTGACGGGATCGACCGCTGACGCGACTTGCATCGTCGATGGCGTCACCGTCACCGGTGGGTACGGACAGGCGTTCGGCGGCGGACTAACCATTCAAGACCCGCAACGCAAAAACAGTGGCGCGCCAACGCTTCGCAACTGCGTCTTCACTGCAAACACTGCGAGACTGGGCGGCGCAATTTCGTGCGACGCCTCAGCCGAAGAAATTGTCGGCTGTACATTCGTGGGGAATACCGCGATTGCTCCAGTTAACGTGATTGGGGGCTTCGGTGGTGCTGTCTACATCGTGTCGAACTGCGACCTAAGAATCACTGACTCCGCATTCACCGGAAACACGGCCAGTGGAAGCGGCGGAGCCGTAGCGGGGATCGGCTATCCAGCAACGTTTGGCGGCCTTCAGAAAGCCGTCCATATGACCATGTCCGGTTGCTTATTTGTTGGGAATAACGCACACGACTACAGCGGCGCCGTTGACGTACTCATGAGCGCTGACAGCGTGATTGCCGGGTGCTCGTTCGAAGGCAACAGCGCTGCTATCGGGGGTGCGGCCTACCTCTCGAATTTGAATGCTGCCGACACATGTACCGTCATCGACTGCCGATTCTCCAACAACGTCGCCTCGAGCCGAGCGGGCGCTATTGACGCATGGGCTCAATCCTTCTTCGAAGGCTGTACCTTCACAGAGAACTATGACGTTGGAATTGTAACGGCCACGGCGGATGACATCTTTGATGAGGGAGGCGTTACGCTAAGCAATTGCATCGTCTGGAGCAGCAGCCCGGAACGAGTGCAACCAGCCATCCTCCACGCGTCTTTCAGCGATACCAGCGTGGGCCTGACCGGCACCGGCAACATCAGCTCCGATCCACACTTTGTCCGCAACCCCAGCCCCGGCCCCGACGGCAAATGGGGAACCACCGACGATGACTACGGCGATCTGCATTTGCAGAAAACCTCGCCCGCGATCGATGCCGGCGACAACTCGGCTGTGCCGGCCGGCACGACGACGGACATCGCCGGCAATCCACGGTTCTTCGACGTCGGCGACGTTGCCGACACGGGACATGGGACCGCGCCGATTGTTGATATGGGGGCGTACGAGGCGCAGTTTGCCTCGGCGCTGACGCCGATTGCAAAACCGGGCGGGCCGTATTCTGTGGGTGAAGGAGGCAAAGTCACGCTCGATGGCAGCGCCTCTTCTGAAGCCGGCGGATCGATTGCGGCCTACTCGTGGGATTTGAACTACGACGGCAACACGTTTACCGCCGACGCTTCGGGCAAGACCGCCAGCTTCAGCGCGGCGGGGATCGACGGCCCTGCCGCCCGCACTGTCGCGCTGCGCGTGACCGATAGTCTTGGGCATAGCGCCATCGCGAGCACGACCGTCAACATCAGCAACGTCTCCCCAACGGCAAAGCTGACCGGCGGCACGATCATGCTCGGCTCCGTCGGCAGCGTCGCCTTCTCCGGCGCGGCCGATCCTTCGCCGGCCGACGTGACGGCGGGATTCAAGTACAGCTTCGATTTCAAGAATGACGGAACGTTTGAGATCACCGACTCCGCCTCTGCATCCGCAACGGTTCCGGCGAGCTTTCTTGTGACGGCCGGCGCGCACACGATCCGTGGCCGCATCAAGGACAAGGACGGCGGCTTCACCAACTACACCACGACGATTCAGGTGAATGCACCCGCATCAATTTCCGGAACTGTTTTCAAAGACGCAAACGCCAACGGCACGCTCGACTCCGGCGAAACCGGCCTGGCTGGCCGCACCGTCTACATCGACAAGAACAAGAATGGGCAGCTCGACAGCGGCGAAGCGACGGCGATTACTGCCGCTAACGGCACTTATTCATTTAAGAACCTCATCGCCGGCAGCTATCGAATCGCGGATGTAACCCCCGCGGGCTGGCGGCAAACAGCGCCGCTCGCCGGCTTCTTCGATGTCACGGTCACGTCAGGCCAGATCATCAGCGCCAAGAACTTCGGGCAGACGCAGAATGTTTTGATCTCCGGCGGCGTCTTTAACGACGCCAACAGCAACGCGGCTCGCGACGCCACTGAGAAGGGGATCGCCGGGCGAACGATCTACATCGACAAGAACAAGAACGGCAAGCTGGACGCTGGCGAGCCGACAACGCTGACGGCTGCGGATGGAACTTACGCGTTTAAGACGCTGGTCGCAGGAAGTTATCGCGTCGCCGAGGTATTGCCTGTCGGCTGGAGACGAACCATTCCAACGACAGGATATTTCGATGTCACGCTCACTGCCGGCCAGACCGCCAGCGGCAAAGCATTCGGGGAAACGACCGCCGCGCTGATCACCGGCACGGTCTTCAAAGATTCCAATGGAAACGCCAAACAGGATGTTGGAGAGCTGGGGTTAGCGGGCTGGGTGGTCTATCTCGACACGAACAACAACGGAAAGCTCGATAGCGGCGAAGTCAGTACGACGACCGATTCCAAAGGCAACTACCGATTTGTCGTCGCGGCGGGGAAATACAACGTGCGCGAAGTGCTCAAATCCGGCTTCACGCGGACGACTCCGACGACCGGTGTTTACGCGATGACGCTTACCGCGGGGCAAGCTGTGTCGGGGAAGAATTTTGGGGATCGGTAAACGGAGACAGGCCAAGGGAGATGAATGAAGCGCGCCGTGTCAGGCGCGCTACTTTTGCCCGTAGCGTACTTCGATTTGCATCTATAGCAAAGACCGACACGGGGCGACGCGAAAGACGGTGATTGCGCAGCATTTCCTGCCACTACCTTTGTGCCGCTCTTCGACTCGTCGGCCCACCGCGTCCGCCGCGGGGCTGAGCGGGCGCGGGGACGGCCAGCAGTTCCTGCTCCGTCCATGCCGTCTGGCGATCTCCCACCAGCGTGCGGATTTGCTGCACCGTTCGCGTTGTCACCGGCGGGGCGTTGTGGCCCCATTCGTGGCGAATGTACGTAAGCACGTCGGCGATCTGCGCGTCGGGCAGGATCGCCAACGTCGGCATCTCCTGGTTGGGGACCCAGCCGGTGACGTGAAATTCGCCCTTCGCGCCGTTGAGCACCAGACGAATCAGGCGGATGTCCGGACCGAGCGCGATCGGCGAATCGAGCAGCGACGGGGCTTTTCCTTCCATGCCATTGCCGTCGGCTTGGTGACATTGAGCGCATGTTGCCGTGAAAACGATTTTGCCGCGCTCGAAGCTCGCGAGCTGTGCATCGGTGAGCGGCGTTTGCTCGGCCTGTGCCGGGAGCGGCTTGCCGGGCCAGGTCAGCAGGTTCATCACGACCTTCGTGCGATCGGCGATGCGCTTGTCGTCGCTCTCTTCCAGCTTCAAGAATTCGTCGGGCTTTTCCTTGAGGGCGACGCGTAGCTTGCGGCCGGGGGCGCGGGCGATGGCCGCCAGCGAATCGAGCATCGCGTCCTGCCGCCATTTGGCGTCGCCGGTTTGCGATTGCGCCAGTGTGAGCAGCTTGGCCATCGCGGCGCCGTCGTTGGAGCCATAGACGCAGGTGGCCAGCGCGCCGATCAGGCCGGCGCGGCCGGGGCCTTCGGCTTGCCATTGTGGATCGGACAGAAGCTTTTCGAGGAACGGCAACTCGCGCTGCGAAAGCCCGCTCATGGCGGCATCGCGGATGAACGGCTTATCCGCCGCGCTTGCGAGCACATTCGCCAGAGCCTGCTGGGCTTTTTCGTTGGAGACATCGCTGATGCTGAGAACGAATTGCAGCCGCACTTGCGGGCGATTGGCCTGGCGAAGAACGTCGTCGAGCATGCCGGTGCCCCGCCGTGTGACCATGAGCGGCTCGCTCAGGCGGATCGCCGCCGCGGCGACGCGCGCGTCCTTGTCGTCCACCGCCTTGCGGAGCGTCGCCACGTCGATCGCGTCCATGCCCTTGAGCGCCCAAAGCGCCTGCAGGCGGCCCAGCGGCTTCGCGCCGGAAATCGCCAGTGTTTGCAGCAGCGGAACGGCTGCGTTGTCCCCCCGCTGCACGAGCACGCGCTGGGCGGTGTCGCGAATCCAGCCATTCGGATCGGAAAGATGCTCGACGACCTGCGCGGTCGTTTCGCCGGACATATGCGGCAGCTTCGCCAGAGCGGCACCATTTTTCACGATGCGGAAAATCCGCCCCCAATGCAGCGGCGCCTCCAGCTTTCGCTCGAACACCTGGTTCCGCAAAAACGGCGTCAGATAAACCTGATGCTGAATCAGCCCGCGATACAGATCGACAACATACAGCGCGCCGTCCGGGCCCGTGTAAGTATTCACCGGCCGAAACCGCTCATCGGTTGACGTGAGAAAATCGACCTGGCGGCCATCGCGATCATGCAGCACGCTCTTGGATTTGATCGCGCCGTCGGTCTCGGTCAGCCTTTTGCGCATGACCAGATTGCCGGTCGGCTCGGGAATGAATGCGTCTCCATAATGATCTTCGCCCAGCGCAGTGCCGCGGAAGATTGTGGGGCCGCAGGTGGCGGTCACGGTATTCAGCGCGCCGTCGGCCCGCAGATTTCCCGGCTCGTAGCCGCGATTGATGCCGGGGTTGGGGCGGCTCGACCACACATGCTGATCCGTCTCGATGCGGTAGTTGCCGCCCTGAGCCTTGTAGTGCGAATTGCGCGACAGGTATTCGGTGGGAATCATGTCGCCGCGAAGCTGGTCGGAGTTGTAGTTGAAATAAAGGCGGCCGACATCGTCCTGCGTCAGCCCCCACTGCCCGCGCTGCGCGGTCGGCGAAGATTCAAATGAATTCAGCGTGATCGGCGCGCCCAAGCGACCCGTAAAGCGAAATCGAACGGTGGAGTTGGCGTTGTAGATCCAGTTGTCGCGGTCCCAGAGCAGGCCGTTATCTCCGTACTCCGGATCCTTGGCGATGCCGTAGCGATCGGAGATTTCGGTCTTCTGATCGCAGTGCAGATCGCCCTTGGTATCGCGGCAAAACCACAAGTGCGGCGGCGAGCCGATCAACACACCGCCGGCCACCGGGCAGATCGCGCGCGGCAGATAAATGTTATCGAGATAGACCGTTCGCTTATCAAACTTCCCATCGTGCTTGCTGCTCTCGAGCACAACGACGCGGCCGATCGGGTCCTGCTCGTTGTGCGCGTAGGGGTCGAGCATGTAGCTGCGCATCTCGGCGACCCACAGCCGACCGTCTTCGTCGAACACCGCGACGACCGGGTCTTCGATCATCGGCTCCGCCGCCACCAGCTCGGCGTGAAATCCGACGGGGAGATCGAACGTCTTCATCTCCTCATCGGGCGAAAGCGGCGGCGCCGGCGGCGCGGGATAATGCTCGATGGTATCGGCGGTCGGCCGCGCGGCGGGGCGAGTTGCGGGGCGAGTCGTGGGGCGCGTGGTTGCCGCGCGGGCCGGGCGGGTGGCGGGCTGCTGAGCGAATGCCGGCGCAGCGGCCATCGAAAGCAAACCACCTGGCAGCAACGCCGCCAGAATCAGGGAGAAGCGTCGAGTCATGCAGGTCCTTGTGTAGATCGATGAGCTATGACTTTACCACAGCGCCGATGACGTGTTTAGATCCAGATTCCTCTTGACGCCCGCTGCTTTTGTTGTATAAGCTTCATCTTCCCCTTGCCGAAATAGTCTCTGCGGGGGCGTTTTCTTTGGAGTTTTTGATCGTGACCTCAATGAAATCCAATTTCAGCACCTATCGCCCCGCCAATTGGCGTATGGCGGTCGCGTGCGCGATTGGGCTGCCGGTATCGATGCCGGTCACGATCGAATCGATCGGCTCGACGCGTATTAGCGGCCGCCATGCGAAGCGCACCCTTCGCGCTGGTCCTCCGAGGTAAACGGTTCATTCAACTTTTGAATGCCCAAGCCCCGGAGATTGTTCTCCGGGGCTTTTTTTTGGCGCAGTAGGCAGAGGTCAGAAGGCAGAAGGCAGTAGGCAGATAAGAAATCGGGGGGCGGGATTTATGCCGCCGCCTTTGGAGCAGCGGAATAAACCGCGCTCCGCGGGAATCTGAGATTTGAGATTTCAAATTTGATATTTGAAATCTCCAACGGGAACGCGGCGTCTCATGACTGCCGCGCGATACCTGAGACGGACTGCCGAGCACGGAGAGGCGCGTGACCTCTCCGGCCGGCGGTCTTTTATCGCGGATGGCCGTAGGGGCGACCCTTGTGTTCGCCCAAGCCGGTTTCGCGAGCGCATTTTGTAGGGGCGAACCTTGTGTTCGCCCTCCGCGGGTTTCGCGAGCGACACGGGTGAACACAAGGTTCACCCCTACGGCGCTGCTTATAAACGCGGCCGCGATTTATAACCGGCGGCGAACGTGAGAAATCGATGATAGCCCCGTCAATCTGAGTGACGGATCAGACGGACTGAGCGTATCACTGTATGAGAGGTGTGACGGCACGCGGGAGGTTTGTATGGCACTGTTAGCTCCAAAGATCGGTTCGACCGCAATCGCGCAGCGACTCCTGCGCATCGGCAAGAAACTGCGCGATGCGCAGGACCAAGCCAAGCGCGGAACGCTCAAGGCTCGTGTGCCGTGCGGCACCGATCATCATTACCGTGTGAATCCGGTGTTGGATGAAGCGGCCATCAGCGATTTCGAAGCTCGCCACAATGTGCGCCTGCCCGAAGATTATCGCGCGTTCCTGACGCATGTCGGCGACGGCGGCGCTGGCCCCTACTGCGGCGTGCTGCCGCTCGAGCAATGGAATCATGCGGTCGGCGATTGCGCCGCTCGCGTGCCGCGCCCGATGCGCGGATTTCTCTCGAGCCTCAGCCCACTGCACAACGGCCCGGCGCCGTTGCAAAGCGAATGGGCGAGCGAATTGCCGCCCTATGAGTGGCACCCGTTCCAAGGCGCGATCACGCTGAATCACCAAGGCAGCACGTTCTACACGTTGCTGATCGTGGCCGGCGAATCGCGCGGGCGGGTCGTGTACGTCGATAACGCCGGCCAACCCCCCTACTTCGTCCGCAACACCGACTACCTCAGTTGGTACGAGCGCTGGCTGGATGAAACGTTGGCCGGACGGAATATGTTTTGGTTTGGAATGGAGTAGCTTTCGTGAATACGTGATGCTCGCGGTTAATGCGTGATGCGTAATTCGTAATGCGTAAGAAGGCGGGATGCATTACGCATTACGCATTACGCATTACGCATTACGCATTACGCATTACGCATTACGCATTACGCACTCACTTCACCTTAATCTGATCCGCCTTCTTCAGCGGCGGCGGATACTTCAGGTCCATTTTTTCCAGCGTTCTGGTGAGGATGTCGGAGACGAGCCAGTTTCTAAACCATTTGTGGTCGGCGGGGACGACGTACCACGGGGCGTGCTTTGTCGAGCAGCGGCTGAGGGCCTCTTCGTAGGCTGCCATGTAGTCGGTCCAGCGCTCGCGGTTTTTTAGGTCTTCCGGATCAAACTTCCAGTTCTTCTTCGGGTCGGCCAGCCGCGCTTCCATCCGCTTCTTCTGCTCTTCCCAGGAAATGTTCAGGAAGAACTTAATGATCACCGTGCCTTCGTCGGCCAGCAATTTCTCGAAGTGGTTGATCTGATCGTAGCGCTTTGACCAGACCGATTCGGGCACGATGTCCTTCACGCGCTCGACCAGCACGCTCTCGTAGTGGGAACGATTGAAGATGCCGATCATCCCTTTCGCCGGAGTGGCGGCGTGGATTCGCCACAGATAATCGTGTGCCAATTCCAGCGGCGTGGGGCGCTTGAAGCTGTGCACGATGCACCCCTGCGGATTGACGCCGCTGAAGACCTTGGCGATCGTGCCGTCCTTCCCGCCGCCGTCCATCGCCTGCAACACGATCAGCACGGCATACTTGGCCTGCGCGTAAAGCTTGTCCTGCAGCTTTTCGAGCTCTTCGAGGTTCTTCAGCGTGCGAGGCTCGGCATCATCCTTCTCGGAGAACTTACCGGTGTCATCCGCCTTGTGGTCGGAGAGTTTGAATTTCTTTCCCGGCTCGACGAGATAGGGTGAATCAATCAGGGACATAAGTATTTCCTGTAGTACGTCGTCCATCCAAAAAGAGTGGGCGGTGGACGAGCGAAACGCTCGAGTACCGGGCCAAAGCCGCCCACCAGTTGGGCTTG
>DATBDZ010000059.1:0-29777 GCA_036276235.1 Humisphaera sp. | reverse complement strand
CCGGACTCGTACCAAGCCTCATTAATGCGGTGGTTCCTAAATTGCTGTGTCTCCCGCCACACCGGTTTGCCGGTTGATCTTGCCTAATTTCTAAGCATTCGCGGCGTTTCTTGAGAAACGTGCTTATGCAATGGGCATTTTTCGCACTTTTGTCGGCCATGAATATGGCCGGAATCGGGCAGAGTTGTCATTGGCGCAAATTCCGATAAGATAAGGAACTTTGCTTTAGTTCTCTCAGGAAACGTTTTTTAGGCATCCGATGAACGGACTTCCTCCGCCACAAGGTTTGTACGATCCGCGCTTCGAGCACGACGCCTGCGGCGTTGGGTTCGTTTGCCACATTAAGGGGCAGCCGTCTCATGAGATCGTGTCCAACGCGCTGCTGATGCTCGAGCACATGAACCATCGTGGTGCATGTGGCTGCGAGGTCGATAGCGGAGATGGCGCGGGCATTTTGGTCCGGATTCCGGACCCGTATCTTCGGGCTAAATGCCGCGATCTGGGGATCAATCTGCCGGCGCCGGGGAACTATGCGGTGGGGACAGTTTTCCTGAGTCGCGATGCCGCCGCTCGGCGGAAGTGCGAGCAGGTCTTTGAGCGCGTTGCCCAGCAATATGGAATGGAAGTGCTCGGCTGGCGCGATGTGCCGGTCGATGGGTCGGCAGTTGGTGCGACGCCCAAGAAAAGCGAGCCGAAAATCCGCCAGGTCTTCCTGGGAATGGGTTCGACTTTCTACAACCGGACTGACTTTGAGCGGCGGCTGTTTCTGGTTCGCCAGCGGGCGGAGAATGTCGTCGAGTTTGATTCCAGCGATATCCCCGCAGAGGCCCGCGAGGATTTCTACATCTGCGCGTTGTCGGCCAACCGGATGGTCTACAAGGGGATGCTGACGGCGATTCAGCTTCGCCAATACTTCCTTGACCTTCAGGACCCCGGCTTCACCAGCGCGCTGGCGATGGTGCATAGCCGATTCTCAACCAATACATTCCCTTCCTGGCGATTGGCGCACCCGTTCCGCTGCCTCGCGCACAACGGCGAAATCAACACCCTGCGCGGCAATCGCAATTGGATGCGCGCCCGCTACGGCTCACTGAAGAGCGATATCTTCGGCGATGAACTCAACAAGCTTTATCCCATCCTCACCGAGAGCGGCTCAGACTCCGCAACGCTCGACAATGCTATGGAGTTCATGGCGGCGGCGGGGCGATCGCTTCCTCATACGGTATTAATGCTGATCCCTGAAGCGTGGCAGAAGCATGAGTTGATGGATGCCGACCTGAAGGCGTTCTACGAATATCACGCCTGCCTGATGGAGCCCTGGGATGGGCCGGCGTCGATCGCCTTCACCAATGGCGATGTCATCGGCGCCGTGCTCGATCGCAATGGCCTGCGGCCCAGCCGCTATTACGTCACCAAGGATGACATGGTCATCATGGCCAGCGAGGTTGGCGTATTGCCGGTCGCGCCTGAGCGTGTATTGCAAAAGTGGCGACTGCAACCGGGCAAGATCTTCTTCGTCGATATGAAGCAGGGGCGCATCGTCGATGACGGGGAGATCAAGGCTGAGCTGGTGGACAAGCGCCCCTGGCGCCGCTGGCTCGAGGAAAATCTGATCGAGCTGGATGCACTGCCGACGCCGAGCAATGTTCATCAGCCCAATCACGAGACGCTGCTGGTTCGCCAGCATGCATTTGGATACACCAACGAAGACATCAAGATCATCCTCACTCCGATGGCGACCAACGGGGTGGAGGGCCTGGGCTCGATGGGGACGGACACGCCGCTGGCGTGTTTGAGCGATAAGCCGCAGCTTTTGTACAACTATTTCCGCCAGCTTTTCGCGCAGGTGACCAACCCGCCGCTCGATGCCAACTTTGAAGAGCTGGTGACATCGCTGATCACGTGCCTGGGCCGCGAAGGGAACCTGCTGGAAGAATCGCCCAAGGCGGCACATCTGGTGAAGCTCAAGCAGCCGATCCTCAGCAACACCGATCTGGCGAAGCTTCGCGAGGTGGCGGTGGGGGACCTGCGCTCCACGACGCTGCCGATGCTGTTCCGCTCGGCCGATGGCGAAGCCGGACTGGAAACGGCAATCCAGCAGCTTTGCGAGTCGGCATCCAAGGCCGTCGCCGAGGGCGCTTCGATTCTGATCCTTTCAGATCGCGGCGTCGGGCCGGATCTGGCCCCGATTCCGAGCTTGCTGGCGACCGCCGCTGTGCATCATCATCTGATTCGCCAGGGCACGCGCGGGCAGTGTGGCCTGGTCATCGAAACCGGCGAAGCGCGCGAAGCCCATCACTTCTGCCTGCTGATCGGCTACGGCGCGGGCGCGATCAATCCCTACGTCGCGTTTGAAACGCTGGCCGACATGAAGCTCCAGGGGATGCTCCCCAAGGACCTGACGATCGAGCAGGCGAAGAAGAATTACATCAAGGCCGCCAACAAGGCGATCATCAAAGTCGCCTCGAAGATGGGCATCTCCACGGTGCAGAGCTACCGCGGGGCGCAGATCTTCGAAGCTGTCGGATTGAGCAAAGAGCTGGTGGAAAAATATTTCACGGGCACGGCTTCGCGCATCAATGGCGTCGGGCTGGACGTGATCGCCCGCGAATCGCTCATGCGCCATCGGCATGGCTTCCCGCCGGTGCGCGTCAACGGAGAAGTCCTCGAGAACGGCGGCTTCTACCAGTGGCGTCGCGACGGCGAATACCACATGTGGAATCCGGACTCCGTCGCCAAGCTGCAGCAGGCCGTCCGCATCACCGGCCTCCCGACCTTCAAGGAATATTCCAAGCTCGTCAACGACGAAGCGCGGCATCGCTGCAACATCCGCGGACTGCTTAATATCAAGTCAGGCCCGAAGTCAATTCCGATCGATGAAGTCGAGCCGGCGAAGGAGATCGTCAAGCGATTCGTCACGGGCGCGATGAGCTTCGGTTCGATCAGCAAGGAAGCGCACGAGACACTGGCCATCGCGATGAACCGCATCGGCGGAAAGAGCAATACGGGCGAAGGCGGCGAAGACCCCAATCGCTTCAAGGCCGACGCCAACGGCGATCTTCGCCGCAGCGCGATCAAGCAGGTGGCCTCAGCGCGGTTCGGCGTCACGATCGAATACCTCGTCAACTGCGACGAGCTGCAGATCAAGATGGCGCAAGGCGCCAAGCCGGGCGAGGGCGGCCAGCTTCCCGGACACAAGGTCGATGAATACATCGGCAAGGTGCGGCATTCGACGCCGGGCGTCGGGCTTATCTCGCCGCCGCCGCATCATGATATTTATTCGATCGAAGATCTGGCGCAGCTCATTCACGATCTGAAAAACGCCAACCCCGGTGCGCGAATCAGCGTGAAGCTGGTGAGCGAAGTGGGCGTGGGCACGGTGGCGGCGGGCGTCGCCAAGGCCAAGGCGGACCATATTCTGGTTTCGGGCGACGGCGGCGGCACGGGCGCGAGCCCGCTCACGAGCATCAAATATGCTGGCCTTCCCTGGGAATTAGGCATCGCCGAGACGCAGCAAACTCTTGTTATGAACGATCTGCGCGGCCGCATCGTTTTGCAGGCCGATGGCCAGCTCAAGACCGGCCGCGATGTGATTATCGCGGCGCTGCTGGGCGCTGAGGAATTCGGCTTTTCAACCGGCCCGCTGATCGCGTCCGGCTGCATCATGATGCGCGTTTGCCATCTGAATACCTGCCCGGTCGGCATCGCCACGCAGGACCCGGAGCTGCGCAAGAAATTCGCCGGCAAGCCAGAACATGTGGTTAACTTCATGTTCTTCGTCGCCGAGGAAGTGCGCGAGTTCATGGCCCAGATGGGCTTCCGCACATTCAAGGAAATGATCGGCCGCACCGACATGCTCGAATTCGCCGACATGTCCGGCCACTGGAAGGCAAAGCATCTGGACCTGGCCACGATTCTCTATCAGCCCCCGATCGCCAAGAGCGTCGCCGTGCGTAATGTCATGGGGCAGGATCACGGCCTGGACGAATCGCTGGATAATAAGAAGCTGATTCCCGCCGCCGCACCGGCGCTCGAGCGCGGGGAAAAAGTCACCGCCGAGTTCCCGATCAAGAATATCAATCGCACGGTCGGCAGCACCCTCTCCGGCAAGATCGCCCGAAAATATGGCCAGCAGGGCCTGCCAGATGACACGATCACGTTCAAGTTCAACGGGTCGGCGGGCCAAAGCTTTGGCGCGTTCCTGGCGCATGGCGTCACGCTTCTGCTGGAAGGCGACGCCAACGATTACGTCGGCAAGGGCCTGTCCGGCGGACGCATCGCCGTCTTCCCGCCGAAAGAGTCAACGTTCCGCGCCGAGCAGAATATCATCGCCGGCAACACCATCGCCTACGGCGCGATCGACGGCGAGCTATACATCCGCGGCGTCGTCGGTGAGCGATTCTGCGTCCGCAACAGCGGCGCGAAAGCCGTCGTCGAAGGGTGCGGCGACCATGGTTGCGAATACATGACCGGCGGGCGCGTGCTGGTGATCGGCCGCACTGGCCGCAACTTCGCCGCCGGAATGAGCGGCGGCATCGCCTATGTCCATGACGATCTGGGCCAGTTGCCGCAGCTCGTGAATCAGGATCTGGTGTCGCTGGAAACCGCCGACAAACCGGAGGATGCAAAGCTCATCCGCTACATGCTCGAAAACCACCTGAAGTTCACCGCCAGCCCCGTGGCGCGGCAGATCCTCGATAACTGGGACGATGAGCTTCGCCGATTCGTGAAGATCATGCCCAATGATTATCGCCGCGTGTTGGAGCATCAGGCAGAGATCGAAGCGCGGGCCGCGGCGCTCTCGAAACGGCAAGGGGCGGGCGTGTAGGTTTGGAGAGCAGATATGGAACAGCAAATAGATAGACTGAAGAAGGTGCTGATCTCCAAGTTCCCGGGAGCCACGCCGGAACTCGAGCGGGCGAAGCCGCTCAAGAAGGTGGGGGGCTTTCTGATTTGGGGTGGGTTCGAGGGGTTGGAACAGATCAAGCGACAGCGAGCGCTATCGCGCGCATTGAAAGAAGGGCTTACACCACAGGAGCTTGCAAAGGTAACCACGATTTTAACCATCACTCCCGGCGAGGCCGAGGCCATGCGCGAAGCCGCCGTCGCGGATTAAAACTTCGGCTCGAATTGTTTTATTCAGCAATCAGCACTCAGCATTCAGCATTAATTATGGGTAAGCCAACCGGATTCAAGGAATACAACAGGGAACTGCCTACGCGCCGGCCGGTGGAGCTGCGCGTCATGGATTGGGAGGAAATCTATCAGGAGTTTCCTGAAGACAAGCTCCGGGCGCAGGGCGCGCGCTGCATGGATTGCGGCATTCCCTTCTGCCACAACGGCTGCCCGCTGGGCAACATCATCCCCGAGTGGAATGATCTTGTTTATAAGGGTCGCTGGAACGATGCGCTGGAGATGCTCTTTAAGACGAATAACTTTCCGGAGTTTACCGGCCGCATCTGCCCAGCGCCGTGCGAAGAGGCGTGCGTGCTGAGCATCAATGAGAAGCCGGTGACGATTAAGCTCGTCGAGCAGAGCATCATCGATCATGCGTTTGCCAATGGGTGGGTGAAGGCGCATCAACCGGATCGCCGCACGGGCAAGAAGGTTGCCGTGATTGGCTCAGGCCCAGCCGGCCTAGCCGCCGCGGCACAGCTTAATAAAGCCGGCCACAGCGTCACGGTTTTCGAGCGTGCCGATCGTATCGGCGGTCTGCTCATGTACGGCATCCCCAACTTCAAGCTCGATAAGCGCGTCGTCGATCGCCGCATCAAGCTGATGGAGGAAGAGGGAATCGTCTTCAAGACCAGCGCCAATGTTGGCGTCAATGTGAAGGTCGAAGACCTTCGCCGCGATTTTGATGCGATCGTCCTGTGCGGCGGGGCGACACAGGCGCGCGAGCTCAAAGTCCCCGGCCGCGAGCTTGCCGGCATCTACCCGGCGATGACTTACCTCACGCAACAGAATCAGCGCAACCTCGGCGATGGATTCGACGCCACCCAGTTGATCGACGCCAAGGACAGGCACGTCATCATCCTCGGCGGCGGCGATACCGGCGCCGATTGCCTCGGCACCGCCGTGCGGCAAGGGTGTGCCAGCGTCAAGCAATTCGAGTTGCTCCCGCGTCCCCCCGAATCGCGCACCGATGAGATGCCCTGGCCCTATTGGCCGATGACCTTCCGAACCAGCTCGGCCCACGAAGAGGCGAACAAAATCGCCGGCAGCGAAATCCGCGATTACGCGATCAATACCAAGTCCTTCTCCGGCACCGATGGGAAGGTCAAAAAGCTCCACGCCATCCGCCTGGAGTGGGGGAAAGACGCCACCGGCCGCTACCAGATGAAGGAAGTGGCCGGCAGCGAGTTCGATCTGGACTGCGATCTTTGCCTCCTGGCAATGGGATTCGTCAGCCCCGAGCACAACGGCCCGATCGATCAGCTCGGCCTCAAGAAGGACCCGCGCGGCAACGTCCTCGTGAACGACAAATACATGAGCAGCGTCGATGGCGTCTTCGCCGCCGGCGACATGCGCCGCGGCCAAAGCCTGGTCGTCTGGGCCATCAGCGAAGGCCGAGCCGCCGCCCATGCGGTGGATTCATATCTGATGGGATATTCAGAGCTTCCGTTTTTGAAGCTTTTTTAAAACTGAAATCTGAGTTCGCCTATTCCACCTCGTACACCTTCAACACCTCATCCCCATAATGATTGATCACCTTCACCGCGATTTTGCCGCTCCCGGGCTTCTCGAATGGGCGGCTCTTCGTTGAATAGAGGGCCGACCAGGCGGCCTCGTCGATCTCGGCGCGCAGGGCACGCTTCAGCTTCTCGTACGGCTCATCCGCGCCGGTGAAATAAGCGTGGCGGACAAAAAAGCTCTCGCTGTCGTAATCGGTGTCGATGAACCAGCAGGCGATGTCGTCGGTCGTGTTGGACCGCACTTCGCCGGTCGTCGGGTCGTACACATCGACGCCGCGAATCTCCACGGCGAGCTTGCCGTCGGCGGTCTTGCTGACGGTCAAATCCGGCTCGCCGAACACCATGAACAAATTGCCGGCGCCGGTTTTCTTGAGCAGCTCATCCCCCATCGAAAGGTCCGGGTTCATCCGCACCGGCAGCACCTTGAGCTTTCCATATCGTTTGGCTTCTTCGGTGACGTGCGGATCAAACGCGAAGCCGCAGACGAGCAGCATGTCAAAGCCGACACCTTTGACCGCTTCCTTGGCCGCCTCCTTCAAAAGCTCCGGGCCGACGGTGCCGTACTCCGGGCCGATGCAGATGGCGACGCGCTTCCGCTTTTCTGCGTCTGCCTTCGAGGGAGAGGGCGAGGGCGAAGCATCGGGCGATCGGTCTCCCTCCGTGTACCAGGCTTCGCCGTTGATCCATTGGCCGGCGAAGACTTCGACTGAATCGAGCTTCAGCCGCTCCTCTTTGCGGCCGGTCTGCACGGGGGTTTTGCGGAGGTAATCGAGGATGGTGTTGCTGAACGATCCGCCGGCCAGCATCTTCATCGTAAACCCTTCGCTGCCCCGGTTTCGCGCCGCCTGTTTCTTTTCCTCCACGCTGATCGTGCGGTGCGGCGAGAGGGATTCGACAGTGAAGGGCCCGGTCACGCGCAGCCGTTTGTTGTCCTCGTACGGCTTGTCGTAGAGCGTCTCGGTTTCAGCGTGCCGCAGAATCGCCTTGTCGATTTCGGCGCGGGTCATCCCTTCCTTGATGTCCGGATTGTTGGCGATGCTCTTGAGCGTAACGTGCGGCACGCGCTGATAGACGAACCCCTTGCGGATGTCGTGGTCGATGGTCGATGCGCTGAGCGCCGTCGTCGCTAAAGCGCCAACCGCGCCCTGAGCTCCGCCACTCGAAGCTCCCCTTCGTACAGCCGCTCAAGATCCATAGCGCTACTGTGGTGACATCGATTCACAATGTCGCTGAAAATATCTCCTGCAATTCTTCTCTTGAAAGCGCCGTCGTTACCGTCGGTAATCACATGAAACGCTGTCGCCAGCCGCTTCAGCTCACCGAGTCGTACCAAGCCCGACCAGATTCCTGTCGTCAACTCGATCTCAAACGCGTGCGTCGGAAAAGACTTGTCGAGCCAGACCACATCGATCTGCCGGACTATGTTGTTGTTGATGCCGGGGTAGCTTGGAAGAGAAGCCATAGTGGCAAGCTCCGCCAACGCCTTGTTTTTGAAGCGGAAGGACCTGTTCGGCGTGAAGGTGTCAAACCCTCGTATCCGACCTATCTCCAACAACATACCCTGTAGTGCGGCGTGTTTTGCCTGAACGGGCTTCGACTCAACCTGTGGAGGAGTAATTGCGGCATCAATTCGCAGAATCGTGAATTGCTCGCGGAAGTCTGTTAAATCGGTAGACTTGCGGCTACCCTTTGGAGTACGAAGGCGCAGCTGCTTGTCCAATTCCAGCTTAAATTGCTTGCCGTCGGCACTGAAACTACTACGCCGATCCCACATCCAGCGAGCTGGGACTAGTAGTGCCTCGCTTGTGTCGGCAAGCACAAATGCGATGACAGGGTGCGGCAACTGAGCGAATTGCTCAAATATATGCTTCGTTAGCCCGAAAAAGTAGATATTTCTCGTTGCGTGAAATCGCGACGTGCGCACCATCAGATGTGCAGATTCATTCACCCGGTACACGTTGTCTCTAGCGATTACCGCGTCACGAGTGCTCTCGTATCCGTTCTCGCGCAGTCGCTTAAGGAACGCCTCTCGTACAACGGTATCTCGGGCTGATCCTCCGCTCATTGGCTGGCATCCTCATGCGTTGTGCCGCTGCCGCAGTCAGTCACAGCATTCTCCGGTAAGCGAGACCAGTACCTGATCCTTCGTGCGATGGAGCTCCTGCTCCGCCCCGTTATAAGCGATGTTGGAAACGAAAATCGGCATTCCTTCATTAATGATAGTGACCACCGGAAACCCGTCATCATCAACGTAAGCGGAGACTAGGATTTCGCCCCGTGCTCCGACGACCGGAAGCTCGACACATTCGTCCGTCGTCACAGGCTCATGCTGCATCATTGAAATCTCCTGTTCTTTCTGACCAAGTCATTGTGAACATTCGGCGTCATCCCCGACCCACGATAAGCGTACCGCATTCTAAATGAATTGCATAAGCGCCACGCTCATCTCCGACGTAGTTCGCCAATCCCGGTGGGAGCGTTGCCGTGTCCGCGCCGGAATGTTGGTGCGCGTCTCCTCCTCGCCGAATGCTCAAACTGGTGACGATCAAGGTCAACGAGCGTCAAAATCGGCCGGCAGGCCGTTGAAGTCGGCGAACAGGCCGCCGAAATCCTGGTTGTCATTGTCGGGCGTGCGGTCGGCGGTCTTGCGGAAATCCTCGATGATCGCCTGCGGGTGAATCTTCTCCTGGATGTAGACCGGCACGACCGGCACTTCCAGCGGGGATTGGTCCTGCTGATCCTTTCCCTTCCAGACCAGTTGCGAATCGAGCGATGGATCGCGCGGATAGAGCAGTGTCTGCGGCTTCTGCTCCTCCTCGCGAACAAAGTCGCGAAGCTCCGCGGTGGGGATGTTGGTGCGGGTATCGCGGTGCTTGATCGAATCAATCGGCGCGGATGCGGCGATGGTTCCGCTCTTTTTCCTGCTGGCCATAAGTTAATCCCCAACGCGGAGCGGATAGAACCCATCGAAGGCGGGTCGATCATTCATCTTCAGGATGCCAAAGTGCCGCAAGACGACTGCATCGTGGATGTCCGTTGTTTCGTACTCGTCGATCTCCTTGTCGTCATACATCGACTTCAGCCGAACGCGCAGGCGGAATGATTGTTCCTCCTCGTATTCGAGGTGCATGGAGTCGATGTTCATGCCCCGCATGATCCGCAAGGCCATCACGAGCATGTCCGGCGATGCAATAGTGGGAAGGATCTGGAGTAGCGCGCGGACTTTGTGCGGGTTGCCTTGTTGCTCGTCCCGGAGCGCTTCGATGGTGAGACGCGGGCCATTCTGGCCGAATCGCTGAACGGCGCACTGGTCGGCCCGTTCGAGCACCTGTCGGAAATGCGGCAGTGCCTTGTCAGGTGGGGCGAACCAGTCGATGAGCCAATTCTCGCCGGATGCACGGATCAGTTGCTCCAGGGGATCGATGGTGATGTTGCTCATGCAGCCACCTTCGTTTCTGCTGTACTTGTGAACAGCTCCTGGATCAAGGACCCGCGAATTTCGCGCACGATGTTGATCATCTCCTCGCTGGGTTCATCATCAATGACCACGGTCAGCGTCTTGCCGCTGGCGAGCAGGTGAATGAGCGTTCCGTTGGTCGCCTCACAGGCGCCGAGCTTGTCCCAGAGATCCGAAGCCTGCTGCGTCTTAGTGATCAGAATCTCACGAATCCCAGCAAAATGCGCATCGCGATACGGAGAGAGCACGTCGCCGGACTCCCCATCTTCAAGATGGGCCTCGCTCCAGTACCGGGTAACCGTTCGAGTCGCGAGGTCAAGCGCGACGCTGGGTTCGGCACAGGGAATCAAAATGTCTTGTCCGCCGATCATGGCATCGTCTCCGACTTCCCATTGTACGTCTGCCGGTGCTTCGCTACGAGGTAGTCAGTGGGGCTCAGCAGGACAAACGGGCGTCTGCCTTCGTCGCGCTGCTCAAGTCCTTCCGTGCCGGTGAAAGCGAAGACGTACTCCTGTTTATCAACAGGAATCCGAGTCTTCTTATGAAACTTGGGCGCATCGACCCGCAGCGTCGTAAAGTAAACGCCAAACGGCCGATTCCCCGGCGGTTGCGACGCTTTGAACAGCCAATCTACCTGCGCGCGGATCGCATTCCAGCCCGGCTGATCGGTGTAATGGTACACAATCTCAGCGTCGCTCATACCTTGATCTTCCCCAGCTTGCTCAGCATTGCCCGAATCGTCCCCGCCGCGTCCCACGGATCGCCGATCTCAATGTACGCCCAGCGTCCCCACGTTCCTGCGTTGTTCACCGCCGGCACCCACAGGGTTTTTGCGGTATCCACCTTCGCTTCCTTTTCCTTGTCGCGCGCGCCGCTGACTTCGACGATCAGGTTGAGCAGATCGTCTTTACCGCGGCCATCGTCGACGTGGGCGATGAAGTCCGGGTAGTAGCTTCGCTGGCGGCCATCGACGGTGTACGGGATGAAAAAGCCGACGTTGTGGTTCTTCACGTAGTGAACCACCTCGTCCATCTCTTCCAGCGTCTGGGCCATCTTCTGTTCCCAGTTTTCGGTGTCCCCGACGACGTGGGAGACATGGGATTTGTCGTCGCGCGTCTTAAAGGTCGGCTTGACCGTGTCAAACGAGACGTAGCGCGTTGAGCCAATCGTGTCGTACGGTTTGGGAATGGGAAGCAGGCGTTTGGGGCCGGAATCGGCTTCGACTACCGCGCGATAGACTTTGTCGGCGGCGGTCTGGCAGTGCTCGACGAAAAGCAGGAGCTGTTTAAACGTGCCGTCCTTGCAGGTCACGCATTCGCTGAGCCAGCGCCGGGAAATCTCCAGCAAGTCCGGGAAGAGCCACGGTTTTTTCGCGTATTCGTCCTTCTGGAAATAATGCTCCAGTATTCGGCGCGCGATATGGAAGGCGACTTTCTGCTCGCGCTCGTTCTTCAGATCATCAAGCGTGTGAATGCTGGTTTGGCCGACGATGGGGCGATTCTCAACGCTGGTCGGCAGATCGCGAGTAGATAAAGCCAGATGTGATTTCTCGGTAAAGCGGGCGGTCAGCCGCTCGGCGGGAAGATCGTAGCGATAGCCGTCGATGCGGGGGAAAGTGATTTCGCAGGCGATCCGTTCTTCCAGGGCCCGCACGTGAGTCGGCGGTGGGCCGGGCGGTTTCTCCTTGATCGCGCCGCTGGCGGGGATGAAGGAGAAGGGGACGCCGTACACCTCGGCATACTCGGTATCGAATGCTTCAAACTCCACCGGGCCTTGCGGCGTGTCGATGCGGGAGGCCACCGGCGCATAGCTCATTCGCCGCAAGCCGCGGCCGACGACCTGCTCGCAGAGCAACTGCGTGCCGAATGCGCGGACGCCCAGGATGTGGGTAACCGTGTTGGCGTCCCACCCCTCGGTAAGCATCGAGACCGACACCACGCATTTGACCTGCTCGCCGAGCTTGCCCGCTTTTCCAACGGTGTTCATCACTTCGCGCAGCAGGTCTTCGTCGGTGATCTCCTCGACGTCGCGGCCGGGGAATCGCTGGCGAAGATCCTCCTTGAATTCGTCAATTTCGCGGGCGGCGATTTTGCGGAACTCATCGCTCATCGCCTCGCCGCTGTCGATTTGCTCGGAATCGACGAGGATGGTGTTGGGCCGATCGAGGAAGTGGCCGCCTTGTACGTTGCTGAAGAGGTCGAGCTTCCCCGGCACGGCAACCAGCGCGCCGCCTTCGAGCGTCTTTTCCCATCCGGCGACATAGTCGAAGACCATCTTTGAGACGTTGGTATTGTTGCAGACGATGATGAACACCGGCGGGGTGGTGCCGCTGGCTTGGGCGGTGCGCTCCCAGAGGCGATAGGACTTTTCGTAGTTTTTGTAAAGACTGGTGAGAGCGCCTTCCAGCTCCACGGGCAGTCTGGGCTCGCCGGTGTACTGGGCGCTCCCGCGCCCTTTTTTGGGCAGGTCTTCGCGGATTCGGATCCACAGATCGCGGTAGGTCGGCGCCGGCCCTTCCATCGCATTGTCGGCCACGGGAACCCGCGGCACCTTGACGATACCGCTCTCAATCGCATCGATCAGCGAGAAATCGGAAACGACCCAGGGAAAGAGCGTCCCTTCGGAGTATCCCGAACCGCGCAGAAAAAACGGCGTGGCGGAGAGATCGTAGACGGTCTTGATGCCCATCTTTCGTTTCACCGCCTCCAGGCCGCTGATCCAGATGCGGGCTTCTTCTTCGCGCTTCTCGGCTTCTTTGCGCTCATCGCCAATGAGCTTTGGCTCGTCACCGGCGGCACGCCGCCGATAACAGTGGTGAGCTTCGTCATTGAGGACGATGATGTTCTTTTTGTTGCCCAGTTCGCGGCAGACGCGGCGAACCATTTCGCCTTCGGATTCGGTGAACGCGGATTCTTCGCCTTCTTTGAGAATCGCCTTTGTGAGCTTGCCGGCGGCGATTTTCTCGCGGCGAAGAAAGGTGTGATAGTTCGTGATGAGGATTTTCGCCTTACCCAGCTCGTTCAGCAGGTCGGACGGAACGACCTCCAGTCCCTTGTAGTAATTCTGCGGATCGCCCGGCAGCAGCACGCGAAGCCGATCCTTGATCGTGATGCCCGGCGTGACGACTAGAAACGTGTCCGTAAAACGCGCATCCTGCGGATTGGCCAGCTTGTTGAGCGTGTGCCAGGCGATGATCATCGACATGACGGCGGTCTTGCCGCTGCCCGTAGCCATTTTGCAGGCTATCCGAAACAGTTGGGGGTTTGCATCGTCGTTGAACTGCCGCAGCTCGTTCTCGATCCAGTTGTCGCCGTACTTGCGGGCGACCTCGGTGATGTAGATGAGCGTTTCCATCGCCTCGATCTGGCAGAAGAAGAGGCGGCGATGGCGATCCGGATTGTTCCACTGCTCCAGCAAGCGGGCGGTCGTGCGCGTAATGTCGGGATATTTGCCCTCCCGCCACAGCTTCACGCGCTGACGAATGCGATTGACGTTTTTGTTTTCCTCGATCCGGTCCGCCGTCCAATCCTCGAACGTCTGTTGCGTGTCAGAAGACTTCTTCCTGGGCTTCGCGATCGGAATGAAATAGGAGCTAGGACGGCGAGCGGAGATGATCTGGTCGGTAATGCCATCGTCATCAAACTCAAAATGACGGCGTGGCTCCTCGAACGGGGAGTTGATAACTGGATTCTCGATGACGACGGGTTGTCCCGCTTTCCCTGCATTCATGGAAGGCATGCCATCTTACGGTAGACCGACAAACCGATAAAGCCTGAGCCCGGCTGACAAATCATATTTGCCGCGGGCGACATCGTCCAAATCATCCGTCTGCAGCGATCGTTGGGCTTGCTTGATTCCCGGTGCGGCCACCCGTACATTCGCCGCGCTTCGGCGGGCTTATTAGCATGAGCGAATCATCGACCGGAATTTGTCTTTTGGGCTGCGGGATCGTCGGCGGCGGGGTCGCGAAGATTCTCGCCGACCAGGCGGAGCTGCTTAAACGCCGCGTTGGGGCGCGCTTTGATATTCGGCATGTCGTCGTTCGCGATCTGCAAAAACATCAAGCGCAAGGCGGATTGCCATTCACGACCAACGCGCAGGCGGCGATCGATGATCCGAGCGTGCAGATCGTCCTGGAGCTGATGGGCGGGATCTCGCCGACTGGGGAATTGATCGAGCGCGCCCTCAAGCTCGGCAAACCGGTGGTGACGGCCAACAAAAGCCTGCTCGCGGCGCGCGGCGCGGAATTGTTTGGACTCGCCCGCAAGCACAACACGTGCATCGCCTTTGAGGCAAGCTGCGGCGGCGGGATTCCGATCATCGACGCCCTCACGCGCGGGCTCATCGCCAATCGCATCGACGCATTGGTCGGCATCGTCAACGGCACCTGCAACGTCATCCTCACCCGCATGACCAAGAACGGCTGGTCGTATCAGCAGGCGCTGGCCGAGGCGCAGAAGCTTGGCTTTGCCGAGGCCGACCCGACGCTCGATGTTTCCGGCCGCGACGCGGCTCAGAAGCTGGCGATCCTCGCGAGCCTTGCCTTCAACGCGCGCGTCGCGGAGAAGGATATCCTCGTCGAAGGAATCGATACGCTGCATCCGACCGACATCCAATTCGCCACGGAGTTGGGTTACGTCATCAAACTATTGGCGATAGGCGAACGCCGCGATGGCCGCCTGACGCTTCGGGTCAATCCGACGTTGGTCCACGCGAACGACGTGCTGGCGGAAGTGAGCGGCAGCTTCAACGCCATCAGCGTCTACGGGCATGCGTTGGGCCACGCGCTTTTTTATGGCCGCGGCGCCGGGCAGATGCCGACCGCCAGCGCCGTCGTGGCTGATCTCGTGGGTGTTGCGACGGGCGTAACGCCGCAGCTTTTCAAGCGGCTCAACATCTTCCCCGACACCGCCCCGGCGGCGGTGATCCTGCCGATCGAAGAGCTGCAATCGCGCTACTACCTTCGCGTGACGGCTCGCGACGTCCCCGGCGTCATGGCGCAAGTCGCGCAGGCCCTGGGGGGCCAGGGTATCAGCCTGTCGGCGATCCACCAGCGCGAATCCGCCGAGTCGCAATTTGTGCCGGTGGTGATCACCACGCACATGGCCAAAGAGGGGGCGATTCGCCAGGCGCTGCGGACGATCGATGCGCTGCCGACGATCCAAGCGCCGACGGTCTGCCTGCGCGTGATCGATCAGCCACGGGAATTTGCGGGCGGGTAATCAGTCGCTCGTCGCGACCGTTGATCGGATTACCGCCGGCTCTTTCGGCGGCGGATTGCTCGCTTCGCTCTCGGGGGCTCCGCCGCTCTCCACCAGTTGGATCGTTTCTGAGGCCGGCGATTGTCCGGCGCCCGCGCGGCGGGTGAATCGCAGATTCGGCAATCGCAGCACCGCCTGCCGCAGCGCCTGTTCCCAGCGCACGCGGATCTTCATCAGGTCAGGGTCGTCATCGAGAAATCGGCGATGCCGCGTGATGTCCAGCTCATCCACCGAATACGCCAGCAGATCGACCGGCGGGCCGACGGTTACGTTCGATTTCATCGTCGAATCGAGGGACAGCAGCGCGTATTTGGCGGCTTCTTCGAGCGTGGTGTGATTGAAGCGCACGCCGCGATCGAGAATGGGGCGGCCATATTTGGTTTCACCAATCTGCAGGTACGGAGAATCCTCCGTCGCCTGCAGCGGGTTGCCCTGCGGATAAATCATGATCAAGCTCGGCGGCTCTCCCTTGATCTGCCCGCCGAGAATGAAGTGAGTATTGAAGCTGTATTTATCGCGCTCAAGCGAAGGGCGATCCAGATCAGAAACGCGGCGCATCTGCTCGCCGATCACCCGTGCGGCATCATAGAGCGACGGCGCCACCGCCAATCCACGCCCGGCCTCAAAGTCCCGCCGCAAGAGCGTCAGAATCGATTGCGAAAGTGAAAGGCTTCCGCTGGCAAGCAACACAAACACGCGCTCGCCCGGCTGCACGAAGGTGTGCATCTTGCGCGTGGTGTTGATCTGATCATACCCAGCGTTCGTGCGCGAATCCGAAGCCATGATCAGGCCATGCTTGGTAACGATGCCGAGACAGTACGTCATTGTTGCTGCTGCTCCTGCTGCTGGCTGGCGTCGCGCTGGGCCGCATACGCGCTCACATACGTTGGGATCGCGATCGATTGCACGCGCTCGGCGGCGAGTTCCGACGGAATCTCCGCCAGCTCTTCGCTGTGAACGGTGACTTCCATCGACTCGGTAGCCGCGCCTTTATACAGACCTTTATTCGGCGGAACATCGTTGAAGCTTCTGCCGACGCCGACCTTCACGAAATTATCGCCGATCACGCAATTATTGGCCGGATCGAACCCGATCCAGCCGACCGACGGGAAGAGCATCTCGCACCACGCGTGCGTCTGTGTAAATCCGCGATATTTCTGGGCGTCGGGGTGAACCAGGCCGCTGACGTACCGCGAAGGAATCCCCAGTGCCCGGCCAAGTCCGATCATCAGATGCGTGAAATCCTGGCAGACGCCTGAGCGCTTCTCGAGAATATCCGTGATCGGACTGGCGGCGGTCGTCACGCCCTTCTGATAGGTAAACCACTCGCCGATGACCGAGAGCATCCGCATCGCCAGCTCCCCCAGCGGCGCTCCCGGCGCCGGCCGCAATTCATCCGCCAGCGCACGCAATTGCGGGGAATCCACGATCGGACCACCAAATTGCAGAAAGTCATAAACCGAATACTCATAGTCGCGGCTGGAAAGCGGCCACGTATCAGCAATCGCGCGCGGATCACTTAGCGGCCGGTCCGTCTCCACCACGCTCGTGGCGATGATTCTGATCTGCCGGTGAAACGAATTGACGGTGAACCAGTGAACCGTGTTCCCCAGCCAATCGAAATAATTAAACGCAGGCGTCGCCGGCCCGATCGCCAGCGTAAAGGAGAGGCGATGCTGATCCTCCTCCTGGCGCGGCGCCATCCGCACTTCCATGATCGATTCGCTGATGAGGTCTGAATAATTGAGATCAGTCTGATGCGTAAGCTTCAACAGCATAAACGTCTTTCGCCCGCAATTCGGCAAATGAGGGCGCGGCGGCTTTGGTGCTGTTTTCGCCGAATCTGTGGACAATGCAAGGGCCATTGCCCAAGTGGATAGATCTTATTAACGACAGGTGCTTCACGAAGCTCGCCTGATCATCCCGCGCCAGCGCTGGGGGTCGTGGTTGACTTCATCGAGAAGTCGCCGCGCCCATGCGGCGGGAATGCGATTGCCCTGTTCCCACGCCTGCACAAGGATCGTGGAGACGCCCAGCAGATGGGCGAAGACCGCCTGACTGACGCCGATCCGGTCGCGGGTGGCGCGGACTAATTTCTTATCGTATTCTCGCGGAACATCGGGTAACTGCACGCGGCGGACGGTGTACTTGGATTTGAGCGCGACACCCGCCTCCAGAGCCTGCGCGAATTGGGTCAGGTCGGTGATGATCGCCTTGCCCATCGCGCGGGCGGCAGGGTTTGACTTTCGAGCCGGCTTCTTTTTGTTGCTAACAATTTTCTTCATGGTTTTGCTCCGGTTTGAAGCGCGTGGCTGACTCGATGCAGTAGTGCTTTAATGCCGGCGCACGTCGCGGCATCCAGATTCTCCTCGTCTTTCTTCAGAAACAGCGTGACCAAAAGGATCAAGCGGTACTGTGGAAACTGAGCGTATCCAATCCGCATTGATCCGCTTTTTCCCGTGCCGCGTGAAGGCGGAGCAAAACGCGCTTTGCGTAAGCCGCCGGTGCCGCGCATAACGGCTCCTGCCGAAGGGGCTCGCATGATTGCCGACTCCAATGCCTGTAAGTCGTCGTCCGGCAATTTTTCCGATCGCCAGCGTCGGTTGAATGTTGGCATCTGAATGAGCGTCCACTGCACGAAACGAAGTATATCACCATGTAAGATATGTTCAAATGGCGCTCCGTCGGAAAGACTCCCGATCCCCTTTTCGGATCCAGAACTGATGGAAGGCATCTGAATTCGCCCGACCCGCAAACAACAGCGTCAACATGCCGCCGGTAGCAGATTGCATATGAGCAACTCCCACCGGACCACCACACGGCGGCAATTTAATCGAGGAGTTTTGACGGCGGCGGCGAGCGCGCTGGCGGCGCCGGCAATTCTGCGGGGGCAGAATCTGAACAGTAAGCTGAATATTGCCATCATCGGCTCCGGGGGCCGCGCGGGGGATGATGCAAAGGCGCTGGCTTCGGAAAACCTCGTCGCGTTTTGCGATGTCGATGGCCGTCTGCTATCGGCGGCGGAGAAGAAATATCCTTCGGCGAAATTCCTGACGGATTACCGCAAGCTCTTTGATCATCCCGAGGAATTTGACGCCGTCGTCGTGGCGATTCCCGAGCATAGCCACGCGCTGGCGACGATGCTGGCGCTGCGGGCCAAGAAGCATATCTACTGCGAGAAGCCGCTCACGCATGATGTGTGGGAAGCGCGGATGATCCGCGAGACGGCGGCGAAGACCGACGTGATCACGGCGATGGGGATTCAGATGCACGCGACGGACAACTATCGCCGCATCGTGGAGCTGGTGCAGGGCGGGGCGATCGGCGCGGTGCGCGAGGCGCATGTGTGGGTATCGCGCGCATGGGGGTTGCAGAGCGAGGAGGCTTCGAAGCGGAACAAGGACATTTTCTATGTGACCGATCGCATGCCGCCGGAAGATCCGCCGCCGGGCGTGGATTGGGATTTGTGGATCGGCCCGGCACAATATCGTCCCTATACCAAGGCGTATCTGCCCGGCCCGCGCTGGTATCGCTGGTTGGATTTTGGGAATGGGACGATGAGCGATCTGGGGAGCCACTGGAACGATCTGCCGTTCTGGGCATTGAAGCTGCATGCGCCGCTGTCGGTGGAGGCCAGCGGCATCCCGCCGCACCCGGAGATCGCGCCGGCGACGATGCAAGCAATCTACGAATACGGCCCGCGCGGCGACATGCCCGCGCTCAAGCTCTACTGGCACCAGGGCGAAGACAAGCCGGAAATCTGGACATCCGGCGGCATTCCCAAATGGCCGGACGGCGTGCTGTTCATCGGCGACAAGGGAATGCTCCTTGCGGACTACAGCAAGCATACGCTATTGCCGGAAAAGGATTTCGCGGATTACAAGCCGCCCGAGCAGACCTTGCCGCACTCGCCCGGCCATCACAAGGAATGGATCGCCGCCGTCAAGAGCGGCAAGCCAATGCACGCCAACTTCGAGTACGGCGGCTGGCTCACCGAAGCCAACCATCTAGGAAATATCGCGTATCGCGTCGGCAAGAAACTGATATGGGACGCGGAGAAGATGCAGGTGACCAATACGACCGATGCGGATCAATACCTACGCCGCGAACGGCGGAAGGGGTGGGAGCTTTAACGGCGAAGCGCGGCTGGGACATAGGTCGTCATTGCGTGAGAAGCTGGCGGGCGCGGGCTTTGACCAGACGCATGATGTGCTCGAACTCCATGTAGTCATTGAGTTCAGAGGTCTCGTCGGGGGTGAGGCCGCCGTTCTTCTCGCGCGAAAGAAGATCGGCGACATGTTCTTTCGCCTCGGGCGACACCTGAAAATTCGCGATCATTTCGGGTCGGCTCGTTGCGATCAGGTCGATGATTTCATCATAAACTTTCATCGGTCCAATGAATTATACCTTCTAAGGCACGCACAGGCCATCGTTTACCAATCCCCAACGCTGC
This sequence comes from Humisphaera sp., assembly GCA_036276235.1. Taxonomy (GTDB): domain Bacteria; phylum Planctomycetota; class Phycisphaerae; order Tepidisphaerales; family Tepidisphaeraceae; genus JANWHF01. Next base: position 9,911 of record DATBDZ010000059.1, on the reverse strand, counting down.
CATCCCGATAAAAAGTGCGCCGCACGATTTCCTGCTGGAAAGGATGCTTGCGGACTTCGTCCTCGTTGATCTCGATCCCCAGGCCCGGCCGCTTGTTGGGGCGGACGACGCGGCCTTTTTTATCGACCTCGAAGCCTTCCCTTACAACCTCATTTCGCCACGGGACATCTGAATGCACCTGCTCGCAGATGTTGTAGGAAGGCTCGGCAAAGCCAAGCTCCAGCGAGGCGGCGGTGCTGACGGGGCCCTGCGGATTGTGCGGGGCGACCGCGACGCGATAAGTGTGAGCCAGCGCGCAGATGCGGCGAGCTTCGCTCAAGCCGCCGCAGTGGGTGACATCGGGTTGAATGACGCTGGCGGCACGTTTCTCGAATAGCTCGCGGAAGGGGAAGACACTGACGAGTCGCTCGCCAGTGGCGATCGGCGTTTTCACGGCGCGTTGGATCAGCGCGATATCGTCCATCGCCTCGGGCCAGCACGGTTCCTCAAACCAGTAGAGATTGTACGGCTCCAGTGCCTTGGCGAAGAGCATTCCCATGCGCGGGCTTGGCCGCGCATGGCAATCGACCATGATGTCGATCCCGTCGCCGACCGCGACGCGCATCGCCGCCACGCATGCCTCGGCGTAGTGGATCGGCTGGGTGCCTTCGAGCGTCGAAGTTTCGGGAACGGCCATCGTCTTAAACGCGGTGAATCCTTCCTCGACCGATTGGCGGGCCAGATCGCCAAAGCGTTTGGCGTCGCCGGGATCGGTGCAGTAGAAATCTTCCATCTTCCCGCCGCCCAGATGGGAATAGAGCCGCACATAATCGCGCACCGGCCCGCCCCAGAGTTTGTGGCAGGGGACGCCGTGAACTTTCCCGACAATATCCCACAACGCGATGTCGATCCCGCTGATGGCGGTGCCGCGGATGATGCCGTTCCCGTGCCAGAAATGCTGGCGATACATCATCTGCCACAGATGCTCGACGCGCGTTGGGTCTTCACCGATGAGGAGTTGGCAAAGGTCTTCAATGGCGCCGATGACGCCGCGCGTGTGCCATTCGAGCGTCGCCTCGCCCCAGCCGTAAAGGCCGGGTTGATCGGTAAGGACCTTGACGAAGATCCAGTTGCGCATGCGCGCGTGGCAGACGAGCGTTTCGATTTTGGTTATCTTCACGTGTGCTGAAGTACAATGTGATCCGTTTGCCGAGCTGCGTAAGCTGTCGCCGCGAGAATATCGTCACACTCAAGGAACGGGTAGTCGCTTATTATCTCTTCATGCGATGCCCCAGCGGTTATAAGGTCGAGGATATCGCTTACTCGGATGCGAAACCCGCGAATGCAGGGGCGGCCACCGCATACATTCGGGTCGATCGTGATTCGTTCCAATAGGCTGGCTTCGTCACTCATACCGGTTTCAATGATACCCACGCCGCATGGGTCCTGCAAAACACGGGGCAGTGCGTCTCAGTGTGGGGCAAACTTGATATGATTGATGTTATGACCGCTGATGCCGTTTTTGCCCGATTGAGACGCCGGCCGTTTGTGCCTTTTAGGTTAATTCTAACCAGCGGGACGACCTACGATATTCTGCACCCGGAAATGCTCTTCGTTTCAAAATCCGGGCTGACGGTAGCAATTTACGATCGCGATCAGCATCCCGCTCCCGAAGAGATTCCCGTTCGCCAGTCGTTGGTTTCATATCTGCACGTCGCGGCAACTGAAGATCTCCAGCAGCCGACCTCGAAGGCGGGTTAGCCTTCAGCGGCTGTTCACAAACCAAACTCCATAATCGCGCAGAAGCTGATAGTTTTGCGATTGCTTGTCGGTGGCTTTCAACTCGGCCAATCCCAGCACGAAGACCTTGCCGTCGGAAACACGCTTTACGTGGGCGGCGAGATCGCCGGAAAAAAGCATCCATTCGGAATATTCGCCTTTGCTGATACCCAGCAACTGATACTTATCCTCATAAGACGGCTGAACCTTTTTGAGTTGATCATATTCCTCATAATCCCAGCCGCCCACGATGTACGGTTCTTCCCACTGGAAATCTTCGATCCCGGTCACCTCGCATGGCAATTGAAGGTTGGCTTCGAGGTGGGCGAAGATTCGGTCCATCGCCTTGCCCATGTCCTCGGTATCCGGGCCGACGATCTTTTCCACGCGTGCGAATATTTCGTCGTAATCGTCCTGTGTATCCTCGTCGTCCTCGTCAAGTTCGAACTCGTCGGCAAAGTCTTCCTCTTCTTCAAGCTGTGCCAGAGACTTCGATTTCGCGTCCGCATGATTCCTTCTAGCGGTTCCCTGTTTGCCGGCCCAAAAGGGGCACAGCGGACAATCCTGCCCCACGGGGAAGTCGATGCCTTCTTCGTGCGGACAGCCGAGATTTCCCTCGGTGACAACGACATTTTTCACGCCGTTCTTTGCGAAGAAATGCTTGATCTGTTGCCTGACGGCCGGATCATTCGCGACATTCTCGCCGGTCCATCGTTCCAGCACGGGCGTGGCGTGCTCGTCCACTATGACGCCCGCCGCGATCTTCGTTGTCGTCTTGTCGTCCGGGCCATAATACGCCACCGTCCCGATCGGATATTTGCCATGCGCTTGGGGCGGCGCACTGGCGCGGCAGCAGAACTTGTACTTTTTGCCGCTGCCGCATGGGCACGGATCGTACGGGTCAATTTCAAAGTTGCCTGGCATGGCTCACCTCCGATCATTCGCATCATCGGCTTTGAGAAATCGCGGCGAAACGCGCCATTGATGTCCGTCGCCCGTCACGACCGTTACCGATTTGCGATTGTGTCTGGCGACAGTGCCGCGAATAACTTCGCCGGCGGAGTTTGTGAAATGAACGCGCTGTCCGATGCGCAGGTTGATCATTTCGCCGTGAGCGCGGATCTGCTGCATCAGCCGAATCCGCTGAACGATAACGTGATTGAGCTGGATCAGCTCCTGTTCCGTCAGGCGGTCGAGCACGGAAAGGACTTTGGGAAGTTGTGGTTCGGCTTCGTCGGACACGGGTGAAATAATCGTGAAATGAAGGGCGGTTGTCGAGAGGAGACTTTCGGCGCGATTTGCAGGTTGAGCCCCGTGCTCAAACGTACGCGCAAAGGAAGCCGTCATGCTGAGGTACTCCGAAGCATCTGGCCGCCTCGCGCGAATAAGCCAGATGCTTCGGAGTACCTCAGCATGACGGAGCTTGAGCATCGCCGCGTTCTTCCTGGAAGCTTGACGCGCTCCTCATGGGTGGCCGGTCACCCCACCGCATCCTCATAATCCCGCGCGAGGTTGGTCATGAACTGGGACTCCAGCGCCACGGGATCGAGCGCATGTTCCAGCTCCACCAGCGCGCAAATCACCGCGGCGATGAGCAATACCAGCCCGATGATGAACAGCGGCACCGCCGCGTAAATCAACCCTGGCCAAATGACACTCAGCCCGAGGGCCAGCGAGCAAGCAGCAAGACAGATGATCGTGTACAGCAGGCAGGCAAGCGTGCGGCGAATCCAGCCGGCGCGACGCTGGATTTTGCCGATCTGCACTTGCAGCATTCCCAGCACTTCCTGCCGCCGGACCAATTCTGCTTCGTTGGGTGATCCGCCAGTGCGCAGCCGGGCGAGTGTTTCCTGCTCTTGAAGTTGATCGCGATGAAATGACCGCAGCCGCGTCACGACAGCGGCCAGACGATTGTAAAACGCGAGGCACAAAAGGCCGCAGGCCGAGATGACAATGATCGGCCCGACGCCAGCCGAGATAATGCGCGTCCAATCGGATGAGGGCATCAATCTGCCTTATGCCCGATGGGCCGGCTCTTCAGCGCCCATGTTTGCGGCGTCGTTGTTTGACGAACCGCCAGTTGCCGGCGCGACATTCTCGACCATCTGCTCCCCGGAGCGCTTCGAACGGGCGATCGCCCAGATGATCGCCCCGATCAGAACGATCATGATGATGATCGTGGCGGGATCGATCTTGTCGTTGTTCTTGTGGCGGAAGCTGACGATCATCGGCGCGATGATGAGCGCGACGAGATTGATCACCTTCAGCAGCGGGTTGAGCGCGGGGCCGGAGGTGTCTTTGAGCGGATCGCCGACGGTATCACCGACGACGCCGGCTTTGTGGGCGTCGGTGCGTTTGCCGCCGAAGTGGCCTTCTTCGATGTATTTCTTGGCGTTGTCCCAGGCACCGCCGGCGTTGCACATGAAGACCGCCAGCAACTGACCGACCAGGATCGTCCCGGCGAGGAACCCGCCGAGCGCTTCGACATCCAGCAAAAATCCGACAACGATCGGCGTCGCTACGGCAATGACGCCCAGCGTAATCAGCTCGCGCTGCGCGGCCACCGTGGAAATGCCAACAGCCCGGGCATAATCCGGCTGAACCGTTCGTTCCATGATGCCCGGAATGCGAAGCTGCCGCCGGACTTCATTGACGATCTGCGAAGCCGCCCGCTCGACGGCGCGGATGGTCAAGCCGGTAAAGAGGAACGGCAGCGCGCCGCCGATCAGCAGGCCGATGAAGACGACCGGCTTGGAGACGTCGATCGCAGAGAGAATCGCGACACCCGCTTCATGTTGCGCGAGATTGATGTCGGCAAAGAAGGAGCCGTAGAGCGCGACGGCCGCGATAACCGCCGACCCGATCGCCACGCCCTTGGTGATCGCCTTGGTGGTATTGCCGGTGGCGTCCAGATCGTCCATCACCGCGCGGGCCTCTTTTTCGAGGCCCGACATTTCGCCGATGCCGTTGGCGTTGTCGGAGATCGGGCCGAATGCGTCCATCGAGATGGTGTTGCCGGTCAGCGTGAGCATGCCGATGCCGGTGAGGGCGACGCCGTAGAGGATCGCCTGCACGGAGTGCGGATCGTTGTGGAAGATGACATACGCCGCCAGGATCGCGCCGGCGATCGCGAGGATCGCATAGACGCTCGATTCGAAACCAAGTGCAAGACCCGACAGAATATTGGTGGCAGCGCCCGTCTGGCAGGAACGGCTGGTTTCCTGCACAGGCGAGTAATGCGTTGACGTGAAATATTCGGTGATCTTGTCGAGCACCACCGCCAGCAGCACCCCGGCGAGAATCGCCAGGAATGGTCGCCAATCGATCGCGCCGGCGTTCTTGTAGAAGAGGGCGACGACGGCCGTCAGCGCGATTGCGATGGCTGCCGACAGCCAGAAGCCGCGGTTCATCGCCTTCATTGCATTGCGCTCTTCTTCGGTGGTCTTCACGACGTAGGTGCCGACGATTGAAGCAATGACGCCGATGCCGCGGGCCAGCAGTGGGAAGATGAGATAAAAAGGATTGAAGCGGCCGGTCGTGGTTCCCAGCACGATTCCGAGGATCATGGCGGCGACCATTGTCACTTCAAAGCTCTCGAAGACGTCGGCGGCCATGCCGGCGCAGTCGCCGACGTTATCGCCCACCAGGTCCGCGATGACCGCCGCATTGCGCGTGTCATCTTCCGGAAGATTTGCCTCGACCTTGCCGACCAGATCAGCACCAACGTCGGCGGCTTTGGTATAGATGCCGCCGCCCACGCGCATGAACAGCGCGATAAGCGATCCGCCGAAGCCGAAGCCCAAGAGAGCATCGGGCGCCGAGCGGCCGTAGAAAAGGAAGATCAGTGTGCCGCCCAGCAAACCCAGCCCGACGCACATCATCCCGGTGACGGTGCCCGAGCGATACGCGACCTGCAACGCCCTGCTGTAAGAGCGTCGCGACGCCTCGGCAACGCGCACGTTGGCGGCGACCGCCACGTTCATCCCGACGAAGCCGACCAGATAGCTGAAGAGCGATCCCATCAGGAACGCGATCGTTCGCCCGACGGCGACGGCGGTGGCGGCGTTTTCGTCGCCCCAGACTTGCTTCGCTGCCTCGCTGGGCGGGATCAGTTTCACGCTCAGGAACATCAACACGCTCAGGACGATGATCGCGATGAGGATCGAGCGAAACTGGCGGCCAAGGTATGCATTGGCGCCGGCGCGAATCCAGCCCCACACTTCGCGCATGCGGTCGGTGCCGGTTTCATACGCCAGCACCTGGGTCCGGAGCCAGAGCGCGTAAAGGATCGAGATGATGGAAAGCGCTAAAACAGACCAGAGCGCCCCTTCTTCGAATGGTGTCAGATCGTTGAGCCCGCGTATCACGCCACCCTGCGCTAAGATCATTAGAGTCTCCTTCTTCCGCCGATGCCTCGTTCTGCTGCCGCTCCATGGCGCTTAGGCCAGGATTCGCTTGCGTTGTTTTCGGATCGTAGGTTAGCTCATACCGGGAGTTAGGGGGAGATGCAATCGGGACAATTCCGCTCGTCATGCATGAAACGTGAAGACGTGAAACGTGACGAAGACTTTGGTTACATGTCACGTTTCACGTTTTCACGTTTCAGCGTTTATAAGTTTTATTTCCACTGAATCAATCTACCGGGAACGCAATTGACAGTCTCTTGCCACACCCGCTATACCTAACTTATAGCGAACTTGGCGAGCCATGCAACTGATCTCCTGTCACGACGGCAAGCTTCTGACCCTCAGCGCGGATCACACATCCGTGCAGATTCGCAAGGGATTTTCCACAGGCCTGGCGGCACTGGACGGGCTGCTGCCGGGCGGGGCTTTTGCACGCGGAGCGGTGCATGAAGTGCTAAGCGAACAGGGCAACGGTGTTCCGCTTTTTTTTGCGATGCTGCTGGCCAGAGCGGCGACGCATGAAACGGCGAGCCACCCATATGAGGCGAGCAACTCATATAAAAGGGCAGATGCGCATTCTCCCTCCCCCGGTACTCCGGGGGAGGGCTGGGGAGGGGGTTGTGTAAAAGATACGCCGCTTGCGCGAACCCCCTCCCTAACCCTCCCCCGGAGTACCGAGGGAGGGGATAGGAGTGCGATCGGCTGTACGGTGGGGGATGCACATAAAAATCGATCGAGCACACGCTCCCTCTCCCCTGTACTCAGGGGAGAGGGCTGGGGTGAGGGGAGTGATGCGCCGATCGACGAAGTACGCCTTCTGGCGCATCGCCGTCCCCTCACCCTGCCCTCTCCCCTGAGTACGACTCGACTGAGCTCGTCGAAGTCAGGGGAGAGGGTTCTGAGCGCGCCCTTGGGAGCATCTTCTGAGCGCGGTTGTAGGGTGGGTGTACTCGCCCACCACGACGGGGGAATGGTGGGCGAGTACACCCACCCTACATTGGCAGCAGAGGAAAACGGCGGGATAAATCCCGCCCTACAAGAAGCGCCCCTTCATCAAGCGTCCCGTAGGGCGGGATTTATCCCGCCGTCGGATTCCGAGCCGCGGCCGATTGTCTGCTGCGACCCGGCTGGCGAGATTTATCCGCCGGCCTTGGCGGCGATGGGGATTTCGCCGCGGCAGCTTTATCTGCTGCGGCCGGCGGATGCCGCCGACCAGATGTGGGCGGTTGCAGAATGTCTGCGATGCAAAGCGGTGGGGGCGGTCATCGCATCTCCCAAGCGGCTCTCGCGGACCGAAGCGCGCAAGCTCCAGCTTTCCGCCGAGCGCGGCGGCGGGATCGGCCTGCTGCTGCGCACCTTTGGCCAGGCCCCGCACTACGCCGCCGCCACCCGCTGGCTCGTCGGCCCCATGCCCGGCGAGCGAACTGTGCAGCGCTGGAACATCCAACTCATCCACGGCCCCGGCGGCCGCGTTGGCCAAAGTATCTGCCTGGAACTGTGCCGCCGAACAGGAGAAGTGTCGGCTGTTGAGAGGAAACCGATTAGAGATGCGGTGCCGCGCGTGGTAAGGGCATCGTAGGAATAGTTGCCAGTGGCCAGTTGCCAGTTGTCAGTGGAGGAAAGCAGACGGCCTTTCGCCTTTTGCATTTCTACTGGCAACTGACAACTGGCAACTGGCAACTATTTCAATTCCGGTTCTTCCAGCGGCACCGGACAAACATCCTTCCGCTTGCACGATTGGCAGAAATGGCCTTCCCAGAGCATGTTGAATTGTCCTAAAACAGAATCGATCAGCGTCGGTGATTGCGTCCAAATGCCCAGCTCAAAATTTCGTCGGCCATCGGCCTTGGCCCCCAGGCCCGCACCGGTGAGATTCGCGCTTCCCAGATACATATCGCGCGTGTCGATCACGACCGTCTTGAAATGCAGCCTCGGACAGCGCCGGATAACCAGATTCTCCGGAAGCTCCGCTTTGAGCTCCAGCAGGGCCGCCGAACTGGGCGTGCCGGCATGCAGCAGGCGGATTTCGACGCCGCGCGACGCCAGCCTGCGCATCACCTGGATGATCGAAACTGCACGCCGCGAGCTTCCCGCCTGCGGGATGAGCATCGCCTTGAAATCAGCCGTTGCGATATCGACGCTCGTCTTGGCTTTCAGAATCCCATCGTTGACGATCCGGTACAGATGCTGCGAATCGACCACCAGCTCCGCCGACCCGCTCGGCGGACCAGCAACCGGACGAGTAGGGGGGAATGGGCTCGCCATTGCATCTCTATCGACACAATTCCGAAATCCGAATCCCCGAAATCCGAATCAATTCCGAATGACCAAATGCCCGAATTCCGAAAATCGATTGTCACGCGAAGCGACGAAGGCACGAAGAAGTGCTTGCGGTTTCTTCGTGACTTCGCTTCTTCGCGTGACACTTGGGTTCGTCATTCGGATTTCGGAATTGATTCGGATTTCGGGGATTCGGATTTCGGATTTCCGCGCACGCGTCTATCTTGCCAAACACAGATCGATGACCACAATTCATAGCTCGGCCTCGCACAGAGCGCGGCTGGTTTTGGAAGGCTCCGCATTCGTATGCCCACGCCACGTCCGGAGACATTGGAACTGGTCAAGACGCTGCTTCGCAGGGATCTTAAGCTGGCTCCAAACGCGCCTATCGCCGACGAAATGCCCTTCTTCGGCGGCGATATGGACCTGGATTCGCTCGATATCCTCCTGCTGATGACCAGCATCGAAAAGCAATTCAAGATCAAGGTCCCCAGCGAAACGATCGGCAAGCAGGTCTTTCAGAATGTGACGACGCTGGCCACATATATAGAACAGCACGCGCCCGGCGGGCCGGATATCGCCGCCGCGCCGGCCAGCGAGCCGCAGCCGGCGGATTATCTCGCACGATTGCCGCATGGGCCGGAGTTTCGTTTCGTCTCGCGCATCACGAAAATCGGCTCGGGTGCTGGCGAAGCGGTTTGGGCGCTCAAGGGAGATGAGCCGTTCTTCGCGGGCCATTTTCCGGGAAATCCGGTTGTTCCAGGCGTGCTGATTGCCGAGGCATTAGCGCAGCTTTCGGGATTGGTCGGGCCTGACACCGGCGCGCGCGGCGGGAAACTGGCTCAAGTTGATATTCGCTTTGAAACGCCGGTCATTCCGCCAGCGGAAATCACGCTGCATTCCCGCCTGCTGCGGGTGATGGATTCATTGCAGCAGTTTGAAGTCCGGGCATCGCTGGGCGAGAAAACGGTCGCAAGTGGAACAATCACGCTTCATCGCGGAGCGGCAAATTGAGGCCGAGCCCGGACGCATCATCATGCAAGTGAACCGTCATGCTGAGCGGCAATGTGCCCGCGGAACACGCGCGAAGGATGAAAAACGCCGCGGGCACGCTATCGCGAGCCCATGCCACACGACCTTGCGGTGGTTCCTCAATTTTTGGGGTGGCATCGGTGCCACGGGTGCCATGCCTCACGCTTGCGTGAGCATGTGTTTGGGGCTGCTGGACACGATCCAAAGAAAGACATGCCCACGTAAGCGTGGGACATGGCACCCTGAGATCCAATTGGGTGGCATGGGCTTGCGACAGCATGCCCGTGGCGTTCGTGTCCGATACGCATCATTTTTAGAGCAGGTACCCCGAAGAATCTGGCGCATTTGCGCGAATGGGCCAAGAGCTTGCGCGTACCTCAGCCTTCCACTGTTTGGTAGCTGCGCAGGGTGCATGACCATCGCCATCGTCACGTT
>DATBDZ010000058.1:0-7825 GCA_036276235.1 Humisphaera sp. | reverse complement strand
GTTAAACCAGAAGCTGGCCAGCTCGCCGACGCGGACGTCGCCGGTGATGGTGCAGTTGTTCGCGAGGTAGTAGTTGCCGGGTGTTCGTGTGAAGAGGGGCATCGTATGCTCGGTTGCTAAGTCGAAAACCGTTGCGTCGAGAGAGGTGGACCTTCGGTCCGACCGCTACGCGGGAAGTGTCGCATTTTTCGATATTGTGGACCAGTTTCCGTCTGCCCGAAGAGCTGGACCTTCGGTCCGAGCGTTGCGCACTGAAACCAAATACGCCAGGTTTTACGTAGTAGCTTTGAATCTTGAGCACTGTCATGCTGAGATACTCCGAAGCATCTGGCCCCGATCGCACAAATCAGTCAGAGCTTGGGAGTACCTGCTCCGAAAATGTTGGCGGTTGTCTACGAACGCCACGGGCATGCTTACGCAAGCCCATGCCACCCAAATTGCTGCGCCACCACCAAATCGGGTGGCATGGGCTCGCGACAGCGTGCCCGTGGGATCTTCCAAGCTTCGCGGGTGTGCCCAAGGCACGTGACCACTCAGCATGACAATTCCAGAGAGTTGCATGCGATGCAAACGAAGTCTCAGCTACAGATCGTGCGCGAACTCCAATTTCCGCTACGGTATGCTGCTTCCCCGCGTAGCGGTCGGACCGAAGGTCCACCTCTGCAAACGCATGACTGATTTATACCGCGATCGCACGCTCAGACCGCAGACTCCGTAACTTTGCTCTCACGCTTAGGACCCGTGACGATCAAATCCACGCATCCGCCGGTCATCAGCAACCAGATTGTCATGACGATCAACGGCGCGACGACGAAACCTTTTGCGACGGTCAGCGCGGTGAAGAACGTCACAATCGACGGCGGAAGCATCAGGATCGCCGGCGCCGACGCGATCAGGGCGATGACCGCGCGCCTCCAGGGAATCATCTCGATCGCGGGAATTTCGATCAGCAGCCGGCCGATCATCGCAAAGATCGCCGGCCAGGCGGCGAGATAGCTGCCGCCGGGGAGCAGGGCGGTCGCAGCAATAGCAGCCCCGGTCCACGCAATCGCGCCGGCAGCCGCCAGATCGGGTTCGCGGGCGCGCCAGTGCCCGCCGTACGCGAAGAGCAGCGTCGTTACGATGGTAATGATTGCAAATGCAGTCACGAGGATCGTGATTTCAGTGGGTGTTGGCGAGGGCCGCAGGATGAAGCCCTGCGTGGAGGCGAGCCAGCCTCGATCCAGCGCCTTGCTGGCCAAGCGCCATATGGCCCACGTCGCGCCTGCGCCAGCCGCGATGCTAAGGACGAGTCGAAGCAGTGATTCAATCAGGCCAAGGATCGAAATTTGTTTGCGGGCGAAACCGAAGATCAGGCCAGCAAGCGTGAGCATGCACAGCACGAAGGTGATCGGCCAAATCCAGCCCATCGGGTAGACGATCATCGATCTGCCGATGAGATTGAAGAAGATCGCGTCCTTGGCTTTGCGATGTTGAATCGCGGCAAGATCGGCGTTGCCGAATGCGCGCGTCAGCGACAGTGCGTAGCCGCCGGTCTGATTGAGCGTGCGACGGTCGAGGTTCGCCACCGTATCCTGCGGCGTGTGGTAGTAAACGTAGTTGTCGATGAACGCGAAATTCAGCCCGCGGATCCCGGCGCGTTTGAAGATCGTGAAATCGGTGTCGTTTGGCATTCGCCGATAAATGTCATAGGCGAGTGAGGTGCCGGTAGGGGCGGGGGCAGCGGATGCGAAAACTCGAACGAGATCTTCGTTACCCGGACTTGTTTCAAAAAGCTCTGATGGACCAGCGGTGCCGCGTGCGTCGAAGTTAAGGGCGAGGCCGACGTCATTGAGCAGGGGATCATCCTCGGCAAGGCCTCGCGCGCCGAAAAGGCCAAGCTCCTCGCCGTCTGTGATCAGGAGGATCAGCTCATTGCGGAGCGGCGGGCCGGCGCGGATGGCGCGGACGACTTCGAGCAGCGCACCGACGGCGGCGCCGTCATCGCCGGCGCCGGGGCCGTAGGGGACTGAATCGTAATGGCAGGCCAGCATCAGCGCCGGCCCGGGCGCAGTGCCGGGCAAACGCCCGATCAGGTTGTGCATCGTGTGCAGCCGGCCCTGAGTGGCCGCCCGGCTCACTTGCTCGCGCGGCGACAAGCCAAGATGCCGCATCTGATCCAGCAGATACAGCCGCGCCGCAACGTTCGCCGGCGAGTCAGCCGGATGCGGAACCGTTGCGATTGCCTTTACATGGGAAAGTGCGCGCTCGCAGGAGAACTCGGTAGGCCCCGGATCATCCTTGCACGCCGGCGGGCGAAGCTGAAGCAGGCCAGCGGCCAGCAGGATCAGGACAATCGCCGCGCTGATCAGGCGTAATCGCATCTCGACATAATATTATCGGCCACGCATGAGCCTTGGAACCGCGAAGACTTGGTCGGTCGGCGCTTAATTCGCAGATGCGATTTCATTTCGCAATACGCGGACATTTTCAGAACTCGTCATCCTGAGTGGCCATGCGGGTGCGCCGCACCCGCGAAGCATGAAACGGATTGTAGGGTGGGTGTACTCGCCCGCCATCTGTCGTTCGTGGTGGGCGAGTACACCCACCCTACACAAATTTGCAACATTTCCAGAGCAGGTACTCCGAAGCATCTGGCTTATTCGCGCAGGCTAGCCAGATACTTCGGAGTACCTCAGTATGACGGTGACTGACGCTCGTAATTTCTATCCAAACCGGCGCGCTTTCCATACCAAAGCCGTCATGCTTCACGTTTTCACGTTTCATTTACCGTGGCAAGAAAAATCGGCGCATCGACTACTTCTTCGGCGTTTCCTTCTCGCGCTTGGCTTTCCATTCCATCGAGTTGGATTGGTCTTCGTTTTTGAATTCCATCGTGCCGGTGATGGAGTCGCCGTCTACCTTGCCGTTGAAGGTGAGGGTGATCTGGGCGCCGTTGATGTCGCGGACGACCTTGAACGAAAGCTCGTTGCCTTTGACCTTTCCCTCTTTGATTTCAGATTCGGTGTTGTTGCGGCCGTAGTAGGTGCCGGTGACTTTATCGCCATCCTGCTTGAGCTTGGCAGAAAGCGCGAGCTCGTCGCCGCCCTGGATTTGCAACGTCCATTTCCAGGTGCCGGTGACAGCGACTGTCTTCTCATCCTTTTTGTCATCAGCGGCACGCGCCGAGACGCAAATTAGAGCAATGATTGCGATGCGGAGATAGAGGGGAGTGTAGAGGCGCATTGTGCTCCATGTTGGAAATTGCAAACAGGCACGCAGGCACGAAGGCACGCAGGGAAGATCCGCGCTATTAAACATCCTTCCCTCTGTGCCACCATGCCTTCAACCCGAAACCCGAAACCTGAAACTCGAAACCCATGAAGAAACCCATGAACAAAACAGCCGAGCGATTCCCTGAGCGCTTTGTGAAACCGTACCAAGCGGTACGCATTTCACAAAACATGAGGGTAATCGCTCGGCTGTGTTAGATCAGCTAGCAAGCAGACTCGTCAGAGTCAAGCTTACTTGGCGGCTTCCTTTTGCTTGGTCGCCTTGATGCCTTCGATCGGTGCGGGGGGATCGCCTTGGCCACCGCGGGCCGGAAGCTGGATGGTGAAGGTGATGGTATCAGCTTCAACCTTGCCACTGTACTTAGTGACGATGGAGTCACCGTTCTGATTCTGGCGGGCCACCTCGAAAGTGAGGGTGTCGCCGGCGAGCTTGCCGTTGCTGATGTCAACGGGCATGGGCGCCGGAGGAGGAGTCGCCGGATCCTGCTGCTGTCCGCCACGACGGCCACGGCCGAACGCGGGCGAGGTCAGCGTGCCGGTGACCTTTTCACCGTCTTGCTTCAGCTTAAGGGTGGAAATGCGAGGAGCCGCGTTAGCGCCACCGGCGCCTCCGCCACCACCACCGCCGCCGCCGCCGCCGCCGCCACCATTACGACCACCACGACCACCACCTGCAGGTGCGGTAAAGGTCCAAGTACCAGTCACATCGGCGGCCGCGGCCATCGACGCAACCGACATGAGAACAAACGCAGCGACTAGGCTCTTGGCCCAGATGCTCGAGACTTTCATGACGCCTCCAATTGAGGTGAGAGGAATATTGTGCTCCCGCGATCCCATGCGCGGATTGAGCCGCTCCTACAAACGCGCAAGTTGTTCGGTTGTTGCAGTGAATTTTTTGGCTGGGCGGTTTTTGCTGAAAATGGGGTGGAAAGGGAATTGGAGGCTTGAAGATGGAGGATTGAGGATCGCGCAAGGCGAAGCAAGCCGCCGTCCATCCTCCATTCTCAATCCTCTACCCTCAAATTCCCTCCCTTCCCGAAGCGGGCCAGAAATTGAGACGACTGACAGTCCCACGGCTTTCTGCTAAGCTCCCCCTCTAACCAGGAGGCGTTTGAGCGCAGCACAGCCGCCGAACACGAATCCGGCTCCCGTAGAGGACCATCGTCCCCATGCTCCGCCGGATGACTCGGAGACGACCTATTTTGACGGCCGCCCGCTCTTCGGCGGCAAGCCCGGCGAGGTCATCCTTCTCACCGTACTGGCGATCCTCTTTATCGTCAGCCCCTTGGTTATCCGGATCGGGATGGGCGAGCATCAGTGGCCGCAGCGCTGGGTGATTATTGTGTTGGAGGTGATCGGCGTTAGCCTGCTGGTCGCCCCGGCGATTGTCACCAAGCAAGTCCGCTATCGCATCAGCAACTACCGGATCGACTACGAGCGCGGCTTCCTCGCCAAGGACATCAAATCGCTTGAGCTCTGGCATGTCGAAGACATGTCGTTCCATCAATCGATCATCGACCGCCTGATCGGCATCGGCACGATCCGCGTCATCTCGCACGATGACACCATGCCCGACCTAAGAATGCGCGGCATTCCCAACGCTCGCAAGATTTTCGAAGAACTCAAACAACGGGTCATCGCGGTCAAACGACAGACGGGCGTCTTGAAGGTGGATACGGGGACTTAAGAAATCGGAGTTCGCGGCCGCGCCAACTCGTCATATTGAGTGGGCATGCGGCTGCGCGACACCCGCGAAGCATGAAAACCGCCACCATTTCCAGAGCAGGTTATCGCAAGCTCTGGCTCATTCGCGCAATCCAGCCAGATGCTTCGGAGTACCTCAGCATGACGACCCCTGCGATAGAGAATGGAGCCAAGTGCTCAGGGCGTGCGGTCGCATCCGGCTGCTCGCAATCGTGAGATTGACCGCGCCAGATTCTGCCGCGCGGCCGATTCAAATCGCTGGCCGAAATACTCAGTCAGAAAAATCCGCGGGCGGGCGAGAAACATTTCCAGAATCTGCGCGCGGCCTTTGGCAAAAGCATCGTCGGGAACGTGCGCGTATTCCAATCGAATGCCGCCCTCGTAGTCGTCGAAGGTCCCAGGAGCGCTTCCAAGAATCGCCAGATCGATATCCACCAGCAGTTGTGAATCGGGATCGGCCGGCTGGACGGCGTGCTTGGTCGCGAGAATCAACTCCCGCACGCGCTCGATTTGATCCGGGCTGATACCGCATTCGCCAAGTAATCGTGCCGCGACATCCGCCGACGCCTCTTCGTTGTCGCGACGCGTCGGATCGTAAATGCAATCGTGAAACCAGATGGCAATTTCCATCGCATCCGGGTCATCACACTGCTCACGCACGTCGGCGAGCAGCTCAAGACATTTGTGAATGTGATCGAGATTGTGGTAATGCCGGCCGGGCGATGAATAGAGGCTCTCCAACTCCGGGCGAACCGTCGGCAGACAATCGAGCAGCTTGCTCACGATTTGCTCCCGAATTTTGCGACGAATCGTTGGTGAACCCCGACCGGTACATATTTCGGAAGAATCTGTTCCCATCCGCCCGGCCCGACGAGTCCTTTCACGAAGCTGGAACTGATTTCCGCATACTCGCGCGGCGGCATGAGGAAAACCGTCAGAATCTCTGCGTTGAATTCCGCGTTGACGTAACGCATGCCGCGCTCGTAGCCGTAGTCTTGTTCGTTGCGGATGCCGCGCAGGATAAACGTGGCGCCGATCTCGCGCGCATAATTAACGAGGAACATATTCTCAAAGCTCGCGACGGTGACATTGGCCAACGATACCGCGGCTTCGCGTAGCATTTGCAGGCGCTCCTCGAGCGCGAAGAGATAGCGTTTGTCAGGATTGACGCCGATCGCGACCGTTAGACGATCGAAGAGCCGGCTGCCATTCTCGATCATCCATAGATGGCCGTTGGTGATTGGGTCGAAACTTCCGGCGTAAACCGCGTGTCGCATGGTTCATTACTCTACCATCAATCGGCACTTGCCAAAGGTGTCGCGCAGCTTCAAACTCCGCCCCTAATGGATCTGAATCTGAAAGGCGATGTTGTCGTCGTAACCGGCGGCGCGAGTGGGATCGGGCGCGCGACGGCACTCGCGTTTGCCGCCGAGGGGGCGCGGGTGGCGATTTGGGATTTGGAGCAATCCGCGGAAGACAATTCGACCGCAATCAAAGTCGATATCACGGAGGAGGCGGCGATTGCCGGCGCGCTGGCGCGCACGGTTGAATCGCTGGGACCCGTCGATCATCTGGTACATGCGGCAGCGATCGGATCGGGGAAATTCGGGTTTCCGTTTACGAATCTGGAGCCGGCGGATTGGCCGCGCGTGTTGAAGGTGAATGTGATGGGGATGGTGAATGTGGCGCATGCGGTCGCGCCGCGGATGACGGAGCGCGGGAAGGGGACGATGGTGTTTGTCTCTTCGGTGGCGGGGCAGATCGGATCGCAGACCGATCCGCCTTATAGCGCGTCCAAGGCCGCCAACATCAACTTCGCGCAGTGCATGGCCAAGGACCTCGCGCCACGCGGCGTTCGTGTCAATTGCGTCTGTCCCGGAATGGTGCAGACGCCGCTCAATCGAGCGGTGTGGCAGGCGTGGCATGATCATGCTCCGCCCGAGCAGCGGCTCAGCTATGAGCAATGGTCGGCGAACAAAATTCGCACCGTCGTTCCGCTCGGCCGATGGCAAACGCCCGAGGCGATTGCCGACATGATTGTTTTTCTTTCATCTGAACGGGCCGCGCATGTCACCGGGCAGACGATCAATGTGGATGGTGGGTTTGTCATGCATTGGTGAGGGCGCGAAATCTGAAATCTGAATTTCAGATCTCAGATTTGGGATGGCAAATCTCAAATTTCAAATTTCAGATTTCATATTTCGGATTTGAACTCAACCCTCACATCATCAGCTTCCACGCAATCACTACCAAACACCCCGCGAGCGCGACGGCGCCAACAATGAGCAACATGAGCGACGGGCCCTCGAAACGGCGCAGCGGCTTGCCGCAATCGGGGCACCAGGTGGCGGTGCCATCGACGCGGCGGCCGCAGCGCCGGCAGAGGATCGATCGCGTAATCTCCAGCATCCCTGCCTCACATCGACTTAATCGGGCTTGGCCTGACCCAAGGCAGCCTCGATATTATCGGACGGCGGCCCAACCTGTCGTGAGGAGGGATTTACTCTAGGTTTTCGGACGCTGGCGCGCGAAAATGGTCCGAGAATGAGCGCGCTCAAGACTCTCATCATCATCGTGCAGACCGTGATCCTGCTCGCCGCCGCCTGCTTCACCCGGCCGCCGGAATCCGATTTCAAATCCTTCGTTCACCGAAACATGCGGACCAAGGCGGATGGCCTGCTGTCGGCGGCCGACGCCGACGCCCACGCGGATGCAGTGCTGAAGCAATGCACGCTGCGCAACCGGGTATTGTGGGTGGAGGCGGTTCGCGATGGGCAGGTGATTTACGTCGGGGCGCTGGGCCATTGGTTTGACCGGTCAATGATCGATCGTAATCCGAGTGTGGGGGT
>DATBDZ010000057.1:0-22263 GCA_036276235.1 Humisphaera sp. | reverse complement strand
CCTGCTTTGGAACCTGCCCAAGCCGACGCACGATCTCACTGCGGGACGAACTTCACGTCGCCATCCCAACGCCACCGTCACTGGCGTCACTCCTACGCCATCTGCTGGCGGTTCTTCAGGAGTGGTGAGAAATGCGGGCTAGCTTCGCCCACAAGCGTCAAAACACTGGAACGCAACTTCATCCCATTCGCGAATCGCAAATGAAAAATCGCAAATCTCCCCACGATCCCTATAATCCCGCCGCGATGAGCAGAAATACTCGGATTGCAAAACTGGCGTTGGAGGATGGAACAGTCTTCACCGGGCGCGGCTTCGGCCATGCCGGCAGCAGCGAAGGCGAAGTCGTCTTCAATACTTCCATGACCGGCTATCAGGAAATCCTGACGGATCCCTCCTACAAGGGGCAGATCGTCACGATGACCTATCCGCTCATCGGCAACTACGGAATCAATCGCCAGGATGTGGAGAGCAAGCAGCCGCACGTGGCGGGGTTTATCGTTAAGGAATTACCTCCGATCTATTCCAACTACCGCGCGGACATGAGCCTGGATGAATACCTCAAGCAGAATTCGATCATCGGCATCGAAGGAATCGACACCCGCGCGCTGACGCGCAAGCTCCGCATCGGCGGCGCGATGCGCGGCATCCTTTCCACCGAGCTTCTCGACGATGCGAAGCTCGTCGCCCGCGCTCGCGGCGCGGCTCAGATGGCCGGCGCCGATTGGGTGCAGGCGGTGAAGCCTTCCGCCGAATATGAGTGGGACCAGGATCAGGGCGACTGGGGCCTTGGCCGCGTCGAGCGCGGCGACGGGCTGCATGTCGTCGCGCTGGATTGCGGCGCCAAGCACAACATCCTCCGCCATCTCATCGAGCGCGGCGTGAAAGTCACGGTTCTCCCGCCCGATACGACGACCGAGCAGATCATGAAGCATCGCCCCGACGGCCTGTTCATCAGCAACGGCCCGGGTGACCCGGCGGTGCTCGACTACGCCGTGCGGCCGATCCAGGGCGCGCTGGGTAGGGTGCCGATCTTCGGCATCTGCCTGGGCCATCAACTTCTCGGCCGCGCCATCGGCGCGACGACCTACAAGCTCAAGTTCGGCCATCGAGGCGGCAATCAGCCGGTGAAAAACCTCGACACCGGCCGCGTAGAAATCACCAGCCAGAACCACGGCTTCGCCGTCGATCAAAAATCGCTCGAAGCCAAAGGCGGCGTCGTCACGCACATCAATCTGAACGACAACACGGTCGAAGGCTTCCGCCATAAAGACTTGCCGCTCTTCTGCGTGCAGTACCACCCCGAAGCCAGCCCTGGCCCACACGATGCCGCGTATTTGTTCGATGCGTTCATGGAGATGATGAAGACGAAAAAACCGGTAACAGGGGAGAGGCTCAAGACGCTGCAGGCACTGCGAGAAGAGACGCCAAAGTAGCGGTGAATTCTGTCATGATGTTTTTGCAAATCGATGTCAGTCCTGATTCGCCGTCGTGGCCGTTGTGGCCATTCCTCGTGCTGGCCGGACTCCTCGTCCTCCCGGGCGCGTCGATTATTGCGCTGGCGTTTTTGGCGTGGATCAAGTCGCCGCAACGGGATGTAACTCAGCCCAAAGCTCTCGACGAGAGCAGCAGTGCGGCTGAAAAGACTGACGACAAATGATTGAACGTCGTTTACATCCGGTGTCGGCTTAACCGGATATTGCCGCTCTTGCGAAGTCGAAGTAACTCGCGAAGCAATCGTTCGCCGGATATTTTGGATTTGCTTGCACGATTGAATCGACGAGTCAATTGGTCCACTTTTGATGGTTCGTCCAGCAGCCCGACCACCGGCGTTCCCAGAGAATCATAGGTTTTCACGAGCACTTGGCGTTCCCGATCAGACAACGCCAATTCGCTGTTACGAACCAGCCCAACCACATGCTGAAGCTGGCTGGCTGGAAAGATACCATTGTTCTGGACATATCGTGGAAGCCCTTCGGGCGGGGCGCCTTTGTATAGAGCGTATGCCGGCTTAGACCAAGCCATGGCCGCGCCAACTTCGAACGACAAGTTGGGGCTGAGCGAGCCAGTCGAGGATACCAGGGCCACAAGCGCGGCGCTCTCGGCCAGCGCATCCCAGACCGTATCCGCGACGTGCTCACCCGGAGCGGTCTTGGCGATGTTGTAGGCCACCAAGCCTGCGTCTGCGAAGGTGCGCTCGACCTCCGCCGCCCAAGCCACATCTTGCTGGGCGTATGAGAGAAAGACATCGTAAACTGGTTTTCGGGCGCTCATTTCTGGTGCTCCGTTAAGCGTGATTTCAGCTCCCGAACATAATCGTCAAACTCGTTCAGAGTAATTGCCTTTCGGCCCTTAATCATAGCCGGAATGACACCGACATCCACATGGCAAAGGACTGCAACAATTCGAAAATCCTTGCGCCAACCCCACGCCGCACCAACTTCGAGGCGAACCCATTCGCGGTCAATCGAATGTGGCGTCAGCAACACAATCAGTTCCCGCGATTGCTTGATTGCAACTCGAATTGATTCCGGGATATCGTCCCCGCCAGCGATATCCCGGTCATCACGAAATGTTACAGCGCCGGTCGATTCGATTTTCTCGCACAGGACGCGCGCAATCCATTTGTCAGTAGTCGCATGACTGACAAACACCATGTACGGCGCGCGCCGGCCGACCCGCTTCCCTTTGCCCATTGGAGGTAAGCTTACACTCGTTAAATCGTCCAGGGAAGCACAGCGTGATTGAGTGCGACCTTCAGTCTCAACCCGTTAAGGCGGCGCGATGATTGTGCCACCCCTCCGGCCTTATCGCGGGACTGGCCGGCAAATCATTTGGCCCCTTCGCGATTGCCGGCTAGAATTCTTCAGTTCGTGCCGCATTCATATCCCTTGCTCCTGGACGTTTGTGACCGCCCGATCCTCATCATCGGCGGCGGCGCTGTCGCCGCGCGCAAGGCGGTGGGAGTGATCGCGGCGGGGGCGAATCAAGTGCGATGCGTGTCGCCAACATTTCAGGCGGAGTTGCCTGCGTCGGTCGAGCGGATTGTCGCGGAGTATAATCCGAAGCATCTGGATGGCGCGAAGTTGGTGTTTGCGGCGACGGATCGCAGCGACGTCAACGCTGCCGTGGTGCGCGATTGTCGGGCGCGGGGGATTTGGGTCAATCGGGCGGATTCGGACGAGGCGGAGCCGGGCGATTTTGTGACGCCGGCCAAGTTGGAAGAGGGGCCGGTGATCGTCGCCGTCTCGGCGGGAAGCGCGGCGCTTTCGGCGGCGATTCGCGATCAGATCGCCAAAGCGATCGATCGGCGGTATATCCAGATGGCCGAGGCGATGAAGACAATCCGGCCTTTAGTGTTGGCGAAGCTCGATGCCTCCAAGCGCGCGGCGGTATTTCGCGAACTGGCGGGAGAGGAAGCGATCGAAGTGCTGGCGCGTGGTGGGATGGAGGGCCTGCGAGAATGGATTGGAGCGAGGCATCCGGAGTTACTCTGAAGCCTGTATGTTGCAATTGTTAAAGACCCAACGAATGAGCCCGCCTTGCTCCCTCTCCCCTGTACACAGGGGAGAGGGCTGGGGTGAGGGGACGAACGCTTCGACTTGCGAACTGCGCCATATTGCGGCCCGCTGTCCCCTCACCCTGCCCTCTCCCCTGAGTACAGGGGAGAGGGTTCTAAGCAGCGCGCGTCGCACTGGGTGTTCCGAGCGATTGTGCCGCCCGATTCCGCGTGCGCTAAAGCGCACCCTACGAACATGCGCGCGTCGGGAGGGCGAACAGGAGGTTCACCCCCACAAGCCTCGGGAGAGGGAACACCACGTCCACAACAATAGGCCCAATTCTATAGAAGCGACCCTTGTGCTCGCCCACCAGCGTACGCGCGGTGGACGAGCACAAGGGTCGCTTCCACACGGACAGGAGTGACGTGCCGACCGCAGGTCAACTTGCTCTGCTCATCGCCTCGATTGCCGTCTTTGTCCTGGGCGGCGTCATTTCGCTCTCGCGGTTGCGCGATGATCGCGGGCCGCGCCGGTTGGCGGCTAAGGTCTGCCTCTATTTTGGCACGGTGCTCGGCATCGGCCTGCTCGCCTGGCACGGCGCGACGCGGCCGAATTGGGCGCCGCTCGATGACAACTTCGACGCGCTGGTGTGGCTGGCGATTTTGCTCTCGCTCTTTGTCGCTTACACGCAGCGCGCGCATCCGCTGCGCGGGCTGGATTTTTTTGTCATGCCGATCGTCGTGCTGCTGCTGATGCTGGCGGCAGTCTTCGGGCGGACCAAGCCGCATTCTTATGCAGAGACGCCGTGGATGCTGGTGCATCGCATCTCAGCATACGGCGGCTTTGCCGCGTTCGCGGTCGCCGCCGCGGTCGGCACGATGTATCTGATCGCCAACACTCGATTGCGGCAAAAGCGCGCGATGCCCGGCGGCGGATTTGGGAGCCTGGAGCGCCTGGAGAATCTCAGCTTTACCGCCGTCACGCTCGGCTTTGCATTGCTCACGATCGGCTTAGTCACGGGTCTGGTTCGTGCGATCGATTCGCACGGCAACAACCTTCTGGGACCGGACTGGTATCGCAAGCCGAAGGTGCTGTTGGCATTTGGCGCGTGGATCGTCTACGCGCTGGTTCTGCATTCGCCGATCAACCCCAGCTTCCGCGGCCGCCGCGCCGCGATGCTCAGCGTCCTGGGATTTTTCTTGATGATCGGGACACTCGTGGCCGTGCAATACGTCGGATAGTAATGCAACGCCTGCTTCTCCTGGGACTGAATCACACAACCGCGCCGCTGGAGGTGCGCGAGAAGCTGGCGTTCAACTCGGCGCAGCGCTCTGACGCGCTGGCGCGGTTCAACCAGAAGTTCGAGGGGTGCGAGGCGGTGTTGGTTTCGACGTGCAATCGCGTCGAGCTGTATATCTGCCGCGCCGTGCATGGGCGGCCGCGGGCCCAGGAGATGATCGAGTTCCTCGCCGAGTTTCATGCGCTGGACCCGACCCAGTTCAAGGATCACATTTATCAGAAGGCCGATCGCCAGGTTGTCGAGCATCTGTTTGCGGTTGCCTCATCGCTCGATTCGATGGTGCTCGGCGAAACGCAAATCCTCGGACAAGTGCGCGAGGCGTACGAATGCGCGGCAGAACTGAAATGCGCCGGATCGATGCTCAATCCGCTCTTCCAGCGGGCGATCGCGGTAGCCAAGCAGGTGATGAATGAGACGGCTCTTAATGAAGGCCGCCTGAGCGTGGCGAGCGTCGCGGTTGATTACGCGAAGAATATCTTCGAGCAATTTCGCGATAAGACGCTCCTGTCGATCGGCGCAGGAAAGATGTCGGCACTTGTCCTGCAAGGGTTCGCGGCGTTGCAGCCGGGCCGATTGCTGGTCTGTAATCGGAATCCCGACAAAGCCGTCGCGCTGGCGCAACGTTTTTCCGGACAGGCGGTCCCTTTCGAGAATCTGAGCGAGCATCTGACGGCGGCCGATGTGGTCATCTCCTCCACCGGCGCCGCGCATCCGATCATCACGCGGCAACTGTTTGAAAGCCTTCTCAAACAACGCCGCTATCGTCCGATCTTTCTGATCGACATCGCCGTCCCGCGTGATATCGAGTCGGCGGTGGGGGAGTTGGATAACGTATATCTCTACAACCTCGACGATCTGCAGGAAGTAGTGTCGCGCACGGCCGCCCAGCGCAAGGAGGCGATCGCCGCCGCCCAGGCGATCATCTCTGCACAAGTCGATGAATTCGGCGCCTGGCAGCGGCAACGCGAGATGGGCCCGGCCATCCATCGCCTTTATAGCAGATACCACCAGATCGCCCAGGAAGAGCTGGCCCGCACGCTCAATAAATTGCCGAATGTCGGCGAAGCCGAGAAGGCGCACCTCGAAGACCTGGCGCGGCGGATCGTCAATAAATTGCTGCATGACCCGGTGCAGGTGCTGCGGAAGTCGGACAATATGCATCCGCCGGCGGCGCAGTATCTGCATGCGTTGGAGAAGCTGTTTCAGTTGAGCGAGGAGACGAATGATGCAGACGACAAGAAGCCTGAGGAATGACACCCGTAGCACGGCTTTTTAAGCCGTGGGTCCTGGTACTCCGGGACGCTGGCCAGTGCTCGAGCCAGAGGCGCAGCGTTTAACTGTGGCGTATTGCATTGAGTTGCGCAGCCACACGCAATCCCGTCATGCTGAGGTACTCCTCAGCATCTGGCTGGATTGGGCAAATGGGCCAGATGCTTCGGATTACCTCAGCATGACGATTATTCTGATCTGAATGCGATGCGAGGATTTGACTTGCAACGTAAGATGCCGCGGAGTACCGCGGCCACGGGTTGAAAACGCGTGCCACCTAAATGCCCAAACGCCGCCATTCAAAGCCCGGTGAGTTTCTCCTGCATAATCCCACGCCCGCCGGCCGCTTTCTCGAATCCTTCGGCAATCTGCTCGTCCTCGTGATCTTCGTGGCCCTGGTCCTCGTGGGAACAATCATCTACACATTCCCCTCGGGCGCGCTCGTGACCTATCGCTGCTTCACCGACGGCGCGATCCTGCTCCTTTGGCTATGCAGCGCCGCTGGGTATGGAAAGCCGCTCGCCGGCTTCGCACTGCGCGACACCGCGGACATTCCGCCAATCTTGCAAAAAGTCACATCGATCGCGCTGGGCCTGGGTGCGCTAAGTCTTTTTACTCTCGGTTTAGGGCTTGCCGGATTCCTCAACACGGTCGTCGCGTGGATTCTCATCGGCGCGGGCGTCGCGTTGCTCGCGATCCGCATTCTGCGGAATCTCGCCGAGCGCCGCGCCAGACTCAAAGCATTCTTCTTCGCCCCCGCATACGCCCATTGGATGTGGCTCCTCGCGGCCCCGGCGACCGTCATCGTGCTTGTCGGCTCGATGATTTATCCCGGCATCCTCTGGCACGATGAGCCCAATGGATATGACGTTGTTGAATATCATTTGCAGATTCCGCGCGAGTGGTTTGAGCTTGGCCGCATCGTGCCGTTGCATCACAACGTCTTCAGCTTTTTTCCGTTCAACGTCGAGATGCACTATCTGCTGGCGATGCACCTGCGCGGCGGGCCGTGGGCCGGCATGTATCTGTCGCAGCTCATGCACGCCACATTCATTGCGTTGACGATTTTCGCCATCTACGGATTCGTGCGATGGGATGCGAACCGAACGCGCGCTGTCATCGCGAGCGTCGCATTGGCGTGCGTGCCATGGCTGGCGCAGCTCGCGCCAATCGCTTACGACGAAGGCGGCCTGCTTCTCTTTGGCGCGCTGGCGATAGGTTGGGCAATGGCCGCGGTCTTTCGCGAGCAATATCGCGCGCGGAGATTTGCGCTGGCCGGCATCTTCGCCGGCTTCGCATGCGGATCGAAATTGACCGGCGTGCCGGAAGTGCTCGTCGCCGTTGCCGCGATCAGCGCGGGCTTCGCGGTTTGGTATTCGATGCGAAGAACCGCTCCACGCGATTTCGCCCGCTGGCGCGGCGTCGCGATCTTCGCGCTTGCCGGCGGCCTCACATTTTCGCCTTGGCTCATCCGCAACATCGTCTGGGTCCACAATCCGGTTTTCCCCGAAGCAACGCAAATTCTCGGACATGGAACATTCAGCGAAGTGCAAATCGAGCGCTGGCATCGCGCGCACACGGCTCAGCCGGACAAGCAGTCCGTATCTGCTCGGCTCAAAGAATCGTGGCACCAAATCATCGCCGATTGGCGGTTCGGATATTTGTTCCTACCCCTGGCACTCGTCGCAATCGCCCTCAGCTATCGCCGGGCGCAGACATGGTTTCTCGCCGGGTTGCTTGTGATGATTGCCGTCGTCTGGCTCTTCTTTACGCATTTGCAGGGAAGGTTCTTGATCCTGGCATTGCCGATCGGCGCGCTGTTGATCGGGCAGATCGAATGGGATCGATGGCCGATTCCGTGGAGTGTCGCGGGGCTTTTGCTGATCATCGCCGTCGTCATCTCACAGGCGGCGGCCGGCGCGGTGCGGCTTCACATAATGCTCGCTGACCGTTTGTATGGCGAGCGCGGAATCGCCGGCGCGCTGGGCATCGAAATCCAAATCTATTCCCCGGAAATCCTCGACTCGATTCCGAAGGACGCAAACATCATTCTAGTTGGCGATGCGAAGGCCTTCTTGTATCAAACTCCGATGAGCCGCCTGAAATATCGAACGGTGTTCGATGTGGATACATCGAACAATCGCGATGTGGTCGATGCTTGGGCGGGGAGCAAGCTAGAGCGGGAGGGGGCCTGGCTAGTGATCGATCCTGGCGAGTTTGCACGGTTCGAGAAAACGTATCAGCCGATGACGCCATTACCGGCGTCGGTGCTTGCGCATGATCAGGTTTATGTCGTGCGACCGGGGGAGCAATAAATCGGTAGAGCTCGTGGCTCAGCGGAGTTGACCACGCCGGCGGAGCAGGAGCATCGTCGGGATTAGCGCGCCGATCATCATCGTCGTGGGCTCGGGAACGAATGCGTTGATCTGATCGCGATACTCGGACAGATCGGCCATGTCGGTTTGCTCGCCGAAGACCGCGGAGAATGTTGCGTTGGGGCGATTCACGTCCACGCCGACTCCATTGATCACGCCCGCGAGTTGCCAGGCGCCGGCGATGTTGACGAAGACCGAGCCGCCGGAATCTTTGTCCACGGCTTGCGCTTCGTAAGGGGTCGCGCCGGCGCCGCTTGTGAAATCGCTGACGAACAGCCGCGTGTTATCGCCCGAATCCAGGGCGGCGGGGAAGCTGACGATATTCGTCCCCCAGCGAATGTGCTGGCTCGGGCTGGCAGTGAATGGCGGGCTGAGCGTGTTGTAGCCGGCGCGATTCGCGCCGGTGGCGTTGGTGCCCTGATCAGTCCACGTTGTTCCGTTGACGTTCCAAAAGTTGAGATTGGCATTGCGGTCCCAGCCGTTGCCGCTCATCAGGAGATTCTGGCCGACGGTCGGCGTCGCCAGAGGAACCGCAATCGTCGGCAGCGCGGGAGATTGACTTACCTTAAACAAAAGCAGGTCGGCAGGGTTGCCGTTCATCGGATCAGTCAGATGCATGCTGACGCCAGTAGGCGTAAGAGTCTGCCCGTTATTGAGCAGCACGTTCCCCGCGCCGACGTGGGCAGCGGTGAGCACGGTCTGGTTGCCCAAATAAATCGCGGTCGCGCCGTTGAGCGACCCAACGTTGTTCCACAGATTGAATGTGGAAAAATCAAACGTGCCGGCGTTGAATGCGGAAGCGGGCGCGCTGGTGTTGCCGCTCCCGTCGCCGGGAACAATGACGACGGCCCGAGCGGACTGACCGATGGCGCAGATCGATAGAAGGGCGATGAACGCTAAAACAGATGAGCGTTTGGACAACACAGTTTCTCCCAAACTTCACAGTACATATCCGCGCATTGCTCCCTCGCCCCTGTACTCAGGGGAGAGGGTTGGGGTGAGGGGGCGAGCGCGTCAACTTGCGAATCGTGCCATGTCGCGCCTCGCCGTCCCCTCACCCTGCCCTCTCCCCTGAGTACAAGGGAGAGGGTTCCCGATATCGGTTCCCCTCAACCTACCCCGCATTCCACAATCGCGGCAAACCGAATTATGACGCCAGCTTCAGCGCCAGCTCGCGCTTCAGCACCTTCCCGGTCGGTGATCTCGGCAAATCCGGCACAATCTGAATATCCCGCGGGATTTTCCACTGCGCCAGGCCATGCGTGCGGCAGAAATCGCGCAGCTCATCGGGCGTCGGATTCTGCCCTTCCTTGGGGATGATGAACGCCGCGATCACTTCGCCGCGATTCGGGTCTTTCTTGCCGAGCACCGCCGCCTCCGCGACCGCCGGATGCGCCATCAGCGCGTCTTCGATCTCGCGCGGATACGCCTTTTCGCCCGCGATGATAATCATCTCCTTCTTGCGGCCGGTGATGTGAAGGAAGCCGTCGGCGTCGATTTTGCCAAGATCGCCGGTCTTAAAATGCCCATCCGCCGTCAGCGCCTCGGCCGTTTCCTTGGGCAGATTGTGATATCCCTTCATGATCATCGGACCCCTCAGCCAGATCTCGCCGATCTGCTCGCCGGGCAGGGCGTTGCCGTTGTCGTCGGTGATTTTTACTTCCGCACCGGGAACCGTTCTTCCTACGCTTCCCGGGCGGCTGTTGTGCGGCACATTCAGCGTCACAACCGGGCTGGTTTCGGTCAGACCATACCCCTCGTAGATCGACGCGCCGAAGCGTTCCTTGAACCCTTCGCGCAGCGCCGCCGGCAGTGGCTCGCCGCCGCTGATCATCGCGTAGATGCTCGTGAAATCTTCCGGCTTCGCATCCTTCAATCGCGCCATGGCGGCGTACATGCTCGGCACGCCGAACATCAGCGAAACTTTGTGCTCGCGGATCGCCTTCAGCGCGCCGACGGCACTGAAGCGAGCCATGTAAACGATGGTCGCGCCAAGCTGAATCGGCGCGAGCATCATCGCGGTCATGCCGAAGGAGTGAAACAGCGGAATGACGCCCAGGAATACATGTTGATGCTTGAGCTGCGCATGCTGAATCGCGGCGTCCACGTCGCTTTGCAGATTGCCATAAGTCAGCAGTACGCCCTTGGGCAGGCCGCTGGTGCCGCTGGTGTACATGAGCACCGCGACATCCTCCGCCTTCGGTTCGGGAAAGTGCGGCTGTATCGCCGGCGGGTTCTGCGGCAGGGCAGTGAGATCGATCACCTTGATCGGCGTGTCTTTCAATTTGCCGGCCAGCAGCGGGATCGTCGCCACCGTATCGATCGCGCTGTCGGCGATGATGTGGGCGATTTCCTTGTCGCCCAGCAGGAAGTTAATCGGCACCACGGTCTTGCCAGCCAGCAGCGTTCCGTAGAAACTGGCCACGAATCCCGCGCCGGCGGGAAGCAACAGGCCCACGCGCGGCTGGCGCGTCTGCATCGACAGGTACATCCCCAGCCCGCCGGCCATCGCGGCAAGCTGCTGATACGTGTACTTCCCGCGATCGTCCACAATGGCGGTCGCCTGCGGCTGCTGCCGGGCCTGTGCAAAGAGCGGTTCAAAAAGCATGTGGCGTTGTCCTTTGTCAATAATCCGATGTCAGCCGTGCCTGTCGGAGCGGCACCTGACAACCGATCAGACCTGAAACATATCTCAAGAGGCACGGATGCGAAACGCGCAAGTGGCATGGATCAGCCGAATCATTGCGATGGCCTGCCTGGCATGGGCAGCAGGCTGCACCGATAAGGCTTCAATAGACCGCCTCAATCAAGGGTATCACGCGCTGGAGGCACAGCGCTACGATGAAGCCGGCGCCGCCGCCAATGATTATCTGGCCCGCCATCCCAGCGGCCCCGGCGCGCCCGAGGCGTATTATCTTCAGGGCCGCGCTTATGAGCAGCGGGCGAGCGAATCGCACGAGCAAACCGCCGCCGCCCGGGCCGATCTCAATTCCGCGCGGGCGGCGTACGCCAAGGGCCTGAGCCTGCCCGCGGCCCCCAAGTGGGCGGCCCTGCTCCATACCGGCCTGGCCAACGTTGCCTACTTCGAAGACGATTTCGCAACCGCATTGCGCGAATGGCAAACCGCCTACCCAAATCTTGCTGATGACGACGCCAAGGCCTGGGCACTCTACCGCATCGGCATCTGCCAGCAGCGGCTCGGCTCCTTCCCGCAAGCCGATCACACATTCGCCGAGGTCCGCCAGCAATACCCCGGCTCCGAAGCCGCCGGCCGCGCGGCAACCCGCATCGGTGCGAAAGCTTTCTACATTCAGGTCGGCGCCTTCAGCGACAACGCCAACGCGCAAAAGCTCGCGCAGTCCCTCGCGCAACAGGGATTAGGCGCCGGCGTGGCCGTCGATGCCGGCGGGCGATATGCAGTACGAGTCGGGCCCGCCGCGACGTATGCGGATGCGAAGCTGCTGCGAAATCGTGTGATTGGGCAATTCCCGCAGGCGGTGATTCTGCCGTGAACAGGATTCGGCCAGTCGCTTTATCCGCGGTTCACTTCTCACCCGATGTCCAATTCCGCCCCGTGCTGCCACAGGAAATCCGATGCTTCTATCACCTTCACGCCGGGCAAACGCTGCCGAAATCTTTTGCCGGCGTCGCTTTTGCTCTGAGGCAGTGAGAGAAGGTCTTTGTCGGAACTGATGATCCATGTCGCCGAAAGTTCAATTGCCAATTCAATGAATTTTTCGTCGCGAGGATCTCGGGGGAATTCAAAATGAGCACGAGGAGTTCGGACATATTCACCGATAAAGAGCAGCCGCTTCATCAAATACGCGATGTCTTTGGCGGCCAATTCGGGGAAACGCTCGTGCAGACTCGGATGACTGAGTACGGCGCGATACTCGTCCAATACAGGCTTGCTCAGCAGTGGTATGACGACTCGTTGCTCAGCGGCACGACGAAGCCTCGCCGCCGCGGATGTTTCGGAGAGAACCCCGCGCAGCAATGTGTTCGTGTCGATAACGAGGCGATGCGGCGACGTTGCCACTCAACGCTTCTTCCTCTGAGCGACTTGCTTGTGGTGGTCGGTTCGAGCGGCGTCTACGAGACGATCGAGTTCTTCCTCCGACATGCCGCTTTCCCGATACCGCCTTTGAGCCGGGGCAAAGACGTCGTCGATCGTCTTGCGGCGGGCCATTTCGGTGACGGACATTTCCGACTCGATCAGCTCTTTGACGTACCCCTCGACGCTCAGCCCCTCGGCCTTGGCCTGAGATTTGAGCGTGGCAATGGTCCGTTGCCCAAGCCCGGAAACGTGGATTGTGGAACTTGCTGACGCCATAACTCACCTACCCTCATAGTTTATCATAAGTCCGCCGAAAGCGGAAAGGCGGGTCAAGTGCACTTGATCATTGACGTCACCTCCCTGAACCGATAACATACCTTGCAGATCAAGGTATAAGCATGCGGCCTTCCAAGGAACTGATCGGAGCATCCAGCAGCCTGCTTGTGTTGGCGGCTGTCGCTCGGCAGTCCAGCTACGGGTACGACATCGTTCGGCAGATTAACCAATGTGCCGGCGGGATCTTCACATGGCAGGAGGGGACGATCTATCCGCTGCTGCACAAGCTCGAACAGGACGGTCTGCTTCGCGCCCGCTGGCAGGAGGCGGAGAATGGCCGGCGGCGCAAATACTACGCCATCACCGCGCGCGGACGGGCCGCGCTGTCGGCGGATGTCAAACAATGGTCCCGCTTTCATGCCATGATTCTCGATCTCTACGGGAGTGGTAGTCATGCCTGATGAAACGTCGCCCTCCGCGAACCAGCGCCTCCTTGAATTGTGCCGATCGGTGCGGGTGTCTCCGGAAGCTGATCCGGAGATTCATCGAGAATTGCTTGGACATTTACGGGACAAACTGCGCGGCTACATGTCGGGCGCCGATAAGCCTAGCGAGGAGGATGCGCTCTTGCTGGTCGAGCGCCATTTTGGAGATTTTGCGCTGATACAGGATGGCTTACAGCGCATCCACGCGCCGAGGCGATCGTGGCTCCGCCGATTGGCGGCGGTTACCGTCGCTTCGGCTCTTTGCCCGCTGCCCTGGATGCTCTTCTGCACGTTTTTCAGTTCGCCCGAACAAGTGCGTGATGATGTCAGGAATTACAACGCCGACGCGTTTCATTTTGCCGTTCTGAGTTTCCTCGTCTGCTGGGCGCTGCTCGCCCGGTGGAACCGCAACGCGGCATCGGGGCGCGCGCCGTGGTTCATGCGCTGGACTCCGAGCTCATTAGGATGGATTACCGCTCTTGCGCTTGCTCCCTATCTGGCTCGATTTTCGGCAATGGCTGCGCCACCCTATACGGGCCACCTGCCGATCAAGCTGCTGGAACTTACGATACACAACGGAGGCTGGGCAACTGATGGAACATTTGGCTCGTATTGGGGCCGCCTTTATGGTTTCTGGCAGGCCGCGCATGCATATGGGACAGAACCGCTGATCTGTATCGCCGAGGGCTTGCTGTGGATTTGGTGGCTGAATCAAAATCCCGCAACGATTGCGGCTCGCCTGCGAGGAATAGCGCTCGCCGCGGTTGCCTGGACCGCGAGTTCGATTTTTCGAGGTGGAATCGAGGACGGTCTCTATTTGTTCCCGCCGTTTTTATATGTGCTGCTCGCATGGGTCCTGGCGCCCGTGTCGGCGCCCACACGGGAGCCGACCACGAGTTCCCAAGTCACCGTCGGCGGGGCGTCGTAGCAACGCTGAGACATGCGGATCAAAAAACGGTCGCGGGAGAGGACGCGGACGATGAAGACCATCCGGCAAGTCGAGGCTTCAGATTTGGCCATCGCGGCGGAATCGTGTTGCGTTCGCGCCCTGCGATGGGACGTTTCGCCGAGGATGCTCGTATTTGACTGCGATTACGCACTGAATTACCGAACCGTCTCGAAGCCCGCAACCATTGACGTGTGTCGGACTTGGATTGTTTTCGCGGAAGTGGCCGATCTTCGCGTTCAAATCGACTGGAAGGCATTTGTCGATGGCTTCTCAATCATAGAATTTGAAGTGCAGAAAAACGGCACGAGAAGCACAATTTCGATCGCTACGGAATTCCCTTCCGGGGAGATCTTTGCGACTGCGCGGTCGATCGGCATGCTGAGATCAGAGTCGCAAGTTCAATCTGCTTCGCCGTATCTGGAGTACACGCAACGTCTAAGCTTAGCGTCGGACACTGAACTGGCGCTTGCTTTACAGGAGCAGATGGCGGAAGGCAGAATGGGGGAGACTGCTGCTTAAAGCTGGGCCCTGGGAAAGGATGCGAGCCAAAAAGTGCTAAGCGG
Organism: Humisphaera sp.; assembly: GCA_036276235.1. GTDB lineage: Bacteria > Planctomycetota > Phycisphaerae > Tepidisphaerales > Tepidisphaeraceae > JANWHF01. The sequence goes on along the minus strand of DATBDZ010000057.1, from coordinate 7,492 downwards.
GCTACGTACATTCTGGCCGCAAATTATCAAAATATAGCTTGATAACCAATGTGTTACGGGGTGGGACATATTGGACCTGAATTAAGGTGACGGAAGCCGCGCAAGCGATTGAGCGGGAATGACTTACGCAATCAGAAAAGCAATAATTAGACAAAACGGGCGCGCTCGGCGCGCCGCATTTTTATACAAAGCGCAACACGAATTTGGGAATAGTGCCTGCTTCGCCGGCGCTAGCCTCTTGCTCGGGGGCCGGACCGCGCGGCCAGGCCGTTTGCTTTGTCCCCGCTTGATCCTTAACATCCAATTCTCCCGCGAAATGGCCTGATTCATCGCAGATTCAGCGGTGAACAACCGTTTTTGGCGGAAACTTCAGGAGACGTTGATGTCGATTGTTCGCCGCAAGACGCGCAAGGTGATCGTGGGGGATAAGCTGCATGGGTTCGTAGGCATCGGCGGGGATGCGCCGGTCGCGCTGCAGACCATGACCAGCACCTATACCTACGACATCGACGTCACCGTCAAGCAGATCAACGCGCTGCATCGCGGCGGGGCGGATATGGTGCGGGTGGCCGTGCCGGATAAACGCGATACCGTCGCGCTCAAGGAAATCATCAACCAGGTGCGCATCCCGATCATCGCGGATGTGCATTTTCATTTCGAGCGGGCGCTGGAGGCGATCGAAGCCGGCGTTCACAAGATTCGGCTCAATCCCGGCAACATCAAGGACCGGCCCAAGGTGGAAAAGGTGATCGCGGCGTGCAAAGAGCGCGGCATCCCCATCCGCGTCGGAGCCAATGAAGGCGGCATCATCGAGCGCGGCGACAAAGCGCAACGCGCTGAAGAAAAAGCCGCCCTGGCCAATGATTACAAGGGCCAGATGACCATGATCATGGTCGAGAAGCTCGAGGAGTACCTCCGCATCTTCTCCGACAATGATTTTTACGATGTGGTGCTTTCGGCCAAGAGCGTCGATCCGGAGATCGTGCTGTCGGCGTACAGCGAGTGCAGCAAGCGATTCGATTTTCCGCTGCATCTTGGCGTGACGCACGCGGGGCCGCCGGAGACGGGGCGGATTCGCTCCGTCGTGGCGCTGGGCGCGCTATTGGCCCAGGGCATCGGCGACACGATCCGCATCAGCTACGCCGCCGACCCGATTCATGAAGTGGAGGATGGCAAGGAATTGCTCCAGGTGCTGGGCCTGCGCCCGCGCACGGAGCCGGAGCTGATCGCCTGCCCGACCTGCGGACGGATCGAGATCGATCTGATCTCGATGATGTCAGAAGTCCGCCGACGCATGGCACAGATCAAGGTGCCGGTGAAGGTGGCGGTGATGGGATGCGTCGTGAACGGCCCCGGCGAATGCGAAGGCAGCGACGTGGCGGTCTTCGCCGGCAAAGGCCGCGGCGTCATCTACGTCTCCAACAATGAAGGCGTCGCCGAGCAGGTCTGCACCGTTCCGGAAAACGAGATCATCGATCGCCTGTTCGTAGAAGTGCAAAAGTTCGCCGACAAAGTCCAGCGCGGCGAAGCGCGATTGAAGAACGCGAATGTGGAGATCAAGCCGCCCGATCCGATCGGGGAATTGGGGAGCGGGTGGGAGAAGATCAAGAAGGACGGGATGGCGCTGCCGGTGATGAAGTAGGGCGTGAAACGTGAAAACGTGAAAACGTCAAACGTGACGGTTGAATGCCGTCGCTGACAATCGGCCCGCCATTTCCACGGCGCGGGTCCGATCAATTTGGGTGGCATGGGCTCGCGACAGCGTGCCCGTGGTGATCGTGTCGGACATGCGTCGGCATTTTCAGAACAGGTGCTCGCGAGCTCGGGCCGATTCGTCCAATCCAGCCAGATGCTGCGGAGTACCTCAGCATGACGGTTCTTGCGGTCCGCTTTAAGCTGTAAAGGTGACATCCACCTTTTTAAAAGGTGGATGTCACCTTTACAGCTTTTGTTATGCAGGGCACGTTCAGTCCAAGTGCTCTTCGTCGTCTTTTCGACCAAAGAGAATCCCGGTGCCCAGTACCGCATCCGCCACGCGGATTACGTCTTCATCCTGATTGCGGAACAGCTCGCGCAGGCGTTTGCTGGTTCGGTCGGCGGCGCGATGGCAGAAGCCTTTTCCTACGATCAGATCCTTGCGGTATTGGGCGGCGTGGCCGTTCTGAGGTTTTGTGGTTTCGATCATCAACTGCAGGCGGCTCAACACCGCGGCCATCGCGTAGAGATCGACCGCCGACCAGGCGATGCGCGCCTGAATCAGCTCCATGTCGAGGATGTTCTCGCGATATTTGGCGAGCGCTCTCGCGACGGAGCGGGCGAGTAGCGTGGTGAGGTTCGCGAGGGCCTGGCCTTCCTTGCGCAGCTCGGGGGCGAGGCCTTCGACGCGGGGGCCGCGCACGACGTCGCGCCATTCTTCGCGGGCAAATCTTGCGAGGCGGCCGAAGTTGCCGATCGGATGCTTCGTGGCGCGCAGGACGGATTCGAATTCCTCGCCGACGCCTTTCATTCCCGCCAGCGCGACGAATGCTGACATCACTTCCGTCGCGCCCTCGACGATGCGGTTGATGCGGGCATCGCGCATCATGCGCTCGATGCCGGTCTCGCGCATGTAACCTTCGCCGCCCCAAATCTGCAGGCAATCGTCGATCACCTGCCACAGGCCTTCGGAGCAGAACAGCTTGGAGGCGGCGGTTTCGAGCATCAGATCGCCGGCGTGGCGATCGACAAGGCCGGCGCACAGATAGGTGATCGACTCCATCGCGAAAGTCGTCTCGGCCATTCGCGCAATCTTCTCTTTCACGAGATGAAATTCCGCGAGGTTGCGGCCGAACTGGCGGCGATTGCGGGCGCGGTCGATCGCCATCTCCAGCGCCTGCTTGGCGCCGCCGACGCAGCCGGCGCTGAGCGTGCAGCGGCCATAATCGAGCACGCTGAACGCGACCTTCAAACCCTTGCCAAGCTGGCCGAGAATCCGGTCGGCGGGCACGGGCATGTCGGTGAAGCGGAGCGTTCCCTGCCATGAGCCACGAATGCCCATCTTGCTGCGATTGGGTTTGATGACCTGGAAGCCGGGAAGATCGGGCGTCACGAGAAACGCCGTGACCTTGTCGCGCGTTTTCCCGTTTTCGGTGACGGGCGTTTGGGCCATCACGGTCATCATGCCGGCGAGTGCCGCGTTGGTGGCGAATTTCTTTTCGCCGTTGAGCAGCCAGTGTTTGCCGTCGTCGCTGAGCCGCGCGCTGGTCTGCACGTTGGCGGCATCGGAGCCGGCTTCGGGTTCGGTCAGACAGAACGCCGCCAGCTTTTCACCCGACGCCAGCGCCGGCAGAAAATCCTGCTTCTGCTGATCGGTTCCCATCAACACCAGGGCCTTGAGGCCGATCGATTGATGCGCGCCGATGAGGACTGCGGTCGAGGCGCAATGCCGGCTGACATTCTCAAGCACGCGGCAATAGGCCGAGTGCGAAAACCCGCCGCCGCCGAATTCTGTGGGGACGGTCATCCCCAGCACGCCGATTTTCGCAAGGCCGTCGATCACGTTTTGCGGGATTCGTTCCTCGGCATCGATCCGATCCGGATCGACATGCTCCTTGAGAAACGGATTGAGCTTCGCGAGCAGCGAATCAACCTGCGCCGTCTGTGCCGCATCGGGTTGCGGATAGGGCATCACCTCGGAGAGCTTCAACCGCCCGAAGAAAAGTGACTTGACAAAGCCAAGCTCTGTGGACGAGCCTTCGAGAAGGTCTTTGGCCTTCTCCATCTGTTCCTGATCCTGGCGTTTGAAGGTGGGCATTGGGTCTCCTTTTCTTCGTAGGGGCGAACCTTGTGTTCACCCACATTGTTCGCGCGGGCCGTCAGGGCGAACACAAGGTTCGCCCCTGCGAATTCCGAGCGCGGGATGCACTACAGGGCGTGCGCAACGCCTCCTTCGGGGTGATGCGTATGATCCACTTTTGCAAAATCAGAGATCGGCAGACGCGCGCGGGCCAGATCCAGCAGCAAACCTGCTGGCGCGAATCTCGGCCCATGTTTGTCGGCCAGTTCCTGTAACTGCTTGGCCAGTGCCTCTGATCCGACCGCGTCGGCAAAATGCGCGAGACCGCCGCGGAAGGGGGCCAGGCCGGTGCCGAGGACCGTCGCCAGATCGACGGCATCCGTCGAATCAACCACGCCTTCTTCAAGCAGGCGGGCCAACTCATTGACCATCGGCAGAACCAATCGCATCGCCATTGCGTCCTGCTCGCGCTCGCTTGGCACGGGGGCATCCTGCGGCGCGGGCTTACCGGTGAGCAGGGCGGCCATCTCCGGATTGAGCGTCGGCTTTTGTCCCTTTTTCTTCGTGTCGGGATAGATGTAAAAGCCGCGGCCGCTCTTTTTCCCGAGCCACCCGCGCTCCAGGGCGCGCTCGACTGCGGGCGATTTTGGAACGCGGCCTTCCATCTGCGAGCCGAGCGATTTGAGAACGTGATCGGAGACGTCAAGGCCGATCTCGTCGAGCAGCTCGAAGGGGCCCATCGGCATGCCCCAACGCTTAAGGGCAGCATCGATTGCGATAATAGAAAATCCCTCCGAGGCCATTGCCGCCGCCTCGGCCAGGTAGGGGATGAGGACGCGATTGACGAGGAATCCCGGCGCATCTTTCACGAGCACCGGCGTTTTGCCGAGCTTGATCGCGAGGCCTGCGACCGTCGCCAGCGCGGCTTCATCGCTGTGCGGCGTGCGGATCACTTCCACCAGCGGCATCTTCGGAACGGGATTGAAAAAGTGCAGCCCGACAACGCGGCCAGGATGAGCCGTGGCACTGGCCATCTCGGTGACCGAGAGCGAACTGGTATTGGTTGCCAGCACGCAATCGGGTCGAACGAGGCCATCAAGCTTCGCGAAGACATCGCGCTTCACCTGCATCTTCTCGACGACGGCTTCGATCACCACATCCATCAATTGCAGGCCGGTCCATTCGGTCGTTGGAACGACGCGATTGAACGTGTGCTTCGACTCCAGTGCCGAGATTTTTCCCGAGGCGACATCATCATCGAGCATTTTGCGAATGCGGCCGAGCGCGCCGGAGACGGCTTTGGCATCCACTTCGATCAGCCGCACCTGAATACCCGCGCGAATGAGCGAATGAACGATTCCCGCGCCCATCGTGCCGCCGCCCAGGACGGCGGCGAATTTCACTTCCGCGGGCTTGGCATGAATCTGCTCGCCGATCGCTTTTTTGGCGCCTTGCCGCAGGAAGAAGAGCCGCATGAGATTCCGCGTCGCGTCGGTTTCCGTTAGATCGACCAGCGCCTTGCGCTCGGCGTCGAAACCAGCGGTGGGGCCGTGATCATAAGCGGTGGCGACGACGTCGATCAGCCGCAGCGGCGCGGGGTAGTTGCCCGCCGTCAGGTCCATCGTCTGCTCGCGAGCCTTGGCGAAGATCTTCTTTCGCAGGGCAGGAATTTTTGCCATTGCGCGCTGCGCGAACTTTGGTTCATGCAGTTCGGGATGTTGCGTGGCCAATCGTTTGGCGGCTGAGAGCAAAGCCTCCGGCCGCACGGTTTCATCGATGATTCCCGCCTTGGCGGCTTTGCGCGGCGGCATCGTTTTTCCCGCCAAGAGCAGCGGCAGGGCACTGGCCAAACCGATCAAGCGCGGCAGGCGGACCGTGCCGCCCCAGCCGGGGACGATACCGAGTTTTACTTCGGGCAATCCGATGTTGATCGAACCTTCATCCGCCGCCACGCGGTAGCGGCAGGCGAGCGCCAGCTCGAGCCCGCCGCCCAGGCAATCGCCGTTGATGGCGGCTGCCGTCGGCATCGCGAGCTTGCTGATGCGATCAAACAGCATTTGGCCGTTCGCAAGAAATTGCCCGACCTGCTCCTTGCTCATCTTGCGGATTTCAAACAGGTCGGCCCCGGCGACAAAGGATCGCGCCTTGGGCGATGCGAAAATGACGCCGGCCGGTTTGCTTTGCTCCAGCATCGCGACGACTTCGTTCAGGTCGCTCAGCATCGTGGGCGTGATCGTGTTGACGGATTTGCCCGGCTGATCGAGCCAGACGGTAACGATGCCGTCGGCATCGGTGGCCGTGCGCACGGTGGTGAGCGTGCGGTCCATCGCGTTGGGATTTGGAGTTGCCGTTTCCATGGGTTATCTCCGTTCGAGCAAGATTGCCGCCCCCTGGCCGCCGCCGACGCAGAGCGCCGCGATGCCCAGATCAAGATTTCTTCGCCGCATTTCCAGGAGGAGCGTGAGGACAAGCCGCGCCCCGGTAGCGCCGACGGGATGACCCAGCGCCACCGCGCCGCCGTTGACGTTGAGCTTCGCCGGATCGAGCTCGCCCAAGGCACCCTCGCGACCCAAATGTTTGCGGCAGAATTCCGCCGACGCCATCGCCTTCATGCAGGCGATCACCTGCCCGGCGAACGCCTCGTTGATTTCCCAAAGCGGAACATCGTTCATCGACAGACCGCTTTGCCGCAGGAGTTGCTCGATCGCGAAAACCGGACCAAGGCCCATGCGCGTTGGATCAAGCCCGGCATAGGCGTAGGCGCGGATGTAGCCGAGCGGCTCGATGCCATGCGCGCGGGTGACGTTGGCATCGGTCACGAGAACGGTGGCCGCGCCGTCGGTGATCTGGCAGGAGTTGCCGACGGTGACGCTTCCATCGCGCCGATCGAAGATCGGCTTGAGCTTGCCCAGCGCCTCCATTGTCTGATTGGCGCGCGGGCCATTGTCGCGCGTCACCGGCTCGAATTTTCGGCCGGCATAAACCGGGACGATCTCTTCGTCGAAGCGGCCGGCGTTTTGCGCGGCCACGGCTTTCTCATGACTTTGCAACGCGTATTCATCCTGCTCTTTGCGGGAGATGCCGAACTCCTGAACGAGCACCTCTGCGGTTTTGCCCATGATCATGCCGACGGTCGGATCGCTCAGGCCCAGCTCGAGCGCCGCGATCGGCTTGAAATGCCGCGGCCGCAATGCGACGGCAGCTTTGGTTTTCTGCCACGCGTTTTTTGCTTTCGCGAGCTGGCCCATCGGCGCCATCGCTTCATTGGGAAGCAGCAGCGGCACGTTGCTCATCGATTCCGAACCGCCCGCCAGCATGATGCGACCGGAGCCGCCGCGGATGCGAATGGCGGCTTCGTAGATCGCTTCCATTCCGGATGCGCAGTTGCGTTGAACGGTAAGCCCCGGCACCTGCCGCGGCACGCCGGCCCAGAGTGCCGAGACGCGCGCGAGATTGGCGGCGTCCGCGGGCATGACGACGTTGCCGAGGATCACTTCATCGACTTTGTCGGAAGGAAAGCCGGCGCGATAGAACGTCTCCTGCATCGCGACGCGCGCCAGCTCGCTAGCGTGAACATCGCGCAGCAGCGTGCCCGCCTTGGCCATCGGCGTGCGCGCCCCCGCGACAATCGCCACGCGGGCATCGGTTGTGTTCCAGGCTACCATCGCGGACTCCTTTCGATCGCGGCGTTTCTTACTCCCTCTCCCCTGGAGGGGA
>DATBDZ010000056.1:0-4367 GCA_036276235.1 Humisphaera sp. | reverse complement strand
CAGGATGTCGTCACGGGCTTTCTCGATGCGAACAATCACGCGCGCGGCAGGCCGGTTGGTTTGGCCGTCGACCGGACCGGTGGACTGCTGATCGCCGACGATGTCGGAAACACGGTTTGGCGTGTTTCATCCGCCCGTCCGGGTCCGGCAAAGCCGGCTTCCTAGCCGGCTGTTCTGTGAGGCATGATCGTAGGCCACTGATCATTCCGCGGACGTGCTGGATATGATCGCGGCTCTCGCCGGTCGCGCTCTTTCTTTGTCCTATCCGAAACAACTGCACCGGCGCATTGCACTCCGTTTTAAATATCCAGGTCTGGATCCGGCGCACGCCGTGTTCGAGCCGGATGTTGAATGCCGATGATTGAACCGGAATTTAGTGGAGAGGACAAGCAAGCGTTCCCATCTCCAGTCCATCGCGACGCTGGCGTTTGCCTTGGTGCACGCCACCGTCTGACGCGATCCTGTGGCGGAAAGTCCCGCCCATTCCAAAAGGAGAATGTCATGAGAGGACGAGTGATGATGGTTTTGGCAAGCGCCGTGCTTGCCGGCAGCCTTCTTGCCACTGATGCCCAAGCCCGCGGTGGCGGTGGCGGTGGCGGAGGACACGGTGGTGGCGGAGGCCACTTCGGCGGCGGCTTTGGCGGAGGCCACATCGGCGGCTTCGGCGGAGGCCGCATCGGCGGTTTTGGCGGCGGCCACATGGCCGGGATGCGCGGAGAGCACTTTGGCGGCCGGCGCCATTTCGCTCACGGCGGTCTTTACGATTACGGCCTTGGTTGCCCGTATTACCAGACATACACCTGGCCCTACAGCTGCGACTACTGAATGGTGAGCCGGTTCGGAAGCTGCCGACGCGCAGCTTTCGCCATCCCGCGCCCTCGCGTTTGAACCACCGAGCGAAACGTCCGCTCATCCAAGCAAGCTAGCCAAAGCTCGATGCCGCGCTACGCGGCATCAAGCTTGATTCTGTAAATTTCTTATTCCCCGCGTGAATTCGAATTTAAGGTCCTAAACGCCAATTTAATGGCTCCCCTCCCCCCGGTGGTTATCATTTCTGTCGTCCGCTCGAGCTTCGCGCGGCAGGCAACATCCACGATCGAGGAACCGATATGAGCATCGAGGGTCAATTCAGACGTCTTCCAGTTCCAGCCGCTCGGCGTGAACTGGCGTTCGCTGTACCCGGAACCGGGAGAGGTTATCTGGCTGACATCCGGCGTTTCGAGATGCTCGAAAGGGACCAGGAGTACGCGCTCGCCAAACGTTGGCGCGAATACGGTGACCGCGATGCCGCCAACCAGCTTGTCACAAGTCATCTTCGTCTCGCCGCCAAGGTCGCCACCAGCTACCGCGGCTATGGCTTGCCCATTTCGGAAATCATTTCCGAAGGCAATGTCGGCCTGATGCAGGCATTGAACCGCTTTGATCCCGAGAAAGGCTTTCGCTTTGCCACCTATGCGATCTGGTGGATCAGGGCTTCGATACAGGATTACGTTCTGCGTTCGTGGTCGCTTGTCAAAATCGGCACTACCGCAAACCAGAAGAAGCTTTTCTTCAAGCTGCGCTCGGCGCAACGCAAAATATCGGCGTTCGAAAGAGGCGATCTGCACCCCGATCAGGTAACTTTGATCGCCAAGAGCCTTAATGTCACGGAGCAAGATGTCGTTGACATGAATCGGCGCCTCCGCGGTGATGCATCGCTCAATGCGCCGATCCAGGATGACGGCGAAGGCGAGGAATGGCAGAGCTACCTCGTTGATCAGTCCCCCTCGCCGGAAGCTATCGTCGGCGAAGAGGACGAGAAAGAGTATCGGCAAAAGGCGCTGGCCGCCGCAATCGGTGTACTCAACGACCGCGAACGCCGCATCTTCGAGGCGCGGCATTTGGCTGACGAACCACTGACGCTGGAAGACCTCGCGCTGGAATTTAGCGTCTCGCGCGAACGCATCCGCCAAATCGAGACGCGCGCTTTCGAGAAAGTGCGAAAGGCGACCAGGAAGCTGGTTGCAGAAGCACAAGCGCCTGCGGCGATGGAAGCATAGCCGTCGGGGAATTGCGCAAGCTGTACGCGCCCGCTCGAGTTAAACAAGATTCACAATTCGGAAATCGAGATCGGTTCGGCATCGAACCGCTCATCCGAGTGTGCTCAGGACAATCGGATTTGCAGCCAGCCGTCATGGGATCGGCGTCAACAGCATAAACGCGTATTTAATTGAACAACTCATGCGAGCCAGCCATTTTTATCAAGAGGCGCTGTTGGAAGCATTTGGAACCAGCACATCGGAGGCTGGCCAATCAGCGGGATTCGCGCTTGGCGCATGAATCTTGGGAAAGAATCCGCAGCGGCAAAACGCTAATGAGATTCTGGTTGATTGCTGCGGTCGGGGAGTCATTTATGAGACTGTTGTTAATCGTCGCGATGACCTGGTCCTTGTGTGGCGGCCCCGCATTCGCTCAGGTCGAAGATCCGCTGGATCCGCTTACGGCTACGCCTTCGCTAGGCGCCACCTCTCCGCTTGGAATAGGTGCCAACGGAACGGTCGGCCCGAGCGGAATTCCGCTGGACGCAAGCGAAATCAATTCACTTGGAGTCAGCCCGGCGCCCACCGGCGGCGTAACCGGCACAATTACAATTCCAGCCAATGGTGCAATCACAAGCAGCGGCACGTCATGCTCGACTGTGGGGGTGTCGTCATCGGGAATGTACGGATCGACCGCCAGCTACGACGGCGGCGGAACGGCACCCGGAACCGAGGCGCCTGCGACCGCTACAACGACGGGCGGCATGGCGACGTCGGGCGCCACGGGGACGCTTCCTACCGCGACGACAACGGACCCCACGACGATACCGGGAACATCAACATCGTCGCAAATGTCAATTCCGCCGGGAACGTCGACAGCCTCAGGAATGCTGGACACTTCGGGAATGTCGGGAATGTGCGGCTCCGGCTCAACCAGCATTGCGTCATCGTTGACTCCAACGTCGACGTCAACAATGCCCACGACGCCGGGCGGCGCCGCTCGAACCGGAATTCCGTTGGGTTCGATGGAGATCGGCAATCTCGGGGTCAGCTCCGCACCGGCGGTACCGACGACAGGCGTATTGCCCATTGTGGGCACCGTGGGACCGAGTTCGTTGCTGCCAACGACACCCACTGTTTCACCTCCGACGACAAGCACTGCGTGTACGGCCACTGGTGGCGTCGGGAGCGCTGGGATCGGGAGCGCCGGGACCATTGGGGCCGGGAACGCCGGGGTCGCCGGAGCATCGACCTCGGCGCGTCTGCTCAGACAATTCATCCTCTGTCAGCGGCAATGAAAATGAACGTCATCGATCCCGCCGGCTTACCAACTGCGGTGCTTGCGCCCGCACGCCGCACGTTCCTTGTGCGCTTATCAGAAAGATCTTCCATGAGACCAATCTTGATTGTCGCGGCGACCTTGCCCATGTTGTTCTGCGGCCCAGCATTGGCCCAGGTCGAGACGGTCATGCCTCCGCTCGGCGTCACCTCTTCGCTCGGAACGGATCCCAGCGCTCCGGTCGGCACGAACGGTTTGGCGCCGGGCGTATCGACTCCGGTCAATCCGGTGCCCAACGGTGTCACCGGCACGATTGCCGTTCCAAGCACAAGCACCGGCGCGGGAGCCTGTTCGACCTTGGCGACTTCGCCAATCGGAACGTTCGGATCGCCCGCGACCTACGACGGCGGCGGAATGGCAATGGCAACCGGAATGACGACGCCCGCCACCGCTGCCACGACGGGCGGCGTAGCGCCGTCGGGAACATCGACGTCGTCGGGAATATCAACCTCGACGGCAATCTCGGCGACGTCGGGGGTGTCGACATCCTCAGGCATGCTGGAAACGTCGGGATTGTCGGGAATGTGCGGCTCCGGCTCAAGCAGCGTTGCTTCATCGTCGAATCCAACTTCAACCTCGTCCACCACGGCCACCGGCAGCACTCGAACCGGAGTTCCGTTGGGATCTAACGAGATTGGCAATCTTGGAGTTAGTCCCCCATCGGCGGTACCGACGACAAGCGTATCGCCGACAACGGCTGGCGTGGGGAGCTCGGCGCCATCGGTGCCAACGGTGCCCGCTGTTTCACCTCCGTCCACTGGAAGCACTATCCCGTGAAAACACTTTTCATCTGTGAGCGAAGGCGGCCATGAAAAAGAAAGTCGTTATCCCCACTGCCTTGCTGATCGCCGCGGTTGTCGGCGGCGGTTTGTTGTACTTCACCCATATCCGCCCACTGGAGAAGGTCGCTGCCGCACCTGCTCCACCGCCGCCGGCGCCGATCGTCGCCGGGACGGTCGCCCAGCATGACGTGCCGATCTATCTTACGGGGGTCGGCACGGTGATCGCGT
>DATBDZ010000055.1:0-26918 GCA_036276235.1 Humisphaera sp. | reverse complement strand
TCGGTCCAGATCCCTTCGGTCTCGGCCAGCAGCTTGATGGCATCGACGATCTCGCGATCGCTGGCGCTCTCGCCCCAACCGCCCGAGTCGCGCACCACCTGCGCCGCGTAATATCCGTCCGCCGGGTTCCCGATCGCGATGCTCTTGGCGATGGTGTTGGGCTTCTGCGGCTCGATGATGTCGATTCCCTTCTGAATCGCGGTCACGACCGGATTACACCCGGCCGCCTGCGCGGAATAGATCTTCGCGCTCGTGTCCTGCACAAGTCCGATTTCGACCAGCTCGCGATACGCCTTGTAAATCTTCGGCAGGATGGTCCCGCCCGCGGTCGGGACGACCGTGTGCTGCGGCAGCGCCCAGCCGAGCTGCTCGGCGATCTCGAAGCCGTAGGTCTTGGCGCCTTCGGTGTAGTACGGGCGCAAATTGACGTTCACGATCGCCCAGCCGTACTTGTCGGCGATCTCGGTGCACAGACGGTTGACGTCGTCGTAGTTGCCCTTAATGCGGACCATCGTCGGCCCGAAGATCAGCGAGCCGAGGACTTTGCCCTGCTCGAGATCGTGCGGGATCATCACGAAGCAGCGGATGCCCGCCTGTGCCGCGTGGGCGGCGGTGGAGTTGGCGAGATTGCCCGTGCTGGCGCAGCCGACGGTATCAAAGCCGAACTCGACGGCCTTGCTGATGGCGACCGAGACGACGCGCTCTTTGTAGGAATAGGTCGGGTAATTGCAGGAGTCATCCTTGATGTACAACTCGCGGCAGCCCAGCTCTTTTGCGAGGCGTGTCGCGCGCTTCAATGGCGTAAACCCGGAGTGAAGCCCCACCTTCGGCTGCCCTTCAACCGGCAGCAAATCCTTGTATCGCCAGAGGCTCTTCGGCCCCGCCTCGATGCTGGCGCGGGTGACTTTGCCTTTCATCTTCGCGTAGTCGTATTCGACTTCGTAAGGCCCAAAGCAAGCCTCGCAAACATGAACCGGCGAAACCGGCACCCGATGCCCACACTCTTTGCACTTAAGGCCAAGGACGTAGCTCATTGCCAACTCCGTTGGTGTGGGTTGTGGGTTGTTGGTTGTGTGTGGTGGGCAGTTCAGGAAGGCGCCCAGGCGTCCTTCAACAAACAACCCACAACCAACAACCTACAACCAACAACCCACAAAACAAAAAAACCTCTTCCAGATAAGAAGAGGCTGCGTCGGCGTCTTGGAGCTTCTTCTTATCTGTCCGTGCCGGGCGGCTCAGTTGCCGCTCGACAGGGGGGAATTAGCACCTAACGATCATGCGCCGTGCGGCACAACCACCGTCGGTTGCTGTGGCTTCACAGGGCCCAACCCTCTGCCACTCTCGATAAGAACGATATTCAATTGTCGAGGCGGATTTTAGATGACTGCGGGAAACTGTCAAGCTTCATTTGGGGATGGCTGAAGCGTGAAGACGTTAAACGTGACGGAAAACGAGCCCGCCGTCACGTTTCACGTCTTCACGTTTCATCTGCGCCCGCGCTGTCAATCCCATTTCAAATTCGCGTCATCCACCGCGCCCAGCGCGATCGCCGATGCATCCATGTTTGCGCGTCCTTTGGCTAATGCGCTCACATAGCGATCGCACAAAAGGCTCAGAATCGGCAGCGGAGCGTTGGAGGCGGACGCCATGTCGCGCGCGAGGCGCATGTCTTTGAGCGCTAGCGGAATGGGAAATCCGACGCGATCAAAATCCGCGTCGATGAGTCGGCGGCTGTAATTCACGTAGATCGGGCAATTGAAGAGCGTCTGGGTAAACATTTCGAGCAGTGCTTCGCGCGAGACGCCGTTCTTTTCGGCCAGAACCGATGCCTCGGCCATCGCCTCGATGGCGGCGGTGAGCAGGAAATTGCCGGCGAGCTTGACGACATTGGCTGCGCCGACTTCTTCGCCGAAATCAAAAACGCCCTGGCCCATGGCGTCGAAGACATGCCGCACGCGCTGCTTGGCGCCGGCGGGTCCGGAAGCGCAGATCCAGAGCTTGCGGGCGGCCGCCGCCTCGGGCCGGCCGAAGACGGGCGCCGCAATGAGCGTCGCGCCATGGCTCGCGAAAATGGGCGCGAGCCGGCGAGTCGTTTCGGGCGAGACTGTGCTCATCGAAAGGTGCACGCCGCCTTTGCCGAGGGCGCTGGCGAGGGCATCGGTCGAGATAGCTTCCAGCGCGCGGTCATCGGAGACGATCGAGACCACGATGCCGCCGGGCGTTGCTGTTTGCTCGGGCGATGCCGTCAGAATCGCGCCGCGATCGACGAGGGGTTTCGCCCGCTCAGGTGTGCGGTTGTAGACGCGCACCGCGAATCCCGCTGACAGCAGATTTGCCGCCATCGCGCTTCCCATTTGTCCCAGACCAATGAATCCAATGCTTTCGGCCATCGCCGTTCCTTGTGGTTGATGTTGAAGAGGTGTCGCACATTCGATTTGAATGATCGCACCGTGCCCGCAGATTCTACTGCGCGATGGATGCTGTTTGCAGCGCTCAAGTCGGCCTAAAAGATAGGCCACGATTCTGGCGCGTCTCGCCACAAGAAATCGTCATGCTGCAACTGAGGTACTCCGAAGCATCCGGTCTCTCTGCGCGCTCCGTTCCCCTTCTCCCTCTCCCCTGTACTCAGTGGAGAGGGTTGGGGTGAGGGGACGAACGCATCGACTTGCGAACCGCGCCATATCGCGACACGCTGTCCCCTCACCCTGCCCTCTCCCCTGAGTACAGGGGAGAGGGTTCTAAGACGGATGCCTCTGTATTTGGGCACGACAAACATTCCTGAAGCGAAAGCAACTGCCCGTCCGATAATCGTTTCATGGAAGCGTCGATTTTCCGGCTTCGCCATCGCGATATCCTTGCGCTCTGTGTTTTGTCGCTGCTGGCGATCGGCCTGATCATGGTGCAGTCGGCGTCGTCGCAGATTACTGGGGATCTCAAATGGCAATGGTCGATCCTGGGGGCCAAGCATTTGCGATTTGTCATCGCGTCGGCAACCACCTTTCTGCTCGTCGGGCGATTTGATTACGCCTGGCTGGCGCGGCAGCGCAAGACTCCGATACGCTCGCCGATCCTTTGGGCGATGATCATCGCCATCGTGCTTTGCACGGCAGTGCTGATTCCCCACGTCGGCGTGCAGCTCAACGGCGCGCGGCGATGGATCAGGCTGGGGCCTGTGCAGCTTCAGCCTTCCGAGCTGGCGAAATGGGCGACAGTTCTCTTCCTGGCGTATTGGCTTACCTATAGGCATCCCGGCGATCGGTTCTTTCGCGGGTTCCTCCCGACCGTTGCGCCGATCGGCGTGCTCTGTCTTTTAGTGGTCATTAAAGATTTTGGAACGGCGGTGCTCATCGCCTCGTGCGCGCTGACGATGTTTCTGGCGGGGTCGGTGAGAAAAAGACACCTGGCGATCGTCCTGCTGCCGGCGCTGGCGGGGGCAGGGTGGTTCCTGCTTCACAAAGCCTATCGCATGGATCGCGTGATGGCGTTCATGGATCCGTGGGCCTCGCCGCAGGGCAAGGGGTATCACATGATCCAGAGCCTGCTAAGCTTTTCCAGCGGCGGGCTCTTTGGCCGCGGGCTGGGGAACGGCGTGCAGAAGCTCGGCTATCTTCCCGAAGATACGACGGATTTCATCTTCTCGATCATCTGCGAGGAGCTTGGACTATTTGGCGCGATGCTCACGATCGCGCTCTACATGGGCGTGCTGTTCGTGGCGTGGCAGGTGATCAAGCAGAAGCGCGACGAATTTGGAAAAATGCTTGCGTTTGGAACGGCCTCGATGCTTGGGTTGCAGGCTGTAATTAACGTTGCCGTCGCGACGGTCAGCGTGCCGACCAAGGGACTGTCGCTGCCGCTGGTCAGCGCGGGCGGGACGGGGCTGGTCATCACCTGCGCGGCTCTCGGATTACTCTACAGCGTGACCCGATTTGCTCATGGCGCGCAAGCCGTGGCGCAGGATCACGAGCCAATCGATCAGCCGCGGGAACCAGAGCCGATGCAAAGGCTCGCCGCCTGACAATCGTCCTGTTCCCGGCTACCTTCAAAATCGCATGGCGGATTCTTCGATGACAATACTCCTGGCCGGCGGCGGCACCGGTGGGCATCTGTATCCGGGCATCGCGGTTGCCGAGGCGCTCCGGAAGATCGCGCCGCAAGTGCGGCCGCTGTTCCTGTGCACGATGCGCGAGATCGACAGCGTTATTCTCGGGCCCACGAAATTTGAGTTCGTCCCGCAGCCGATCGTCCCGCCGGTGAAGACAATCGGCGGCTTGCTCAAGTTCTACAAAAGCTGGCGCGACACGCGCGATCTGGTGAAATCAATCCTGCGCAATGAGCGCCCGGTCGCGGCACTGGGCCTCGGCGGATACGCCGCCGGCGTCGCGATCCGCGAAGCGGCGAGGAAAGGCGTGCCCTGCGCGCTGATCAACCCCGATGTCGTTCCCGGCAAGGCGAATCAATTCCTCGCCAAGTCCGTGCAATCGGTGTTCTGCCAATTCGAAGCGACCGCCGACCATGTCGATTCCTCACGCCGCGCGAAGCTCAAATTCACCGGCTGCCCGATTCGCTCTGACATGCGGCGGCTTCCGCCCAAAGCCGAAGCCGCGGGACGGCTTGGCCTGGATCAAAAGCTCAAGACACTGGTCGTCACCGGGGCATCGCTGGGCGCGATGACGGTCAACGAAGCGGTTCTCACGGTATTGGAAACATTGCCGCTCGATGGCTGGCAAATCCTGCATCTGTCCGGGCGCGATCACGCGGATGCCGTCCGGGCGGGTTATCGGAGCCTCGCTGACAAGGGTGTTGCAGCGCGGGCGACTGTCATGGATTTCACGCCGCAGATGGCGGATGTGTGGTCGGTTGCCGATCTTGCGGTTTCGCGATCTGGAGCCAGCAGCTGCGCGGAGCTAACCGCCTGCGGCGTCCCCTCGATCCTCTTTCCCTATCCATATCACCGCGACATGCACCAGCGGCTGAATGCTAAGGTTCTCGCCGACGCCGGCGCAGCGGTGTTGATCGACGACCTCAAGGATCGCCAGAAAAATGCCGCCAAACTGCGGCCGGTTCTGGAGTCGCTGCTCAATGATCGTGACAAGCGCCAAGCCATGGCTGAGGCCGCCGGAAAGCTCGGCAAGTCGGATGCCGCCGATATTGTCGCTAGGGAATTGCTTGAGATGGTGAAAACTGGCTGAGCACACACTTAATTCCGTTAGAAAATGCGGCGGGCAGTGCCCGCCCTACGCGGCGCATTTGATCGTAGGGCGGGCACTGCCCGCCTTTTTCGTGCATTTTGTCAATTACCCTGACTTCTGTATTGGACTGTGGATCACGACTCGAGTCGGAGCGACGATTGAGATATTGGGGGCACGGGGGCAGAACTCACATCCCTCGCCATACAGCGCAATCCAAATCCCCCTCACGTCGTATAACTAATTGTCCGTAAACAAATGATTGCCGGTCGCGCCAAACGCCGATCGCTCTTGACGAGCGCCTACAATTCCCGTGAGAATGCGTGGCTCGACTTGGCGGAGCTTGATGTCTAATCCCCGGCGAATCCTCGTGGTCCTGACGATGGCGACGGCGCTTTGCGCCGATCAGGTGTCGTTGGCCGCGCCGGCTTCGGGGCCGCGGGCTGCCGAATTTGCACAGATCGCCCAGCGCATCGTCGCGCGGCTCGGCCAGAGTTTCCGCGATAACGCGCCGGTTTCTCTCCCGCGGCCCGTCCGACCGTCACAGCCCGCTGCGCGACCGGTGTCAGCGTTCATTGTCGTGCTCGACGCGGCTCCGGCGCATCAGCCCGTCTCCCCTTTCCAGTTCCGCCTGCCGCCTCCCATCGCCTGATCCTTTATCCCGCACCCAATCGACGTCCAACGGCGCGCTAGCCGCGCTCATCAGGCGACTTCGCCAGCATTAGTTAATCAGCATTCAGCATTCAGCATTTCCCCGAGGTTCTCATGACAGTCGGCAAGATTCTCACGAAGATTTTTGGCAGCCGCAACGAACGGCTCATCAAGCGCTACCGCCGCATCGTTGAGCAGATCAATGCGCTTGAACCCAAGGTGGCGGCGATGAGCGACGACCAGCTCCGCCAGCGCACGCTCGAGCTTCACGAGGCGCTCCTCGATAAAAAAATGACCCGCGACGAGGTGATGCATGAGGCATTCGCCATCGTGCGCGAGGCGATGGACCGCAACATCGGCATCCGCCAGATCTTCAATCCCGAAGTGGACGAGATGACGGTGAAGTTTGATCCGTCGAAGCTTGAGCCCAAAGCGCGGCAGATCTATGACGAGATCGTGCAGCGCATGATCGCCAACGGCGAGCACTTCATGAAGACGGCGGTGCCCGTCGAACTCTACGACGCCGTGCGAAAGATTTATCCCGAATCGCGCCCGCCGTTCCGCGCGCGGTGCTTTGATGTGCAGCTCATTGGCGGCGTGGTGCTTTACGAAGGCAAGATCGCCGAGATGGCAACGGGTGAAGGCAAGACTTTCGTCGCGCCGCTCGCCTGTTTCATGAAGGTGATCGAAGGGAATCATTGCCACGTCGTGACCGTCAACGATTATCTCGTGAAGCGCGATGCCAACTGGGTGCGGCCGGCATTTGAGGCGCTGGGGATTTCCGTCGGGTTCATTCAGTCCGACATGGATCCGGGAAGCGATACCCGCCGCACGCAGTATGAGTGCGACATTACCTATGGCACCAACAGCGAGTTCGGCTTTGACTATCTCCGCGACAACATGAAGGAGCGCGTTGATTTGCAGGTGCAGGGGCCGCTCGATTTTGCGATTGTCGATGAGGTCGATTCGATCCTGATCGACGAGGCGCGCACGCCGCTGATCATCAGCGGCTTCGCCCGCGACGATGCCCCCAAATATAAAGCCGCCGACGAAGTGGCGCGCAAAGTCATCGCGCTCAATGGGCCATGGAACGAAGTTGAAAAGGCTGTCGATAATGCGAAGCGCGCCATCAAGGGGGCCGAGGGCGACGCCGACAAGGCCAAAACCAAGGAAGAGAAGGAAGCCGCCCGCAAGCGCCGCGAGCAAGCCGAGATCCAGCTTGCCGAAGCCGAAAAACGCAAGGAAGGTCTCACCCAATATTACGAGGTGGAGTGGGACCGCAAGAGCGTGCATCTGACGCACGAGGGGATCGCCGCCGCCCAGGATGCGGCGGGAGTCGGCAGCTTTTATGTCGGTAATAACATGGAGTGGCCGCACCTGATGGAGCAGGCGATGCGAGCCCATGTCGTCTACGAGAAGGACAAGGATTATGTGGTCGATCGCGGCGGCGGGCGCGGGGATTCAGAGATCGTCATCGTCGATGAGTTCACCGGCCGCAAGATGACCGGCCGCCAATGGAGCGACGGCCTGCACCAGGCCGTCGAAGCCAAGGAGCGCGTGCAGATCAAGCAGGAGACGCAGACGCTGGCGACGATCACGCTGCAGAATTTCTTCAAGCTCTACAAATCGCTGGCCGGCATGACCGGCACCGCCCAGACCGAAGCCGAGGAGTTCAGCAAGATCTACAAGCTGGATGTGGTGACGATTCCGACCAATCGCCCGGTCATTCGCGTCGATCATGAAGATCGCGTTTATCGCAAGGAAGGGGAAAAGTGGGATGCGATCATTGAGGAGATCAAGGAGACCAGCGGCGCCGGGCGGCCGGTGCTTGTCGGCACCACCAGCGTCGAAAAGAGCGAAAAGCTCTCGACTATGCTCTCGCGAAAGTTCGGCGTTGAGCATGAGGTGCTTAACGCCAAGCAGCATGAACGCGAGGCGCATATTGTCGCGAAGGCCGGCCAGCAGCATGTGAACGCGCACGGCGAAAAAGTGGGAAACGTGACGATCGCGACGAACATGGCGGGCCGCGGGACCGACATCAAGCTTTCGGCGGATGCCACCGCCGCGGGCGGGCTGCACGTCATTGCCACCGAGCGGCACACGGCCCGGCGAATCGATAACCAGCTTCGCGGGCGCGGAGGACGCCAGGGTGACCCAGGATCCAGCCGCTTCTATGTCAGTCTCCAGGACGAGCTGATGCAGATGTTTGCCGGCGAATTCACCATCAGGGTGCTCGGCTGGCTCGGCATGGAAGAGGGGATGGCCATCGAAGACAAGCGCATCACCAAGGGCATCGTCCGCGCCCAGAAGAAGGTCGAGGAGCGCAACTTCCTGGCCCGCAAGAATCTGCTCGATTACGACGAGGTGATGGATTACCAGCGCTCCACCTTCTACGGCATGCGCCAACAGGTACTCGAAGGGCGCGATGTCGATCAGATCATCTGGAAGATGATCGGCGATTCGATCCATGACGCGGTCGAGAAGTACGTCGGCAAGGATTACGTCGCCGCCACCATCAGCGAATGGAGCCGCACAAATTTTGAAGTAGGCATCGACGTCGATGACCTGCGCGGCCGCCGCAAGATCGAAGACCTGGAGATGTTCATCAAGGACCAGGCGAAGGCCGAGGCCGAAACGACCATCACCGCCACGCTTGAAGAGTTCATGGGCGAGGGCGACAGCGACGACACCGAATCGTGGGACACGCGCGGTCTTTCAAGCTGGGCGATGAGCCGCTTTCATGTCAGCCTGCCGCAGGCACAGATTCGCAAGATGGATCGCCAGGAGCTGGAAGACAGGCTCCGCGAGGCGGCGGTGGAAAACATCGAAGAGCGCGATGTGAACGGTCTGCAAAAATATCTTGAGCCGCTCTACGCCGAGCGCGAGTTGTCGGCCTGGGCGAAGGAAAAATTCGGCGTCGAGGTGTCGCCGCAGGAAATGCTCGTGGAGGGCGGGCGCGAGAATGAAACCAAGAGCGTCGATGAAATCTCCGCGATGATCGAAGACCGCGCCCGCGCCGCCTACGCGCGTCGCGAAATCGAATACCCCGTCGATCACATCCTGGCCATGGTGCAAACCGCGCAGACGGGCGAGCTGATCGCCGACCCTTATGCCGCCGATTATGTGCGTGGCTGGGCCAAAGCCAAATACGCCGTTGAGATCCCCATCGAGCACATCCAGCAAACGCCGGTGCGTTTGCTCCGCGATGAGTTGCTCGGCTATCAGGAAAAGTTCCTCAAGGATGGGAAGCTGGACGACGAAATTCGATCGCTCGCGAAGCTTGGCGATGAAGAGAAGGTGACGCAGGCATTTGAGGCGCGCTTCGCCGGCCTGCTTCGCCCGGAGGGATTGGCGACGCGCAAAACTTCGCTCGCCGATGCCGTCTCATCTAATGGCGAAGGACATCCGAGCCTGGCCGATCGGCTCATCCGCCGCGGGCGCCAGGCGCTGCGGCAAGAGCTGACCGATCTCGAGCAGTTCGTCCTCATCCAGATCTTCGATCAAACGTGGAAGGACCATCTCTACGCGATGGACATCCTCCGCGGCGGCGTCGGCCTCGCCGGCTTTGCCGAGAAAGATCCGCGGATCGTCTTCAAGAAGGAAGGGTTCGCCTACTTCAAGCAGATGATGGAAGGAATCCGCGATAAGGTCACCGACCTGATCTTCCGCGCGAGGGTGGTCGGCCAAGCCCAGGCCCGCAGCGCCTACCGCGAGACCGCCGCCGTCCACGAAGAAACCGGCGGCTACGGAGTAAAGGAAAACCTGGCCGCCACGGCCGGCGTCGAAAAAGGCGCGACATTGGACGAATCGCAGCAAGCGCAAGAGAAGGAAGCGCCAGTTAAAGTCGCAACGATTGTCCGGGAAGCGCCCAAGGTCGGCCGAAACGATCCGTGCCCGTGCGGAAGCGGGAAGAAGTACAAGAAGTGCCACGGCGCGAGTGCGGCGTAGCCCCTTGGCAACGGTGGGACAATTCGAGGATGGACAATCGGGATGGAGGATTGCGCCTAATTGGCGCGCTCAGAACCCTCTCCCCTGTACTCAGGGGAGAGGGCAGGGTGAGGGGACGGCGAGTCGCAACATGGCGCCGTTCGCAAATTAACGCGTTCGTCCCCTCACCCCAACCCTCTCCCCTGGGTAACAAGGGAGAGGGAGGAACGCCGTCGCATGCGGACGATCAAATCACGCCTCGAAGCGTATGATTATTGACACGGATGTCTTTTTCCCTGCTCCAATCCCTTCGCGATATTCCCCTCGCATTTCTTGATGTCGAGACGACCGGGGCATCCGCTGACTTCGGTCATCGCATTATCGAGCTGGGCATTGTGCGGATCGAAGGCGGCCGCGTTGTTGGCGAATATCAGCAGCTCATCGACCCGCGGCGGCGGATCAGCCTTGGCGTTACCGCCCTCACCGGGATTAGCCAGGCGATGGTGGATGGGCAGCCGACGTTTGCCGACCAACTGCCGGCGGCGCGGACTCTGCTCAATGGGGCCGCGATTCTGGGGCATAACATCCGCTTTGATCTGTCGTTCCTGATTCGCGAGTTTCGATGCGCTGGCGTGGAAATCGTCGAGGCACTGAACAACGCGCCGGTAATGGATACGGTTCGCATCGCCCGTCGGCGATTTGGCCGCGGCGGCAACGCGCTGCAGCCGCTGGCTGATCGCCTTGGCCTTGGCCCGCGCGTTGCCCATCGCGCGCTGGCGGATGCGCAAACGACCGCCGGCGTTTTCGAGAAGCTAATGGAGCCGGTCGGCGGGTGGGGAATGTGCTTGTGTGACGCCTTCCGCGAGCAAGGCGGTCCGATGGGGCTTCTGCCGGCCAATCCGCGGCAAAGCCTTCTGCCGCTCGCGCTGGAGGAAGCGCTCGAGCAAAAATGCGCCGTGATGATGGAATACCTCGATGCGGCGGAGAACCGCACGCAACGGATGGTCGATCCTTTGCATATCCGCCGGCGCAATGGGGAGCTGCTGCTTGTCGCGCATTGCCATCTGCGAAACAGTCAGCGGACGTTTAAGCTGGAGAGGATCGTGCAGTTGACGCGAATTGGACAGGACGCCGCGGGTCAAAGCACAATCGAACCCACATCCGCCGAAGATACGCCCGCCGAACCCGCGCCGATGCCGTTACCAGACCGTCTTTGGGTAGAATGAGTGAATTTCCCGATCCGTCGTGAGCAGCGGCAATGCTCGGAGCGCTGCCGTCGCAACGATGACCCGATCAACCGGATCGGTATGCGGCCATTGCAATGCAAGGCTCGCAATCCAAATCTTCTCGTCTACCGGTAATATATCGATCGCCCCCGTTTGTCTGATTCGTGCGGTGAATTCTTCGATCGTCAATCCAATATCGAGCTTCCCCTTCTTAATTTTCGTGCCAATTTCCCAGATCGAGATCGAGCTGATCGCACCGCCTTCGGCTTCCATTCTCGCGCACCAATCGGATGCAGTTCGTGACAGCTTTTGGGGATCAACCGCCCACCAGATGAGCGCGCAGGTGTCCAGAAGAACAATCACTCCTCACCCCATTCTTTGGTTTCCGGTTCAAGAAGATCGCCATGATATTTAACCTTTCCGCGCACGTCAGCAAAGACCTCAGACGCAGGCCGTTGCTTTCTCAGCGATACGACCTTCAGTACAGGCACTTGATTGTCGGTAATAATCAATTCCTCCCCGCTTTCCTCAACACGCTGCAGATACTCTAGCGCATTTCCATTCAACTCGAGCTTTGAGACGGTCATGGCAAACCTCCGGGCATTTGCGTTCTCTCGATTCTATACAACAGAAGCGCTGAATTCATTACCGAGTCTCGCTTGCACTACGGCAAATCGCAATTTGCACTCAAAAATCTACAATAGCCGCCATGTCCCTCAACCAGGATCTCTCGGACCTTTTCGCCAAGGCGGCGGCCATTCTTGAAATCAAGGGCGAGAATCGCTTTAAGGCGATCGCGTTTTCCAAGGTGAGCCGCATCATCAGGGATTTGCCTAATGATGTGCGGAAGATGTGCGAGGATGACTCGATCCAAGAAGTGGAGGGGCTTGGCGAGTCGAGTTGCAAGATCGTGCGCGAGTTTATCGCGACGGGACGCAGCACGGATTATGACGAGCTGGCGCAGAGCGTGCCGGCGGGGCTTTTGCCGCTGCTGGATATTCCGGGTTTGGGACCCAAGACGATTTCGCTGCTCTGGAAGGAGCGGAACGTCACCAATCTGGAAGAGCTGGTGAAGGCAATCGACGGCGGCGCTCTCGATGGGCTCAAGGGGATCGGCGAAAAGAAGATTGCCGCCATCAAGGACGGAATCGCAATGCGTTCCCAGGCGGCGCAGCGAATGGGGATCGGCGAAGCGCTGCCTATCGCGCTGGCGCTGGTCGAGCGCGTGCGGCAGCTCAAGGAAGTGAGCCAGGTGCAAGTCGCCGGCAGCCTGCGGCGCGGTCGCGAGACTGTCGGAGACGTGGATTTGATCTGCGCGCTGAAGGACCCAAGCGCGGGCGCGGCGGTCTCCGCGGAGTTCGTGAAATTCCCCGAGGTGCAGAAGATCAACGGCCAGGGGAATACCAAAGCCAGCGTCGTCACTGTCGGCGGATTACAGGTCGATCTGCGGATGGTGCCAATCGAGAACTTCGGCGCGGCCCTTCTCTACTTCACCGGCTCCAAGGATCACAACATCCAGCTTCGCGGCCTGGCGCAGGATCATGGGATGACGCTCAACGAGTGGGGCCTGTACAAGCTGAAGGACTATGATCGCGCCGCCAAGAAGACCGCCGAAGCGCCGCCGATCAAACCGGTTGCCAGCAAGAGCGAGGCCGAGGTCTATAAGGCTCTTGGAATGGATTACATCGAGCCGGAAATGCGCGAGGCGCGCGGCGAAGTGCAGCTTTCGCTCGATCACAAAGTCCCCGGCCTTATTTCAATCACGGATATTCGCGGCGATCTGCATACGCATACCACCGCCTCCGACGGCGCCAACAGCATCGAAGAAATGGCCGAGGCGGCCAAGGCGCGGGGGTATCAGTTCCTTGCGATCACCGATCACTCCAAGAGCCAGGCAATCGCCAACGGGCTGACTGCCAAGCGATTGCTCGCGCATATCAAAGACATTCACAAAGCCAACGATCGCATTAAAGGGATCACGCTGCTGGCGGGCTGCGAGGTGGATATTCTCGCCGATGGGCACCTCGATTTTGAGGATGAGATTTTGGCGGAGTTGGATATCGTCGTCGCCAGCCCGCATGTGGCGCTGAAGCAGGAAACGGACAAGGCGACCGATCGCCTGTTGCGCGCGATCGATAATCCGTATGTGAATATCGTCGGCCATCCGACGGGGCGCTTGATCAACCGGCGCGCGGGGTTGCCGCTGGATATGCACAAGATCATCACCGCCGCCGCGGCGAATGGTACCGCGCTGGAAATCAACGCCGGCTATCCGCGGCTGGATTTGAACGATGTCAACGCGCGTGCGGCAATCGCCGGCGGCGCGATGCTGGCGATTGATACTGACGCGCACTCAATTGAGGGATTGAGCGAGCTCCCGCTTGGATTGACTGTTGCCCGACGCGCGTGGGCGGCCAAGGAAAACGTCATCAACTGCATGACGATCGAGCAGCTCAGGAAATTCATCGCCAAGAAACGGCCGAAGTGATTACACATCCGTCGCGCTCCGCTCGCGCCGATAAAAACGATTCAATGGCCCAAACAGCGCACCGCCCAGGTTGGCGATGCTGAAATCCGGCCAGGGAACCGGCGGCCCGCCCGGTCGCAGCGAATTGATAATCGCGCCGCCTAGCCGAAACGGCGCCAGCAATCGCTTATGGAAAGGCGGCCGCGGCGCTAGCCCATTGGGACGAAACAGCAAGATCGTCACATCGTCCCCCTGAAGATTTCCGCCATGATGATCAGCAACCGCTTTAAGAAGTGCGTTGATCACCGCCGGCGCGTCGCTGCCCGAAATAGTTTGCGCGACCTTCAGCAATCCTTCCTGGCCGAGCAACTCTCCATCGGCGCCCTTCGATTCCGGCAGGCAATCGGTATAGCAGAGCACCAGATCACCGACTTTCAGGCGCACGTCGAATTGCTCGTACTTGCAGGAATCTTCGATGCCGAGCGGGATATTCGAAACATCATCAGACGCCGGTCCGCTCGGTTCGAGGAAGGACCATTTCTTGGTCGCCGCCCGATAGAGCAAAGGCGGCGGGTGTCCGGCGTTGCAAAGCGAGAGATGATTCGTCGGCGCGAAAAACGTCGTCACGACCGCCGTCGCAAAGTTGCCGAGCTTGGAATGTTCGGTGAATTGGCGATTCATCTCGCCGACAAAACGGGATTGATCGAGATAGTTGACGAAGCGGCGCATCATGTGCCGCAGGTTGCCCGCCAGCTCGCTGACCTGATCGCCATGCCCGCTAACGTCGGCAACGAGCAATCGCGTGATTCGTCCCGTTGCGCAGGAGCTGACGTAGTAAACATCGCCGCCGGCCGATGCGGCCCCGTAAGGCTTACAGTAGACCCACGCATCCAGGCCGGACATGACAACGCCGCAATCCACCGGCTGGTTGCCGCCCCACACTTCCATGCACTGCATGAGCTGCGATTGGGCCATGAGATGCTTTCGGCAGAAGAGTACCGCAATGATACGCAGGAGGCGAGGGTTCGGATGTGTCGATGAAGCGTGGAAACGTGGAACGTGATGATCGCGTGGGAATCTTACTGCGATCCGTGTTTCAATCGGCCGCGAGTTACGCCGCAGCGCGGATAGCCGGCCGTGCGCCGGCGACGCGCGCGGTAGGGATCATTCCGAGGCACGCCCCCCACTGCCCTGCCGGCGGCTCTGCGTCGAGCGGACGCATGTGCCGTGTGTCGATTCCTTCGAGCAGGTTAATTGGCTCAATCTGCAGCGCGGTCGCGCAGCTCAGGGCGTGTTGAAGATGGGGATCGGTCGCCTGGCCGCCGACAACTGCCAAGCGAGTCGGCCGCTGGCCACGGAAGGTGATTGCATGATAACGAAGGCACATCGCGATCTGCTGGGCCAGATGCTCTGCCAAGCCGCGTGTGGCGTCGAAGACGGCGCTGGCAACCGGATCCGATCTCGGCGACGAGCGATTGGCCGACTGCGCCAACCGTCGGCGCAGCTGCCGAACTTCTGATTCATCCAAGCCGAGCTTATGCCCGATCGCCTGCTCGACATGGCGGCCGCCGATCTCGATCGAGCGGACGAATTCGACGGATGATCCGCGCCCGATCACAAGGGTGCTTCGCGCCGCGCCAAGATCGAGCATCGCGAGGATTTCGCCGAATTCGACAAATCGCTCGGCGGCGCGGTAGGCGGCAAGTGGATTGATCTGCAATGAATCGATCGTCAATCCCGCAGCGCGCAGCTCGGCCAGATAAGCCTCGACTTCGCAGTTGCGGGTGGCGAAGAGAATCACCTCGCGAAAAGCCGCGCGGCCGGGATGTTTTAGCGTTGTCGAGAGAGATCGAACGGTCGCTTCGTTGAGATCAAATGGAAAGAGGCCGTCGGCATGCGCGAAAGATGTATCGATCGCCTCGTCGGCATCGATCGGAACTCGCAGCGTTCGGGTGTGGACAATCTCGGAGGGAAGCGCGGCGGCGACGCGCCGGCCGACAAATGGCGCATCGACGAGCATTTGCCGCAAGACATCCGCCAGCGCAGCGCCCGTCGTGGATGGGACTCGGGCAGGAAGCGCGCGCCGTGCCGCGGCGGCGACGGCAAGCGGTTTGCCGGGCGCGCTCAGTTGCAGCATCTTGATGCTGTCGTGCCCGATGTCCAATCCAATCGGGCGAGCCTGGCGACGGGCGAATAGCATTACTGAATCAAAATCTCCCCGCTATAAGGCTTGATCGTGAGCGTCATCTTGTTGGCGTTGCACTGCACGACCACCGACCCGGCATTAAGCACTGCCTTGCCCGTGCTCGCGGAGTAGGAATACGGAACGCCCAGCTCATCAAATCCCAGCGTCGTCTGTCCATCAAAGCTGACGGTGCCAAAGCTGACTTTGGTCAGCGGAGCGACGCCAAACACCTGCTGATAGTTGGCGTTGGTCAGCGGATGCGGGATGACCGTCGTCGGGCCGGCGGACGTCCCGGTATAGATCGTGTACTTCTTGTTGGTCGTATCGAAGACGATGTAGTGATATTGCTGCAGCGTTATGGCGCGGTTCTGCGCGTAGAGCAGGTCCGCCATCAGCGTGCGCGCCGCCGATGCCGCCGAAAGATCGTCGCGCGTTCCCAGTTGCGGCAGGATCACCGCCGACATGATCCCCAGGATCACCACGACCACGAGGATCTCAATCAGCGTAAACCCGCGCAAGCGCGGCCGACGAAGAACCGTGCGAAGATGTTGGGAAACATTCTTCATGCTTCACTCTTTGTTCTTCACTGAGTACGACTACTTCTTCTCTTCTTCAGGCTTGGCAACCTTCACCACCATGTCGCCGCTCTGAAGGAAGGAGATGAGCTTGTCGAGCCGCGCGTTGGTCTGCTTGGCTTCATCCAGGATGGCCAGTTGGCGCTCGCTGGGGTTGAAGCTCTGCGCCTGCGCGGGCGTGGCCGCGGGAACACCCGTCCACTGTCCCAGCAGAATCAGGGCCTGCAAAACGATCACAACAACGAGCATCTTTTCAGTCTTCATGGCAACTCCCAAAATCAAGGTACTCTCAAAGACTTCTAGTAACTGCTGTACAACATCCCGCCGCTGTCCTTGCCGGTGAGATTTGGAATGATCTCCATCGTTTGCGCATTATAGATCCATCCATAAGGCTGCGACGGATCGGGCGCGGGCATCACCGGCGCGTTAACAACCAGGATGCCCGGCAACGCATTAACCGGATTGGCCGGCATCTGGCTCAGATACGGGCCGTAGTGAAATACGTCGGTTGGCACGCTGTTGCCGTTGCCCAGCTCATCCGAGCAGAGCGTCATCTGAGTGATAAACGTCGTCTGGTCCGGAGTCTGGGAAGGATCGCAATTGGGGAACCCCGGAGCCACATCGCGATGCTGCGCCTTGAAGACCACCATCTGCGTGCGGAGATATCGCAGGCAGTCCTTCAGCGTGCTCTCGCGCGCCTCGTGAGAGGCACTGGTAAACTGCGGCACGATGATGGCGGCGAGCACGCCGAGAATCACCACGACGATCAGAATCTCGATCAGCGTGAAGGCGTGTCGCGTTTGCCGTAGTCTTCGGTTCATCATTTGCGAACCCTCGCGGGAGTCAGAGCGAATGAGCAGGCAGAGATAATCAGTAGTCAGAAATCAGATTCTGGTTCCTGTATTTTCTGCCTGCTGACTACATATTCCGTCTGACTTCTTATTCCGTCCCACTACTTATTCGACAAATCCATTCAAGCCGGTCGGCGGCTGACGAAGCCGCCGGCCGGATTAGTTCAAATCGCTTTCACTGCGACTTAGGGGATGATCGTCTTGCCGGTCGCGTCCGTGCCCCAGAAGTTGCCGGTGCCGCCGGTGTAGTCGTAGACAAAACCGGTGGCGGTCGACAACGTCGTGGCGGCAGAGCCATCGGTCACCGTGCTCTGCCAGCTCTGAGCGGCAGCGAGCGGGTTGACCGGCGTGGTCTGCATATACGGACCAAACGGGCCCGAGAGCGAGGTGCCGGTGTAGGCAGCGCCGGTCGCGTCGGTCTTGGTCGTCATCTGTGTCCAGAACGACGCGCTGGCGAAGCCCGAAGCGCCGGCGCCGGGGAGCACGTCATTGTGCTGCAGGCGATAAAGCGCGATCTGGCTGCGCATGGTCTGGGCGGTGCTGGCCAGGCTGCTCTTGCGAGCATCGTTGCTGGCGCTGCTGAACTGCGGGATGACGATCGCCGCGAGAATGCCGAGGATGATTACGACGATCAAAATTTCGATCAGCGTGAATCCTTTGCGGTTGAGACGGGCCTTCATTGCAATGCCTCCTGTGTTGTCGGGCCCATAATCGAGCCGCGAGTTTTGTCTTTGGACTGCGGACAGACGGTGCAGAGGAGTGCCAAGGCATCTTCCTTCGGCGCCGTGCTCCCATTTCAGCATCGACGGCGGCACACGCCGACTTAATCGTGCTGAACGAAAGCTTTGCCGCGCATGAAGCTGTGCCGCCTGTGCGGACAGACGTGCGGCAAATTCCTGCTACAAGGAGGACCGATAAGAAACCGTGAACTGCGCAAACCAGGCGGGCGAGGGCGCCCATCGAGGCAGGGAGCAATCACGAGCATCCTTTCGGCAACGCCCGCCGTCCGCCGGAAAATCCGGCGGATCGGACGTTTTGCGCATCACCGGCTCGGCGTCACGCGACAGGTGTCAAACGCCGACCGATGAGCCGGCACGCATTCGCGTCCCGGCGCCGCCTCGCGGCGGCTTAGCCCTTGTCAGGGATCCTCACGCGGCCAGGCCAATCCAACGGATCGACCAGCCACTCAATCATGTACAATTCATTTTCGATGCAGTCAAAATGCGCGGATCGCGCGGGTGGGTGAAAGGGTGGGTTATGTAGACGTGCCCGGCGCGTTGCGAACGAATTTGAGGATTGAGGATTGAGGATGGCAGTCAGTGCATTTGCGCCATCCTCGATCTTCAATCCTCCATTCTCAAAATCTGCCGGATGGCGTCATCGCACCACGAGGCTCTTATAGCGTCCCAGCGCCATCACCGGGAAGTAATGCCGATACAGGTGATACTTGAGGTAGAAGACTTTGGGGAAGCCCGTTCCGGTAAACCAAGGTTCATCCCAAGCTCCGTCGGCGGCCTGAGTTTGGATGAGCCAATCGATCGCGCGCTGGACGGCGGGATCTTGTGCGCCCACGGCCGCCATCAGACCCATCGCGCCCCAGGCGGTTTGCGAAGCGGTGCTGGGGCCCTGGCCCTTAAGGGATGGGTCTTCATAGCTGTCGCATGATTCGCCGAAGCTGCCGTCTTCTTTTTGGACTGATCGCAGCCATGCCGCGGCTTTGGCGATCCACGGCTCGTTCATATCCTGCTTCACAGCTTTGAGGCCGCACAGCACCTGCCAAGTGCCGTAAGCGAAATTAACCCCCCACCGTCCCCACCAGCAGCCGGCGCTATCTTGTTGCGAACGGATGTAATTAACCGCGCGCTTCACGGAAGGATGCTCGATGCTGAAGCCGTTGTGGCCGAGGCACTCCAGCACGCGGCCGGCGATATCCGGGCAGCTCGGATCCTGCATTGCGTTGTGATCGGCGAACGGAATCTTCTCGAGGATCGGCCGGTCGGTGGTCTTGTCGAAGGCGGCCCATCCGCCATCGTCGTTCTGCATTGCCAGCAGCCAGCGTACGCCGCGCTCGACTGCTTCGGCGGCGGCTTTTCCACCGACGCGCTTCAGCGCAAGGCTCACCATCGCCGTGTCATCGACATCGGGATAATGCGGGTTGTTGAATTCAAAGAACCAACCGCCGACGTCGGCCCCCGGACAATTGCGCCGCCAATCCGAAGCGAATTTGCATTCCTTATCGAGCAGCCATTGCGTGGCTCGCGTCGCCGGCTCGCTGTCGGGGCTCATGCCCGTTTCGGCAAGCGCGTGGAGCGCGATGCCGCTATCCCAGATCGGCGAATGGCAAGGCTGAACGCGGATGTCATCCTTGCCCGGGCCATCGAGAAACAGATCGCGCAGATCCTTATGCGCCTTTTGAATCACCGGATGATCGTCGGAATATCCGAGCAGCCGAAACGCGATGAGGATGTAGACCATCGGCGGGAAGATCGCGCCAAGGCCGTCGCAACCTTCCATGTGTTCGAGCAGCCATTTCTCGGCCGATTTGAGCGCCCGCTCCCGCAGGCTTGGGATCGGCGCTTCGTTGTAGATTTTGAGGAGCCCATCCGCCTTCAGAAACAGTTGCCGCCAATCGCGCGGCAATCCATCTGTCGTATCGCCCAATCGATTAGCCGCCGCGTGATCGAGATACAGCTCGCGAATGCCCAAGTCCGGCCGAATTCGCCGCACCGGCCGCAATGAAGTGACGATCCCCAGCGGCAGGATCATCGTGCGCGTCCACGCGGAGACGTGATAAAGATTGAAGTAAACCCACTTGGGCAGAAAAACGATTTCCGGCGGAATTGCCGGGCAGGAGTCGTAGCTGATCTGGCCGAGTGCTGCGAAATAAAATTTGGTAAAGGTGTTGCACTTCTCGGCGCCGCCGAGGCTCTTGATCAGCTTGCGCGCGCGGCGCATGTGCGGGGCCTTAGGGCTGTCGCCGCCTAGCTTCAGCGCGAAATATCCTTTAACGGTTCCCGAAAGATCGGCCTTGCCGCCGGGATAAAGACTGAAGCCGCCGTCGGGGTTCTGCAGCTTGCGCAAATAGTTGGTGATCTTCGGAAGCTCCGGCGCATTCTCCTGGCCGAGTATCCATTTGAGCAGGATGTATTCGGATTCGAGGATGCTGTCGCCCTGGAGCTCGCCAACCCAATATCCCTGTTCATTTTGTTTGGCGATCAGCGCATCCGTGGCGCGGGCAAGGCAATCGTCCAGCGTGCGGGCCTCATCAGCGGCTTTCGCTCCGTCGAGCGAGCGAAAGATCGGCGGGGGCGGAATTCGGACCGGAGCCTTACGTCGTTCGGCAGTTTGCATGGGCTTTATTATCGGCACAATAACGCTTCCCGCGGAAAATTGTGTTCAGGGCCGCAGCGTTTGGTGGACGATACAGTTATGGGACTTTGCAGAACTTGGTTTCAGGTTTCGAGTTTCTAGTTTCAGGTCAAAGACCGGTGTTTCATGACAACCGAAACCGATTCGAGCCCGTCCGGTGATATTGGATCAGCAAAAGAATACCACGATGCCGCCGTAGCGGCAAAGGGCGTGTGACAATTTCGGCGGCGAATCTTGTCCCCTCCTCCGGTACTCCGGGGGAGGGTTAGGGTGGGGGCGGTTCGCGAAAGACGCATCTTCTACACAACCCCCACCCCAGCCCTCCCCCGGAGTACCGGAGGAGGGAGAAATGCAGCTGCCTAACGTGTCACGCACCCACCAGCAAACGCCGGAAATAACGACGTTCGCGACAGACAAACATTTTCGCTATAATGCGGCCCTTTTGAACGGGTAACCGACGCCGCACTAAAACCATGATGCACGACGATTTTTTTGACTGGCTGGAACAGCACAAAGGTCGGGAATACGACCTGCACACTGATCATATCAACCCGGCATTTGTCAAAATGCTCAAGGCCATCGGCTTTGATAAAGGCTACGTGCGCGGCGAAGGGTGCTATCTCTGGGACGCCGACGGGAATAAATATCTGGACATGCTGACGGGCTGGGGCGTTTTCGCGCTGGGGCGCAATCATCCGAAAATCCGCTCGATCATGCAGCAGGTGCTCGGCCGCGATCTGCCGAATCTTGTTCGCATGGATGCGGGTTTGCTGAGCGGACTGGCCGCCGAGGCGCTCACCAAGCACACGCCGGAAAATCTTTCCCGCGTCTTCTTCTGCAACAGCGGCACGGAGACGATCGAGACGGCGATCAAATTTGCCCGCTGCGCCACTGGCCGCCAGGGGATCATTTACTGCGATCATTCATTTCATGGCCTGACCACCGGCTCGCTGGCGTTGAATGGCTCTGAGTTTTTCCGCTCGCGCTTTGGGCAGTTGATGCCCGGCACGGTGATGATCCCGTTCAACGATTTGGAAGCGCTCGAAAGGGCACTATCGAGCAAGACCGCCGCCGCGTTTGTCATCGAGCCGGTGCAGGGCAAGACCTGCGAAGTGGTGAAAGACGGCTATCTGCTGGAGGCGATGACGCTTTGCCGCAAGTACGGCACGCTGCTGGTTGCCGACGAAGTGCAGTGCGGCCTGGGGCGGACCGGAAAATGGTTTGCGTTTCAACATTGGCAGGGAGTCGAGCCGGACATCATCTGCACCGCCAAGGCGCTTTCGGGCGGGTATGTGCCGGTGGGCGCGGTGATCACCAAGCCGCGCATTATGGATTGCGTGTTTGATTCGATGGAGCGATGCGTCGTTCATTCCAATACATTCGGGCAGAATGATCTGGCGATGGCCGCCGCGCTGGCGAGCATTTATGTAATCGAATCAGAAAAGCTCGTTGAAAATGCCGCCAAAATGGGCGAGTACGCGATGACCCGCCTGCGCGAAATCTCGCGCGACTGCCCCTTCGTCTCCGACGTGCGCGGCAAAGGCCTCATGTTCGGCATCGACTTCGCGCGCCCCAAAGAAGGCCTCAAGCTCAAGATGGCCTGGGACATGCTGCACAAGCTGAATTTCGGCGTCTTCGGGCAGATGCTGGTCATTCCCCTGCTGCAGAAGCATCGCATCCTCACGCAGGTCGCCGGCTATCACGTCGAGGTGATCAAGTTCCTGCCGCCGATCACGATCACGCAGGAAGATATGGATTGGTTCCTCGCCGCGATGGAGGATGTGCTGATTGACACCACCCGCATCCCGGGCGCGGCGTGGGACACCGTCACCGGCCTTGCGAAACGCGCGATCATGGCCTAATGAACACGAGCGATCTCCAATGTTCTGGTTTAGCCGCCCTGCTTGACTTCGACGAGCTCAGTCGAGTCGCAGGGCGCGTCCGGTCACGCGCCTTCCGCAGCAATTCCCAGGATTGATTGAGGCGAGCACCACGCAACCATGCCCGCCCCTACCCAGCGTCGATCCTACTCTTCCCGCCCGATCGAGCGGCGGATTCTCCTTGCCGTGCTTTGGATCGTCGATCACCCGCGCGTGACGCTGCTCAGCAGCGGCATCCTGCTGGCCATCTGCCTCGCTGCGGCCATGCTGCGGCTCAGCATCTCCAGCGACCAGAACAAGCTCTTCTCGCAGAGAGATCCGAATTTCAAGGCTTATCTCAATTTCGATAAGCAATTCCCCGAGAACGAGGCGGTGTATGTCATTGTCGAATCGGTGGATCCAAACTCTTCTCAGCCTGTTGAGCGATGGACCTCGTGTGCCGATGCGATCGGCGAGCAAATCCGCAAGCAGTCGCAGTATGTTAAATCGGTCGACCTGAGAGTTCCGGTCAAAGAGCTTGGGGCTCAAGGAGTTCTCTTCAGCCCTCCCGCTGCGCTGGCAGAAAGATTTCAGCAGATTCGCCAGTTAGCGCGGCTCGCGCAACTTTGGGGACAGGGCGGCGCTAACATCGGCGGGGGCATCTCGATCCCCGGCGTGCTCACGCAGGGAGTGCTCGGGCGTACGCCAATCGAAAGATTCCTTTCTGGCGCGCGGCTGGCGCCGATGGACGACCAAACCGTCGGCTTCATCAAGCTGCTGACTGATCACTGGAACAAAACGCTCGACGATCCATCGCTCCCCATCGCAATCGGCTCGACGGTTCCTGATCTCTCCGCGTTAGGCGCCACAACGCCGGAAGATCTGGGCTATTACTTCCGGCCCGATGCCGAGGATAAATCCCAAAAACGCCATCTGCTGCTGGTGCGCGTTTATCCGAAGGCAGATTACAGCTCGCTGACATCGATCACGGATTCGGTCGCGGCGATTCGCCTGGCGGCCCATCAGGCGGCGGCGAATTTCCCGGAATTCAAAATCGGCGTGACCGGCAGGCCGGCACTGGCCGCCGACGAAATGAAAACCACCGATCGCGATTCACATCGCGCCGAAATCCTCGCGATGGTGGCGGTCTTCATCGGGCTGGTGGCGATGCTGCGATCGATCTGGCTGGCGCTGGCGGCGGAAATCTGCCTGGCAGTCGGCATCGGGTGGACCTTCGGCTGGGCTACCTTCAGCGTGGGTGAGCTCAATCTGCTGTCAATTGTTTTTCTGATCGCGTTGATCGGCATCGGCATGGATTATCTCGTGCAGGTGCTGATGCGCTATCGTGCTGAGACGCAGCGCCACGCGCGGCCACGCGCGGCATGGGTGCGGGTGTTTCGGCACGTTGCCGCGCCGATCAATACCGCCTGCCTTGGGGCGGCAGGCGCGTTTCTCGTTTCGCTCTTCACCGACTTCCGCGGCGCCGCCGAGCTGGGCATCATCGCCGGGGGCGGGCTGATACTATGTCTGCTCACAGGCTATACCGTTTTGCCGGCGATGCTGACGATTCTGCCTTCCAAAGCCGGTGCAACTGAAGCGCCAAAGCCATTCCGTCTTCCGCCGCGTCGGGGACCCATTCGATTGCTCTTTCCCGCGATCTGGGCGGCATGTCTTCTCGCGCTGACGCATTTCATGCCCGCCAAGTTCAATCCCAACCTGCTAGAGCTTCAAGCGCCGAATGTCGAGTCAACGAAGCTGGTGCGAAAGCTGCAAACGTGGGTGGCCGCCGTCCTCTCGAAGGACCTCAACGAGCTGCGCCGCGCGCGCGACGCCGTCGCCGGCCTCCAAACCGTCGGCAGCACCGACAGCCTCCTCACGGCGCTGGACAACCACGCCTGGCTGACGGCGCATCAATCTGAGCTTCCAACTATCCAATGGACAACGCCGCCGGCTGTCGGACCGGCGGATTTGTCAGCGATATCCAGCAAGGCCTCAGCGCTGGCTGAAGCGCTCTTGCAACCGCAATCAATGCCGACGACCTCCGCCACGCGGCCATTGCAAACGGCTGAAACGGCCGATGCCCTTCGTCATTTTGCGCAGGCACTCAAAGCAGCGCCGCCCGAGCAAGCCGGGCAGCGCCTCTCGCAATGGCAAGAGGTTTTCGTGTCGGAATTGCACGAGATGCTGGCACAGTTTTCGCCGCGCCCGTTTGATCTACAGCAGGTGCCCGCGGAGCTGCGCGAGCATCTGGTTAGCGCCGATGGAACGTATGCATTATACATTTATCCAAAGAACGACTTGTGGGACCGCGCCAATCTGAGCAAGTTCGTTAAAAGTGTCGAAAACGCGGTGGCGACAAAAGTCTCCGGCAGCTTGAACGTCACCGGCATCGCGCCCAACATTTATCACACCACCGCCGCCGTTCATCGCTCGTTTTTCCGCGCGACTATTTATGCGCTGGCGCTGATCTTCGTGCTGGTCTTGATCGATCTGCGCGACATCAGGCAGACGTTGCTTGCCGTCAGCGTGCTGGGAATGGGATTGCCGATGCTCGTGGGTTTAATGGGACTGTTCAACGTCGAATGGAACTTCGCCAACTTTTTTGGCCTGCCGATCCTCATCGGCGCGGGCCACGAATATGGCGTGTTCATGATCCATCGCTACCGCGAAACGCTGCGCGACCCGCGGCGCGTGTGGCAGTCATGGGATGTGGCCGACCGCGCCTTGCTGCTCTGCGCCTATGTCACATGCAGCAGCTTCGCCTTCTTCTGGGCGCTGGCCAATCACAAGGGCCTCAAGAGCCTGGGCCTGGTAATGGCGATGGGAACCGCGTGCATTTATCTTTCGACGGTCATGGTGCTTCGCCCGCTGCTCAAGTGGAGATTGGAACGCCGCAATGCTCAGTGATGTCCGCCTGCAGGGCTTGATTGCCGCTCCCTTCACGCCCTTCGACGCCGATGGCGATCTGAAACTTTCCGTCATCGAGCGGCAGGCCGAGCATCTGGTTTCGCGCGGCGTCGGCGGTGCATTCGTCTGCGGAACCACCGGCGAAGGGCCCTCGATGACCACGCAGGAGCGGATGGACGTCTCTAGCCGATGGACCCAAGTCGCGCGCGAGAAACTCACGATCATTGTCCATGTCGGCCACGCCTCCCAGCGCGATGCGATGGCACTGGCGGCGCACGCGGCCTCAATCGGTGCCCATGCGGTATCCGCAATGGCCCCGTTCTTCTTCAAACCCGCCAATGTGGAGCAAACGGTCGCCTTCATGCTGCCCATTGCAGCGGCGGCGGAAAGTCTCCCCTTTTACTACTATCACATTCCCTCGATGACCGGCGTCAACATCACGATCGCCGATCTGGTGGATGCGGCGCTACAGCAGATCCCCAATTTCAAAGGCGTGAAATACACGCACGGCGACCTGATGGACTTTGCTCGCTGCCAACAAAAACTCGCGGGCCGCGGAGAAGTGGCGTGGGGATTGGATGAGCTCTTGCTCAGCGCGCTCGTGGTTGGCGCGCAGGCGGCCGTCGGCAGCACATACAACTATGCATCGCCGCTTTATCTGAAGATGATTGAGGCGTTCAACGCGCAAGACCTGACAACCGCGCGGATGTGCTCGCAAACCGCCGCAGAGATGGTCGCCGTGCTGCTCAAGTATGGCGTCCTGCGCACCGGCAAGGCGGCGATGGCGCTGGCGGGGGTAGATTGCGGCCCGCCGCGAGCGCCGGTATCGCCGCTAAGTACGCAGGAGCGAGATGAAGTCGCCGCAGCGTTTGAGAGGATTGGCACCGTGAGATCAAACTCGCGGCAATGATCATCAGTTGAATTTCGTAGGCGTCAATGCAGCAAAATGTCATGCTGAGGTACTCCGAAGCATCTGGCCGACTCGCGCAATCCAGCCAGATGCTTCGGAGTACCTCAGCATGACGATCTTCGTTCGCGCACAGACCTTCATCAAGTAAAGCGCCGATGTACACCCCCGAATATCAACCTGCCGAGCAAACGCGCCCGACGAGCTACGCCTGGTCGGTCGTCGCGCTTCTCTCGCTCGTCGCGCTGCTCAACTACATGGATCGGCTGATGATCACGACGATGCGCGAGCCTATCCGCGCCGCCATCCCGATGACCGATGCGCAGTTTGGCTTGCTCACTTCGGTTTTCCTGTGGGTCTATGCGGTGGTGAGTCCGATCGGCGGATATCTCGCTGACCGCGCCGGCCGGCGCGGGGCGATCATCTTGAGCCTGTTCTGCTGGTCGGCGGCAACTTTCGCGACCGCCTTCGCGCGCTCGAGCCATCAACTGCTGGCAGCGCGGGCGCTGATGGGCGTCAGCGAAGCCTGCTACATGCCGGCGGCTCTGGCGCTGATCGCGGACTTTCATCCAGGCTCGACGCGCTCGCTCGCAACCGGTTTCCACATGACCGGGCTTTACGCCGGTGCCGCGCTCGGAGGTGTCGGGGGAGTCATCGCCGAGCGGTACGGGTGGGCCGCGGGCTTCAAAATCCTTGGCGCTGTGGGAATTGCATACAGCTTCATGCTTATGCTTGCCCTGCGCGATGCGCCGCGCGATCCGTCTGCGGAAGTTGCGGACGATCCTCGAGATGCCGCGAAAATCGGAGC
>DATBDZ010000054.1:0-5776 GCA_036276235.1 Humisphaera sp. | reverse complement strand
CGTATGCAGCACGCAGTTGTCCTGCACGTTCGTCCGATCCCCGATCCGTATGTAGAACATGTCGCCGCGTACGACGGTCCCGAACCAGACTGACGCCTGCTCACCGACGTGCACGTCGCCGATGATCTGCGCGCTATCGGCAATGAACGCAGTTTCGTGAACTTGCGGATGGACTCCGCGAAAGGGGCGAATCATGGGCTACTCCTTCTGAAAAGTAATAATGATCGTCAGGTCTCCCTCGCCCTTCTGCACCAGGCCGTGCGAACTGCCGCTGCGCGTGAGCACTGCATCACCAGCGTGAACATCGAACGGCTTGCCGTTGATGGTCATTACTCCCTGCCCGCCGGTTATGTAATAGACCTCGTCCGTCTTTTGCAGGTGATAACCGGTAGCCGCGCCTTTGTGCAGCACGCGCTTGCGAAACGAGAACTTCAGATTCGGCGCTTTCTCAAAAAAGAGATAGCCGGTTGACGGGCCGCCGCCGTCATGCGGACCGGGCTCGTTCTTTGCCACATCAGCATCGCGCTCCAGGATGTAGCCGGCATCGGATATTTGTAGTGGGCCCGTAGCGAACACCGTACTCATGCACAACATGGCCGGCAACGTGATCAGAGT
This sequence comes from Humisphaera sp., assembly GCA_036276235.1. Classification (GTDB taxonomy): domain Bacteria; phylum Planctomycetota; class Phycisphaerae; order Tepidisphaerales; family Tepidisphaeraceae; genus JANWHF01. The sequence continues at coordinate 5,161 of DATBDZ010000054.1, read as the reverse complement.
CAATCGTCTTGGTATCATCGCACTCTCCAAAATTGTGGTCGTGTCAGAAGCCGACCGTCAGGGAGGGCAGCTCAAATCAGGATAGGCCGCGGATGAACGCCGATTTGCGCGGATAGACAGCCAGTCTACCTTCCAATCCGCGTCATCCGCCTTTATCCGCGGCTAATTGTTTCTGCAAGTTGCCCTCCCTTACGGTCGGGCTTCTGACATCACTTATTCAAAAGAAAGATGGGCGAGCTTTGAACTCGCCCATCGACTACTGCAACTAAACTGTCTGCCCGGATGGACTAGAAAGCAAAGCTTCCGTAGAACGCGCTGTTCTCACCGTCACGCTCCCAGGCGTCACCAACCGTATTGCCCGAGTAAGCCGCCTTCAAGGTGTATCCCACTTTGCGTCCTGACAGTTGCACCAGCGGGCTGTACCAAACCAGATTCGGCTGGCGACAGCAGAGATCGTTTGCCATCGCCTCAACATTGATAGCGGCGTCGGCCGAAGCAACTTCATACGATTTGCCTTCGTGCTTGAAATTAATCGGCGCGCTGCGGACGGAAACGATTTCGCCGAGCGTTGCTGCATACCGGCTCTTGAGCGCTTCCAGCATGGCGACTTTTTGATCGTGATTGGCGGAATTGTCCAGGATGATTTCCGATCGCCGGGCAGCGTTATCGCTTTCCAGATTCGCGTCAGCGCTCACCACGGCAATTGCTTTCAGCCCGGAGAGATCCGTTCCGTTCCAGCGTCCCGCAGCGAAGTTCCAGGCCATCATGGCCTCACGACCGGCCGTGACGACTTCACCGTTGAAGTGGCAGGCTCCCGCGAAGACGCTGGCCGTGCGAACTTCAACGTAATCGCCTTTGATGGCCGTATTCTCAGCGCGGGACGTGAAAGCAAGTGCGGCGGCGCAGGTGATTAAGACAGCGGCTATGATCGAAAATCTCTTCATTATGGGTACCTCCGAAAAACTAAGTCATCTTATCCCGTCGCTATCCCGATTCATCGGGAGTACTGACACGATGTGCTTAGTTTACACCTCTAAGCTTCGAACGCGGAACTGTAGCAGGAGCGCCCCGGCACGCAATGGTCCGGTTGGGCCATGCCGCCGTCGGGGCCGATGGCTTGCTGCGTCTCGCGGCACCAGCAATGATTGCTGCCATCGAGATAATCGGACGCCTCGGTCGGCAACGCGGCAATCATGAAAAACTTTTTTGAGCGTAAAGCGCCGCAGAAGGCGCTTTGAGTAATATTTGCGGATTCAGAATCTGTGAATTCGTTAGTCATTTGTTTGCTCATCACTAAGTTGTTCCCTCGCCTTTTGGGAGAGGGAGTTAGTTTCAAATTGATCAAGCGACTCCGCCAACCTTCGCCAGCGCGCGTCGCACCAGCGTCTGCGTCAGCGGAATCTTGTACGCATTCTTTGCTAACGGTTCCGCGCCCTGCAACGCAGTCTTCGCTACCTCGGCCAGCAGATCGTTATTGATCGTCTTACCAACCAAAGCGGCTTCGGCCTTCGACACCCGCCAGGGAATCGGCGCCACGCCACCGAGTACGATGCGCGCTTCGCTCACAGTTTTGTTGGCTTCCAAGGCAACCGCGGCCGCGACGGCGCTCATCGCGAAGTCCATGGAGTCCCGTTCTTTGAATTTCAAGTAAGTTGAGTTCGCGGCGAACTTCGACGCCGGCACAGTTATGTCGGTGATGATTTCGTCGTTCTTCAAAACATTTTCGCGCCGCAAATTTCCGTCGGACGGAAGGGTGAAGAATTTGTCGAGATCGATGCTGCGCTTACCATCGCTGCCGGTGACATTGACGCTCGAACCCAACGCCAACAGCATCGGCGCAAGATCGGATGGATGCACGATGTACGACGGGCCGCCACCGAAGATCGCGTGATACTTGTTTTCACCTGTGGCGGCGTAACACTCGCTGCCGCCTTTCTTCAAGCAGACAACTTCCTCGAGACGGAAGTACCAGCAACGCGGACGCTGGCAGAGATTGCCGCCGACAGTTCCCAGATTGCGAATCTGCGGCGTGCCGACTGAATGCGCAGCCTCAGCGAGCCCGGGGAAACTCTTGCGCACATTTGCGTCTTCCTCGAGTTGATCCAGGGTCACCAGCGCGCCGATGCGCAATCCGCCTTTGCCGTCCGCTGCGATTTTGTCCAGTCCGCGAATTGATTTCAGATTCACCACCCGCGTCGGGCGCGTAATGTAATCCTTCATCGTCGTCAGCAGATCCTGACCACCGGCGATGGGTCGCGCGGCGTCGTCGGGATCAGCCGGCGCGCTTCCGGCCTTCAGCGCGTTCACAGCGTCGGCGACAGTCGTCGCATTCATCCATTCGAAGGCTTTCATGCGCTCTGCCCTCCTTTCATCAGCGCCATCAGGACTTTGTCCGGCGTAATTGGTAATTCGCGCACGCGCGCTCCGCTGGCGTTGAAAACCGCATTGGCCAGCGCGCCGATCGCGGGAATAATGGCAGCTTCGGCGATGCCGATAACGGCTTCGCGTTTGTCGTCGTCATCAATCAGCGGAATCATTTCCGGCATTTCCAACGTCCCCGGCAACTTGTAATCCATGAAACTCGGGTTCAGCTGCACGCCGAGGTCTGCGTCCATCACGCGCGTCTCGAAAAGCGTCATACCGAGCGCCTGGATCATCCCGCCGTTGATTTGGCTCTCCATCGTCAGGCGATTGAGCGGCAAGCCGCCATCCTGCACTTGCAGCATCTTGATTGGCCGCACCTTTCCGGTCTCGACATCGACCTCAACCTCGGCAAAGACTACGCCGTGTACGCCGCGCGTCTGGAGATCCGCACGCCACACGCCATGCGCAACGATTCCGGCCGGCGGCAAAGCGGCGCAGGCTTGCTTCCATGCGATCGATTTGCCTCCGGCACTGACCGTGCCGTTGGCAAAGACGATCTCTTCCGGCTTCGCACTGCCAAGCAGCGGCGAGAATTTTTCGGCGACCGCCATGCGGGCTTTATACGCGGCATCTTTGACTGATGGCGATAAGGAAGCGGCCGTAGTTGATCCACCCGACGAGTTAGCGCCGCCAAGTTTTGAATTGCCGATCTGCTCGACGACGTCTTTGATTCCCAGCCCGAGTTCCTCCGCCACGATTCCGCGCGTGTAGGTGCGCGTGCCGGTGCCCAGGTCCTGCGTGCCCACTGCGACCACAACCGAACCGTCGCGTCCGACAGTCACGTCGACTTTGCACTGATCGTTTCCACCGCCGCCCCACGTTCCGGCGGCGCAGCCCATCCCGCGTTTCAACGGACCCGCGCCGCCGCCCGGTGTAGCGTTACGTTTCGACCAGCCGATTTCGCGCGCGCCACGATCGAGCTGGCGATGATAAAACGGATCCGGCATGTTCTTCTTACGAAACTCGACAGGATCCATTCCGATCTTGAAAGCCAACTCGTCGAGCAGCGATTCCATTGCGAAGGAAGCCTGCGGGTGACCCGGCGCGCGCATGGCAATCGCCGAATCTTCATTCGTATGCAACGCATATATTTCGCGATAATACTCACCCGCTTTATAGACGGCGTATGGCTGCGGGGCTTGCGAACCCTGGCCCACGCCGCCGATGCGATACTGGGTCGCTTGCACAGCCACCAGCGTTCCGTCCTTCTGCGCTCCAGCTTTGAATTTGGTCCATGAAGCGGAGCGATTGCCGGCCATCAAGAATTCATCTGTGCGCGTCATCATCAACTTGACGGGCGCCTTTGTGGCTTTCGACAACCGGCACGCCATCATCCCTTCAATGCCGATGCCGAATTTCGAGCCAAATCCGCCGCCCATGTGCTGCACGGTTGCCGTCACGGCGCTCTCGGGCAAACCGAGTTCGCGTGCCGCATCAGCGGGAATGGTGAACGTACCTTGCGTCGTGGCGTAGATAGTCGCGGTGTCTCCACCGGAATAATCTACGACCATGCCGTGTGTCTCGAGACACGCATGATGAAGACGTGGCGTACGGTATTCGGCTTCGACAGTTGCATCGCAGCCGGTGAGCGCCGCCTCGACCTTTTGTGGATCGCCCTGTTTACCTTTCTGGACCACGTTTGGCTCACTGCCACGTCCTTCGGCCGGCAAAACCTGCGGCGCGTTCGGTTTCATTGCCGCCTCGGCAGTCACCACGTGCGGCAGCTTCTCGTATTCAATAACGATGGCGCGCGCAGCATCCTGCGCGAGCTCCGGCGTCGTCGCCGCGACCGCTCCGACGGGCGCACCCGCAAAACGCAATTCCGTGTTCGTCGCCTGAATAATTGCCTTAACTCCCGGCATCTTCGACGCAGCACTCGAATCAAACTTCGTCACTTTTGCGTGAGCGTATGGGCAGCGCACCAGGCGGCCATACAACATGTTTGGCAAGCGCACGTCATACGTGTACTTGGCCGTGCCGGAAACCTTTAATGGCCCATCGACGCGCGTGTGTGGATGATTGAGAATTGTGTGCTTGTCGTTCGGGCCCCAACCGGGACCGCCAACGTCATCCACTTCGATCTCGACCATTTGCTCGATGCCGTTGATGACGCGCGGAACGCGCACCTTCTTTTTTGGTACGGGCGTTGGGCTCGCTTGTGGTTGTTGTGGCATTTGATGCTCTCCGTTTACTTCTTGCCGTGTCAGAAGCCCGACCGTGAGGGAGGGCAACTTTGAATTCAATGCACCTTGTTTGGCCAGTGGCCCTCCCTTACGGTCGGGCTTCTGACACTCTAAGTCCTCGCTCCGGCTTTCGCTGCGGCCAGCGCGGCTTCAAAAACTCGTGGGTAGGTTCCGCAGCGGCAGAAATTTCCTTTGCACGCTTCCCGCACTTCGGCGAGGGTTGGATTCGGGTGCTTTTTCAAATAAGCCGAGATCGTTGTGATAAAGCCGGGAGTGCAAAAGCCGCACATCTGGCCATCGTGTTCGACAAAGGCACTCTGCACCGCATTCATGTTTTCGGGCGAGCCCAGGCCTTCAACGGTCGTCAGCTTCTTACCGACAGCATCAACGGCAAGCACCAGACATGAATAGACGTTCTTGCCACCCATCAAAACTGTGCAGGCCCCGCACGTGCCCATATCACACACGAGCTTTGGCCCGGTGATCGGCGGCTCCGCATGATTGCGCAGAGCATTCAGTAGCGTCGTACGCGGCTCGACCGTCATGTTTCGCTT
>DATBDZ010000053.1:0-43468 GCA_036276235.1 Humisphaera sp. | reverse complement strand
CGCCCGCATTCTGGCGGCGATTCCTCCGTTTGTGACGCCGGTCGGGTTGTTCGTCGATTCATCTCCTGACAAAGTTCGCGAGGTCGCCAGCGCGCTGGGCCTGCGACATATTCAATTGCACGGCAACGAAGACGCCGATTGTGTTCGGCAACTCGAACGCTTCGGGATCATCAAAGCCATCCGAGTTGATCCAAATACCTTCAGCGCCGAACTCTCCCACTGGCGCAAGGCGGTTCGCAAGGGCCTGACCAACCTGCGCGGCATCGTCCTCGAATCCGCCACCAGCCTTCCCGGCGGCTCCGGCCACGCCAACGACTGGAAGACAATCGCGCAAGCCCGAGCCAATGGAGAATTCGACGGCTTGCCGCCGATCATCGCCGCCGGCGGCTTGACGCCGGCCAACGTCGCCGCCGTCGTCCGCGAAATTCGCCCCTGGGCCGTGGATGTAAGCAGCGGGGTGGAAGAGCGGCAGGGGTCCAAGTCGGTCACGTTGATCGAGCAGTTTGCCGCCGCGGTGAGAAGTGTGGATTAGAGGATCTGATCCAATAATCCAATCAGCCGAGAAAGATAACCTCGATCGATCGGCGCAGGCGCTGCCCGATTGAATTGTTGTCCGATCTCACCGATGAACGTGCAGCAATGAATCGCCGTGTAGAGGTCGAGCGCTCCGAGTTGATCGCCATTCAGCGCAAGCGCGGTGATCCAATCGTCCATGTAATCTGTATGCAAATCCCGCGCGAGCAGCGACATTCGGGTCAGGGCTAGGCAAAACAGCGGGTCGCCAAAGCAGACTTCATCGACATCCACGATTCCGCTGAATGTTCCGTCGCAGACGAGAACGTTTTTCGTGGTGATGTCGTCGAGAAATGCGGTGGCGGCAATTGAGGTCAAATAGTCTTGGCGCTCACACAACCGCTTGTCCACGCGAACGAAGTGCTCGGTTCCAACGACAGCGGCGTCCTCCGTCCACCGTCGGCTGCGTAGCAGTTGGCCGTCCAAAACTTCGCGCCAGCTTCGATAGGGAAACCCGCCGTCCGGGTTGAGCACATGCCCGTATCCCTTTCCCTTGGCAAGGGTCGCAACCTGAGACTGAATCTCGCGCAGGCGACGAACCAAGTCGATCTTTTGAGGACGGCTCAGCGTCGTGTAGATATGACCCAGATCGCTACCCGGCAATCGTTCGAGGATCATGTAGCCAAACGGCAGCGCCAACACATCGGCCTGCAGCAATTTCGGGAGCGGAACGCCCATTGGCCGCAGCACGCCCGACCAGTAAATGCCGCCTTGTAGATAGGAGCGAGTTTGTTCCGAGGCAAGCCGCGCGACGACGCGCCGGCCATCGCTCATCACGACATCGTAAACATAATGGCACAATCCCGTCGGAAATCGTGTGACACTGATAGCCTGCGAGCCAAGCAGATGACGGCAAAGTTCCGCTACGTCGTGCGGTTTGGGATGTCGCATAGTGACGTGTGCAGGAAATGTCACCGCGCCGCCTCTTTCGTAGTGAGGGTGTACTCGCCCACCAAGAACGCAAATTGGTGGGCGAGTACACCCACCCTACAAAACTCGGTTGGCGCTCATAATCTTAATCTAAATCTTGCTCTTAATCACATTCCTAATCCTCATCTTAATCCTAATCCCGTCCCTAGCGCAGCAAGTACCGCATTCCCCGCGGCCGCCATCGCATCCATCCGCTTAATGAACGCGTCTTTCCCATCCATATACGCCTCGATGTTGTCGGCATATTGCGCGGCCAGACGCTGCTTCAGCGACGCATACTCATGAGCCTCAACGGGATGCGACCGCATGAAATCGCGAAATGCCAAATGCCGCGCGATTTGCGGCGAGCCTGCTTCGAAGACGTGGACCTGATGCGTGCGATTGCCGGCGGCATCGTCCTTGCGGAAATACCGGCGGCCGGGAATGCCGAACTCTCCCATCACCTGATAACCCAGTGCCGACATCTCGTCGCTGCGTCCGTCAACGTCTGTGATGGACCGCATAGCCGCCAGCATGTCGATGATCGGCTTGGCGTGCATTCCGGGAATCGATGTGCTGCCGATGTGATCGATGGCGATGCACGATTCACCCAGTGCCTCCGCCACTGTGGCGGATTCTCGCGCGAACGCCGCCGGCCAGGTGGGATCGTAGGGGACGACCAGAACGCGCATGATCCATCCGGATCATCCGACCGGGAAAGCGCCGCGCGCGCGGTCGACGGGCGACCGGTCGTCGGCGAAGCTGGCCCACAGGCGCAGCGGGATCAGGCCGACGCAGACAATCACGATCTGGCTCAGGCAAAACAGGATCAGCCAGAATTGGGCCGACTGCATGAAGCCGTAGGAGTGTAGGCCGATGCCCAGCATGTTGGTGCCGAAGAAGGACCAGCTTGTCACAATGTTGCCCAGGACGGCAAGGACCATGACGCCGCGCTCTTTGACGACGCCGCCCCAGCGGGCGTGGAGGATCAGAGCGTTCCAGAGCACGACGAGCACCGCGCCGTTTTCCTTGGGGTCCCAGCCCCAGAAGCGTCCCCAGGATTGGTCGGCCCAGATGCCGCCCAGGATCGTGCCCACGAAGCTGAAGAGCATCGCGAAGCAGAGGATGCCGTACGCCATGCGGGCGTTGTCTTTTGAGTCTTCCTTGGTGAGCGAGGAGCTGAAGACGCCGCGAATGATGTAGATGACCGCCAGCAGGCCGGCCAGATAGGTGGCCATATATCCCATGGTCACGCAGACGACGTGCGTCGAGAGCCAGAAGTTGGTGTCGAGCACAGCCTGAAGCTGCTTCATCGTGTCGCCTTCAACGCTGGAGAGCCCGCCGGCGACAAGCATGGTGCCAAAGCCCGCCGCCGCCCCGGCGACCATCGGGATCGTGTTGCGGAAGATTGCTTCAAGGACAAGGCAGAAAAGGGCGATGCCCCAGCCGATGAAGACCGATGCGCTATATAGATTGGTCACCGGCGGCCGGCCCGAGATGTAGATGCGCGAGACAATCGCAAAGGTATGGATCACAAACGTCAGCAGCATGATCCAGTACGCCGTCCGCGAAAGCGGCCTGGCCAGGAAAAGCCACGAGCAGATCGCCAGCAGGAAGATCACGAAATAGAAGACCCAGCAGAGGAAGAATGGATCGAAGTGATTGAAAAATGCTTCAAAATCCACCTTGTTCATGGCGGCGGGGATTGAGCCATCAAGCTTGGCGCGATAGGCGGCGACATCCGCGTTGAAGTCACCGGGACTCTGGTGCTGATAATCACTGACGATGCGGATGAATCGATCCGCCGACTCCGGCGCTGGAGCATCCGTCACGCGCAAGGCATTGGAGAGCGGCTGCCATTTCTCGCCGGGCTTCAGCGGAGCGGCAAGGAAAAGCTCTTCTTCCGGTCCCATCCTTCGCAGCAAACCGGTACGTTCGGATTGATCGATAAACTCATTGACTGCCATCCGCTGCTCGGTCGGAAGGGATCGCATGTCCAGCCGCATCAGCGCGTTGTTGAACGCTTCGCGCACATCCTCGCCCGAGCCGGATTTCATCTTTTCAACCAGCGCCGGATCGACGGTCGCAATCGCGGCCAGCACCTGGTTGAACATCTGCTTGAGCCGGTCGGGCTGACTGATCAGTGCGTACTCATAGGCGATTGCATCGACCTGCCGCAGCCGCAGGAAGATTCCCAGGCGCGAATGCAGATCCAGAATCTGATTTTGATAAGCGTCGCGCAGCTTGGCGGGAACCTCCAGCGCCAGCTTCCTCTGCTCATCCAACTTGCGGCCGTTCTCCTCGCTTTTGAAGACATCCGACCAGGAGAAATCTTTTTTCAGCACCGGCAGCCCGAGCATCTGTTTGATGTCGGGATGATCGATGCGGATGATCTTGTAATCGGCCCATTTGCCGCTGCGGCTCATCGTCTCCATGAGCCACTGCGTCGGCGGCACGCTCGGCAGATAGTCTCCCTTTTCGTCGCGCACAAACTGATGGCCGCTGATGATATTCAGGCTATTGCGCGCCCAACTATCGAGCGGCTGAATGCGCCCTTCAAACTGGATCGGCAGCGTGCCGAAGGAGGACCAGTTGTAGCCTTTGGATTGGCCGGAAGGGATCATCAACGAGATGACGGTGATCAGGCAGATTCCAAGTGCAGCGGCGGGGATACCCACCGTCGCCCACGCGGGCGTTGGATTAAGCGTGTAATTCTCGACGTCGCGCTTCGCCTTTCGCGACGGGAGCTTCTGCTGCCGGCTGGAGCCAACCGCCGCGCGATCCGGAGCAAGGCGACGCCGCAGAAAGGTAAACAGCGTCATCCCAAAATGAATGACCAGCCCCAGCGCCCCAATCGAGCAGGCGATATAGGGCATCAGCCATCCAGGATTGCGCACGATCTGAATAATGCTCGTCTTGTCGTTATTGGCAAAACTTTGCTGATAGAATGTTTCCCCGCCATAGCGCAGGGGATTGTTCATCCAGATTCGGATATCGCGATCGACGTGCTTCGCGGGATCGACAAGGCGAATCTGGCTGGCGAAATCCTTGGGCGTATCTGTCCCCGGAAAAACTTCGTGCGTGAATTTCCTGAGCGTGACCGTATACGGCTTGTAATCGCGCTTGAAGCGAAGGCCGAGCTGATAGCTCTTGCCGCCGATGGTTACTTCCTGCGGCTTATCGCGCTCAAGCCATGTGGAGAGCAGATACGTTCCGACCAGCCGTCCGCTCTGGCTGACGCTGACGTAGGCGGAGGGCATATCGACGCGATCGCCCTCCGTCCCCGGATATTTCTCCAGCCCGGTGACGCCAAACCGGCGAAAGGCGCCGGCGTCGGCGAGACGATCGATGCTGCCGCCCGATTCGACCGGGCCGCGCAGATCAGAGTTGTCGTACCACTTGGTGACTTTCACCTCGAACGGCAGCAGCGGATTGCTGATGACCTGTCCTTCGCGCGCGCTATGTTCGAGATTCGGCTGCGGAATCACCACGACATTGTCATGATCCGTCGGCGACGGATCGATGACGGCCATTTCCGTAGTGCGGATGTCTTCGGCGTAGTTGGCGGTCCCGCCCGCATCGATGCTCATGCGCGCCTCGACGGCGTGGTGAGCCGTGATCCACTCGCCGGCCAGAAGCATGATGATGCCGAGGTGGATAAGGATGATGCCGATGCGTTTTCTGTTGAATTTGAATCGGACGGCGTGCGCCGCCAGCAGATTGATCAGCAGCAGAACGATCAGCAGAAACCCGCCGGGCAGCGGAAACCAGCCGGGCATGTAAGCACCGCCGGCCTTGGGCGTCGGCTGGAAATAGTGGAACTGAATCTTGGCGACCCAGCTATGGAAGAACTGATGCTGCACATCCTGAATGCCCATGTCGCGCTGTGCGGTGGTGCCCGCGAGCACGATCAGGCAGCAGATCACCAGCAGCGTTACGGTGATCCGCAAAGAGGCCAGAGGCTTGAGCAGTTTTTGGAGCGTGGGGTTCATGTACCAATCTTTACTGAAGCAACAAACTGATCGAACGCCGCCTTCTGCTGTGTGACGGCGGTTGCGGGGCCGTAGATCTTGAAGAAATAAACGTTATCGCCCTGACGCGTTTGGGCGACGATCGAGCGCTTGCGATCGGCCCCGGCGGACTCCGGTCCGATGAAGTCGAAGATTTTCCACGCGCGGCCGCCGATCTGGGTTTCGGGGGCATCGCTGACTTCGGCGGCTTGAGTGGGCGGCAGGCCGACGTCTCGCCGCCAGCGGTCCAGGTTGTCTTTGAGGCCGCCGTAGTTGTTGATGCCGAAGCTGGAGATTTTGACGATTGCGCCGCCGTCGCCGGCTTGAAGCAGCGCCAGCAGCATCGGCGTGGTCGGCTGTGCCGTCCATCCAGCAGGAATCTGCCACTGCACGCCCGGCGGTGGTTGCGCCTGCGATGCCTGCGGCGGGGAAACTTGCGGTGGGGAAACTTGCGGCTGTTGCTGGGCCGGCGCGGCTTGCTCGAAATGGAGCGACCGGATGAACTGATCGAACTGGGCCTGATGCGGCCCGATCTGCTGATCCGGGCCTTCCAGCTTGAAGAACCAAGTCCGATCGGCATGCGGCACAATCGCGCCGAGCAATTGCTTTCCGTTGTTTTTCAGATCGACCAGGCTGACGGTCAGATCACCCACCTGCACATTGGTTACGACACTCGGCAACGTCGACTCCGTGCTCGGCGGCAACCCCGCCTGCCCCTCCCAACGATTCACGTTCATCAGAGTCGAGCGAGCACCTGGGGCATCGCCAGACAGGTGCGAAACGCTCAAGAGCAACTGCGGATTTCCCGGATCGACGGCGATCCGCGCATCGGCATGAAAGATCGCCTTGGGGTCATCGGGCGTTTGCACCAGCTGCCAGTCGCCGGGAAGTGTCCAGCGCAAATCCGCCAGATCATTGGCGGAAGATCGGGCCGATGCCGCACCCATATCCGCCATCGACGGTTGATCGGTGGCGACTGTTTCCTTCGGCGCTTGATAGGCGCGGATCGGGTCTTCGCGATCGCAGCCGGCGATGAATAAGGCCGCGATCGACAGTGCTGCCACAAGATAATTCAGATGACCTGAGAGTTTCACGAGTTTCCAATTGTACGGGTGAACCTTGGTCACCCTCTGCGTCCGCCCGACCGGCGCTGGGCGAACACAAGGTTCGCCCCTACCTGCAGCCGGCGTATTCCGTGGGGGTGAAACCCGGCGCGCCGGGACCTTCGGCCTTGTGTTCACCCTCCTCGTCCGCGCAACCGGCGCATAACGAGCACACGATCCGCTCCTACAACCTTACTGTCAAACCAAGCCGATTGTTTCACGGTGCGACCATTTGTCCGGCGGGCACATCCAGCGGCTCGGGGCCGATCACCATTGCCGTGAACGTCATCAGCACCGCGCCCGCCTGCATCCAAAACGTCGGCGGCAGGCCCATCTTTTCGGTGCAGAGCCGCGCCAGAAGCTGCTCGCGCGTCCAGCCGGTTTCGCGGCCGACTTGCGGCAAAAAGCATCCCGTCCGCCCGCAGCAGAGCAGATACAGGCCATGCACCTTCGGATCAAAATCGAGCGGATTGGCCGCGTGCTGCAACGGCGTCAGCACGCTAAGCTCGATCTCCAGCAGCGGCAATTCCTCGAGCGTGATCCGGTCATTGCCAAAACGGGGATCCTGCAGAACGTTGACCGATGTTGCCGCCACCGTGTCCCAAAGCGGCCCGGTCGCCTCAATGCGCCCAACGCACCCGCGCAGGCGATGCGTGCCCGACCGATGCAGCGAAACAAAGCAACCAGCGCGCTGCTGAAGCAAAGGATCAGCCGGCGGCGGTACAGCCGTCGATTGCCCGCTCAACGCCCGGCGAATCACGTCGCGAGCCAGGTTCATCAATGCCTGCTGCTGGGGGGCCGAAAGTTCCACAGGGAGATTCTACCGAATTGTGGAAGCGGTGGGGAGGCTTGCTTCCTTCATCCTTCAAGGAAGCTGCGTGACATTTCAGTCTTCAAAGCTCGTCCAAGTCCGTTAGAAGTTCCTCGGAAGCCAGACTGAGAACCGCCAAGGCCTGCTCGCGCGTGACACCCTCGAAATCATCCACGAACTCATCAAGAGTTTGCCCGGCGGCAAAGCAATCAAAGAGCGTCTTTACGGGGACACGCGTTCGATAAAAGCAAGGCGCGCCGCTGACGCGCTTGGGATTGATCCAAATCAGCCCAAACAACGGATGCCCCGGCTGGATCTTGTCGTCAATCAGATGCTGCGGATCAACCGCCTCAACATGGGACACCAACTGACGCGATTCAAGCAAGTTCATGCTACAACTCCGAACGCACCCACTTCGCCTGCATCTGAACTTCAGAAATGTTGTAGATCAAGTCAGCAGAACAACGACGAGGTAACATCCGCCAATAATCACCGCTAACGCCAGTCCTGCGGCGCTCAAAAGCAATGCAATCTTTCCTAGGGTGTTCCCCCGCGTCATTCGGCTCGCGCGATCAAAGAGGACAAGGAGACATCCGCCAACCAGGCCGATGGCAGTTGTTGCAAAAATAATCACACCGTTGCCCCTTGCGTTTTTCCCGTAGTTGAGACAAGCGACGATGCCGACCATCGCTCCCATAACGGTCACTGTTGCGATCAGCGTTGCCGCAGTGCGATCAGTCGGCGCGGTAGCGCGCGGTGGCTTGGGGGCGCGCGGTGGCTTGGGGGCGCGCGGCGGCTTCGGAGCGCGCGGTTCCCGTTTGTCGGGATAGATTACGTTCCGGATCGTGCCCTGGTCCCCAAATGGCGGCGCCATCGATAGCAAACCCTGCAGGTCGTCGCCGGCAGTTGCCGATTCGTCACGTTGCTTGCCGATAACTTGCGACAGCAGCGCGCGAAACTCATTTTCCGTGCCAACAAAGAGCCGCTTCGGAAAGTAATCTCCGCGTCGCACCTTTCCGGTCGACCTTCGCCGAAATAGAAAAAGATTCGCGGATTCTGACCAGCTGTCAAACGAATCCCAACTCGCGAGAACCATGTCTCCGGTGTTTCGATCCACGATTCCCCTCTGTGAGAACGTGACTTTACCTCTGAGTCGTTTTATTTGACGCCGCAGCGCGATCAGGATGAATATCCACAGGAGCAGAATCAGCGTGATCGTGGTGAGCCCACTGGAGACGATCACCTGATGCTGTTTGCTGAATCCGACCAGACCGCGCCAAATTCGCCCACCTGCGATCCACACGCAGACAAATGCAAGCACTAAAAGGAGAATCCATCCAAAGATTGATGAAGTAACGTTCCTGCGCTGACTCCCCGCCGCTGGTAGGTTCGGCCAATGCGGCGATAACAAGCCCCTGCGGGCCTCTCGGCGATCCGCGAGGGTTGTGCTAAAGTCAATCTCGATTTGTTGCCGGCGTTCGCTCTCCTCAGGCATACCCAAAAAGGGTAACTCGACCTTAAGCCTCCGAACAATGTCAATTCGCACCGCTGAGCTCACTCAAGAGAAATGGCCCCGTGATGACACCTTTTTGGCCTTACCGTCGTACAATGCGACAATTGGGATATGTGCTCGGACTGCACTTCTTTGGAGAAAACCATGTTGGCATCAATCCATCCCCGTTATATCGCCTTGCTGCTCACATTGAGCGTGGCACCTCTGACAGCTCGTGCCGCGGACAACCCGGAGGATGTGAAGAAGGTCAAGGAGACTGCCAAGAGTTTTGTCGCGGCCATCATGAAGGGGGATTCTGTCGAGGCGCATCGGTATGCGACATCTGATGAAATCACCAACACGATGATCGAATCGATCATCCCGGTGATCAAGGCGGCGGCGAAGCTGCGCGAGGCGACTGCCGCCAACTTCGGCGCGCAGGGGCAGGCGTTTGCCAACCAGATGAATCCGGCGAACTTCATGAAGCAATGGACGAAGATCGCCGATGAGGCGGATGTGATTTTTGACGGGCGATATGCCGTCTTCACGCCGAAGATGCCGCCGCCGCCGGACAATCAGCAGGGGGCGCAGAACGATCCAAATCAGAACGATCCGAATCAGCAGGGCCAGGGTCAGCCGCAGGGTCGGCGCGGCGGCTTCTTCGGCAATCGTGGGAATCAGGATCCGAAGCAGCCGCGCCGGCCGATTGATAACGGCCTGCGGCTCCGCTTCGAGGCCGAGCGCTGGCGCGTGGACCTGTCGGCTCTGCCGATGGCGCAGCAACTCATGCAGATGGCGCCGATGCTCAGCAGCGTCGCCGAGGCAATGGGCCAAACCGCCGAAGAGATCAAAGCGGGGAATTTCGAAACCGTTCAAGACGTGCAGCAGGCCCTTCAGCAGAGGATCATGCAGGCGGTAATGCGTCGGCAGTTTGGGGGGCAGTAACATTTTGTGGCACGGGCGGCCCGCCCGTGGGCTCGTGTACTCACGAGCATTGGCGCAGCCGATATAAGGTTGAGCGCAGCGATCCTTTATCAAACGGGAGAAGAACGCTTCGCTCTTGCTGATGTCGGCCGAGTACGGCCGACGCTTGCGGAGTACCGCAAGCCATGGGTTGGAAACCCATGCCACTGTTTGCGGCGTACCGCAAACCATGGGCGGGCCGCCCATGCCACAGGATTTGAGCACGTCCCGCGTCGCCGGTCCGATTGACACAACCCACCGTCACCGCTAGTTTCGCGTTGAATTCACCTTCATTTGAGGATTCGACGCATATGCCCAATTTCAAAGATGTAACCCCGCCGGCCGATGGGCAGGCGATGACACTTTCCGGCGGCAAACTCAATGTGCCGGATCGGCCGGTGGTTCCCTACATCGAAGGGGACGGCACCGGGCCGGATATCTGGCGGGCGAGCGTGCGCGTCTTTGATGCCGCCGTCGCGAAGGTTTACGGCGGCCGCCGCAAGGTGGCGTGGATGGAAGTCTACGCGGGCGAGAAGGCGTTCAAGAAATTCAACAACTGGCTGCCGGACGATACCGTCGATGCGTTCAAGCATTTTCTGGTCGGCATCAAGGGGCCGCTGACGACGCCGGTCGGCGGCGGAATCCGTTCGCTCAACGTCGCGCTGCGGCAGATGCTTGATCTGTACGTCTGTCTGCGGCCGGTGCAGTATTTCGCCGGCGTCCCTTCTCCCGTGAAGCATCCGGAAAAAGTGAACATGGTGATTTTCCGGGAGAATACGGAAGACATTTACGCCGGCATCGAATACGCCGCCGGCACGCCGGAGAGCCAGAAGATCCTCGATTTTCTGGCGAAGGAATTTCCCAAGGAATTCAAGAAGATCCGCTTCGGCACGAAGGAAGCCGTCAACGCGTGGCAATCGCTGCTGGAATCGATCGGCGCGCCCAAGCGCGAAAGCGGCATCGAAGTGGGCATCGGCTTTAAGCCAATCAGCTATCTCGGCACCGAACGCCTGGTCCACAGCGCGATCGGCTATGCGATCAAGCACAAGCGCAAGAGCGTGACCCTTGTTCATAAGGGCAACATCATGAAGTTCACGGAAGGAAGCTTCCGCGACTGGGGCTACAAGGTTGCCAAGCAGTTTTACGGCGCGACTGAACTCGATGGCGGCCCCTGGTGCAAAATACCTGAAGGCAAGCCGGGCGCGGGAATCGTCATCAAGGATGCGATAGCCGACATCACGCTTCAGCAGGTGCTGACGCGGCCGGAAGATTTCGATGTCATCGCGACGCCGAATTTGAATGGCGATTATCTTTCGGATGCCCTGGCGGCGCAGGTGGGCGGGATCGGGATCGCGCCGGGCGGGAACATCAACTATCTCACTGGCCATGCCGTCTTCGAAGCCACGCACGGCACCGCACCCAAATACGCCAACCAGGACAAGGTCAACCCCGGCAGCGTGATCCTCTCAGGCACGATGATGTTCGAGCACATGGGTTGGCAGGAAGTGGCCGATCTGATCACGCTAAGCCTGGAGCGCGCGATCGGCGCGCGGACAGTCACCTACGATTTCGCGCGGCAGATGGAAGGCGCGCGCGAGGTGAAGTGCAGCGAGTTTGCGGGGGAGATGATTAAGCATATGGGGTGAGACGCGACGCAGGACTTGCTGTTCTCGCTGTTACCGCAATAAAATGTCATGCTGAGGTACTCCGAAGCATCTGGCCGGATCGCGGAAATGGCCAGATGCTTCGGAGTACCTCAGCATGACGGTTCCTGGATCGTGTGTGTGGGTGTACACCAGCGTCGAGCGTGCTGGGCGACTCCACCGAGGCTGCAGACAAAAGTCCGGTGCTTCCGCACTCGGCTATCAGGGCGGAACGTGCAACGAGTTCCTTCCTGATAGCCGAGTGCGGAAGCACCGGACCAGTAGTGCAATATCCAGGAGACTACGGACGTGATGGAAGCTCCTGCGTCGCGGGCCGCGTCGTCGGGGGGTTCACTTTTTTCGCGTCATCCTTGAGCAACGGTACCACCACATCGCGCGCGAATCTTGCGCTGACCGCTCCGGCATGTCCGCCCAGGTCTCCGTATTGAAGCCATTTTGCGGCGTACGCGAGTTGAACGAGCTTTTTGTATTCGACTTCGCTGGACCCTTGCGGAATCTCAAAGCCGATCATCCCTGCGCCGGCGGTTCTGGAGCCGTCGGAGACCCCGAAGACGAGTGTGCCCCCGCCGAGGATGAACCAATCGCCGGGGCTGGTGACGGCAAAGAGACTGCCGCGCACGTGCGACAGCGCGCGGCTCATGTCGTAATTGGGGCGCATCGACGGCGCGACCATCACGACCGATTGCACACGGATGTCCTCGGGCAAGTCTTCCAGCGCCCAAATCGCGACCTGACATCCCCCGCTCCAGGCGGTGAGGATGATGTTTGCCTGCGGGTCGTCGCGCACCCGGGCGGTAATGCGATCGGCGATCATCCGCGATTCGGCCCGGTTGTGCTCGTAAGCCCGCAGGGCCCAGAGCCACCAATTCGGGCGCGTCCAGTCGTAAAGCTCAACGTGGCCGGCGACGTGCCCATCCGACAATCCCTGCACCCAGTTGATATCCAGCGAAGTTCGGCCGCCAATGCCGGGGAGGTGAACCAGGTACGTATGCTCAAGCGCGGGCGAATGATTGGGCGAAGTCCGCACGTTGACCGACTGGCAGCCCATCCCAAGGCAGATTCCAATTGCGCCAACGCAGCAGAAAATCAATGAACGGCAGACATGCGGCATAACAATCAGCGATCCCAAAAACGCGATCCCATTCGACTGACTATAGCAGATTGATTGTGATTCGTGCGAGCGCGGATAGGATCGGGCCTGCATTATTTCCCAATGACGACAACGACAGTACCATCCAGTGGCGCTCGCACCGTCCCCGGCCGCACGCGGCGATTTCTTCTCGTCCTGCCGCTCGCGTTTGTCACTTACAGTCTCGCGTATCTCGATCGCGTCAACATCGGCTTCGGGGAAGCCGGCGGCATGAGCAAGACGCTGAATCTGCGCGGCGATCAATTCGCCTTCTTCAGCGCATCCTTCTTTTTCGGCTATGTGCTGTTCCAAATCCCCGGCGCGAGCTATGCGGCGAAGCATAGTTCGCGCAAGCTGCTGTTTGTCGCGCTAATCCTCTGGGCGGCGATCGCGACGCTCACCGGTTTGCTCACCAACTATTGGCTGCTGCTGATTGATCGATTCCTGCTGGGCGTGGTTGAAGGCGTCGTGCTGCCGGCGCTTTTGGTCTATCTCACGCATTGGTTCAACAGGCGCGAGCGCTCGCTGGCCAACTCGCTGTTGATCCAGGGAAATCCGGTGACGGTGGCGTGGGCTTCGGTTGTCTCAGGGTATCTGGTTCAGTATTTTTCGTCGCATCCCATCTTCGGCCTGGCCGGTTGGCAAACGATGCTCGTTGCCGAGGGGCTGCCGACCTTGCTGTGGGCCGGAATCTGGTGGAAGGCGGCGCGCGATTATCCGCGCGAGTCGAAGCATCTGACTCGCGAACAAATCCATGCGATCGAAACTTCGCTGGAAGAAGAGCAGCGAAACGTCAAGCACGTCAAGGATTTCCGGGCTGCCGCGCGCGATCCGCAGGTGATCATTCTCTGCCTCCAATATCTCACCTGGAGCATTGGCATCTACGGCCTGACGATGTGGCTGCCGGTGATTCTAAAGAGCGGCTCAAGCGCCGGCGTCGCCAAGGTCGGATTGCTCAACGCGATTCCGTTTGTGATTGGCGCAATCACGATGGCGGCCGTCTCCTGGGCATCAGATCGATTGCAGACGCGCAAGGTGTTTGTCTGGCCCTTCATGTTCCTGGGGGCGGTGGCGTTTGGCGTCTCCTATTGGGCGGGCCAGACGCACTTCTGGATCGGCTTCGTCGGCCTGATCGTCGCCGCCGTCTGCATGTACGCACCGTATGGCCCGTTTTGGGCGCTCGTGCCGGAAATGGTGTCGCGCAACGTGGCCGCCGAATCGATGGCACTGATCAACACGCTTGGCGCGGCCGGTGGGTTCTTCGGCACCTATTTCGTCAAATACCTCCGGGACCACGTCGGCGGATATGGCGCAAGCTTCATCTTCTTATCCGTAGCACTGGCGGCATCGGGCGTGTTAACATTGCTGGTTCGGCCACGCGTCAACTCGCCGGTTTTGACGTGATCGCCGGTACCCAAAGAGGTCGATCATGACTCATCGACATTCGCTAATCCTGTCCATCGTCTGCCTGATGCTTGCTTCGATCTGCCGCGCCGATGATCCCGCGCCGGCGGATGTGCTGAAGGACAAGGGGCTGATCAAGGCATCAGGGATTTATGTCGCCGCGGGCGAGCCAGATGTATTGACGGCGATGCGCCAGCTTCGCGTCGCGCGCAAGAAGCTCGATGATGAGCTGAAGGTTCGCCAGGCGCAGGAGCAGAGAATCAAGGCCGCGAAAAATACGATCAATGGCTGGGTGTCGGATTACACGGCGCTCAATGACCGCATGGCTTCTATAAGCGATCCAACGCAGCAGAACCAGATCATCGGCCGCATGAATGGCCTTGCCGGGCGCATCAAACAGGGGACCGAAGAAGTGACGACAATGGAACAGCAAGCCGCCAAGGTCGGCACCAAATCCAAAGCGGAGTTTGCCGATGCCGTCCTCGTGCTAGCCCCAAAGGCCGAAGAGATCACCGAACATTACAAGGATTGGGCAGCAGATGAAGCCGTCAAAAACGCAATCTCCAAGATCAACGAAACAGCGCGGCCGAAAGTGCGAATGGGCCCGACACCCGAGTTCGCCTCGGCGAGCAACCTGTTAAAGAAATGGCGATCCGAAATCGAAGATGAAGTCATCCCCGTCAAAATGGAAAACGGCGTGCCGACCATTGAGGTGACGCTCAACGGCACGCTCACCCGCACGATGATCTTCGACACCGGTGCCAGCATCGTCTCGCTTCCGGCAGATCTGGCGGCAGAGTTGAACATGGTCCCCGGCCCGCGCGATCCGGAAGGGGAAGTGTCGATGGCGGATGGTCACACGATCAAAGTGCGCAAGATGCATCTGAAATCGGTGCGCGTCGGCCGGTTTGTGGTGGAGGATGTGGAATGCGTGGTCCTGCCGCGCTCGGCGACCAATGCGCCGCCGCTGCTGGGCGACGCGTTTTTCTCGCATTTTGCATTCAAGCTGAATGCAAACGCCGGCGAGCTTCGCCTGACCGATCTGGCCGGCGCGAGCAAGGACGTGACCATCGCATCGGATAAGAAGGATCCCAAGAGCAGTCCGGGCCGGGCGGGAAAGCCATGAAGGTTTTGATCAATTGCCTGGCTATAGGTACGGCGGGATTTTTCGGTGCGCTGACTCGATATGGCGTTTGGATTCTCTTTCGCCGCTGGTTGCCCAACACATCATTTCCCATCGGCACATTTGTCATTAATGTCACGGGCAGCGCGTTTCTTGGCTGGTTTCTCACGGTGATAGGCACGCGGGCGATCGGCCCGCATTCGGAAACGTTGCGCCTGGCAATCGCCACAGGATTTCTCGGTGCATACACGACTTTTTCGACCTACATGTACGAGAGCAACAACCTCGCCAGCGATGGCGCGCTGCTGGAGGCGTTGTCGTATTTATTCGGCAGCCTCGCGCTGGGATTGATCGGCGTTCGCCTTGGGATTTACTTGGCGCGCCTGTAGGGGTGAACCTCGTGTTCACCCTCCGCCGTTCGCGCGAGGAACGCCGGGCGAACACAGGGTTCACCCCTACGGATTCAGCAATGAGTTTAAGCGGCGAACAAGTTCTGCTGCGCGTTTGTCTGCGGAGCGCCGACCGCACGCCACACGTTCCGACGTGGGAGCGATTCCTTAAAGCCGCGACCGAGGCACGAAGGGACGAAGGCGCAAAGGGAAATGCGACTGTTTTTCCCTTCGCGCCTTCGTCCCTACGTGCCTTCGTGCCTATTCCGGCTATTGTCGTTGCGTCATCGCCCGCCGGATATCCCTGTCCATCTCCTTCTTTCGGATTGCGTCGCGTTTGTCGTGATATTGCTTGCCGCGGCCTACGCCGATTTCTACCTTTACACGGCCGCCTTTGAAGTACATCGCCAGGGGGATCAGCGTCGTGCCCTTCTGCGCGGTTTCGTCGGCGAGGCGTTTGATCTCGCGCTTGTGCGCCAGCAACTTGCGGGCGCGCTTGGCTTCGTGATTCGTGACCAGCGCCGCCTTCTCGTAGGGATCGATGTGGGCGTTGTAGAGGATCAGCTCGCCGTTCTCTACGCGGGCGAAGGAATCCTGGAGCTGCGCCTTGCCGGCGCGCAGCGATTTGACTTCGCTGCCTTGCAGGACGATGCCGCACTCGAGCTTGGCGGTAATGAAGAACTCATGCGTCGCCCGCCGATTGTGGATGCGCGGTTCGAGATTGGCTTTTGCCTTGCCGGACATTGATGACACATGGTATGCGCAGGGGGTTCGATCGGGAAGTGCATTTGGTGGGGCGGACATTCTTCCACATTCGCCTTGACGCCCGCGCCACGCGTGGGATGATTTACGGCTCTTCTTCGTCCATCCGCACCTCTTTGCACAGATAAGGAGATCGCCATGGCACAGAACAGTCGTCGGGAGTTCCTGGCTGAAGTGGGGCGGGGGATGATCACTGTCAGTGTTGGGTGCAGCCTGGCAAGCGAGCTGGGACTGGCACCGGCGCTCGCGGCCGATGCGCCGGCCCGGCTCACCTTTGGAGGACTGGAGCCGCTGGTTGAGCTGATGCAGGATACGCCTCTCGAACGGCTGCTACCGACGCTGGTCGCGAAACTTAGGGAAGGCACTCCCCTGCGCCAACTCGCCGCCGCCGCGGCGCTGGCCAATGCCCGCACCTTCGGCGGCGAAGATTATGTCGGCTTCCACACGATGATGGCGCTCGCGCCGGCGGTTCACATGTCCGATGAGCTGTCCGACAATCAGCGACCGCTCCCGATCCTCAAAGTCCTCTATCGCAACACCAACCGCATTCACGAACATGGCGGCGCCAGCAGCGAAGTGCTGACGGCGGTTACTCCATCGGAAGTCGATTCCCGCGTCTCACCCGAAGAAGCGCTTCGCGCGGCCATTCGTAATCGCGATACGCGCGGCGCGGAGGGAACCTTCGCAGCCATCGCGAAGGGCAGTCCTGATCAGGCGCTCAATGAACTCCTCTTTGCCGTGCAGGATGACACCGAAGTTCATCGCACCGTTCTTCCTTATCGCGCGTGGGATATGCTCGGCCTGATCGGCCGCGAGCATGCGCACACGTTGTTGCGGCAATCGGTGCGCTACTGTCTTCAGACTTCCGATTGGGTCAGCAAACAGCCGCGTAAGCCGGCGGATATCCTCGCCAAGGCATTGGATCAGCATCATCTGCTTGATCGGGCGCCGGGCGATCGCCGTGCGGATGATGGGTGGGTCGATCGAACTTCGCGCGAAATATTTGAAGCCACGCCCGAGCAGGCGGCGGACATCGCCGCCGGCGCGCTCGCCGACGGAATCGCGCCGGCATCGCTCAGTGAAGCGATCTCGCTGGCGGCCAATCAGCTCATCCTGCGCGACATCGGCCGCACCGCGGCAATGGAAGTCGCCGGCAAACCGATTGGCAGCGTGCACGGAGATTCGATCGGCGTTCACGCCTGCGATTCGGCCAACGCCTGGCGAAATCTCGCCCGCGCCGGCAACACGCGCAATGCCTTCGCGTGCCTGATCCTGGGCGCATATCAGGTGGCGCTCGATCGCGTAAACCGCGGCGGTGATTTCCTGCATTGGCAGCCGCTCCCGCTGGCGAGTCATCTCAGTCAGATCAAGGAGACGGAGGCCGCCGCGTTGCTTGGCCAGCTTGAAGAAGCCGTGCGCGGCAACATGCAGGCCCACGCCGCCGCCGTCGTTCACAAGTATGGAGATCTCGGCCACAACCCCCGCCCCGTTTTCGATCTGATGCTCAAGTTTGCGATCAGCGAAGATGGCTCGCTTCACGCCGAGAAGTTTTATCGAACCACCAGCGAAGAATTCGCCGACCTGCGCCCGGCTTTCCGGTGGCGGCAACTGACCGCGCTGGCCCGTGTCACCGCCAGCGAATACGGCCGCCCCGCGCCGGGCGTCGCCGAGGCCAAGCAGCTTTTGAACGTGTGACCTAAACGCTCAACCAAGAAAAAGCACGGGCGCGCATCGCGCGCCCGTGCTCATTTGATCTGGCAACCGAAACAGAGATATCAGACCACCTGCACGCGCCGCCCCGCGCGGCGCTTGCGGCTGATCATCTGACGGCCCTTCTTGGTCCTCATCCGCGCGCGAAACCCGACGGCCCGGGCGCGTTTTACCTTGCTGATCTTGTGGGGATAATGCGGCATGGTTCGATCCTGCTTCTAAAAAACCTCAATGTCCCGATAAAGCCGGCCCGCCTGGAGCGGGCCGAAAGGGGGGAATGTATACCATGCTGGGCCGGCGATGCCAAGTCAACTGAAGGTAACCTGCCCTTTTGCTTCGCGAACCACAGATATTACCATTCCCGCATTCCGTAATCGGCGGAACCGATTCACCAAATCCCAGGCGAAGGAGCGGCGATGGCCAACAAGCAGTGGAGTACCAAGAAGGATTTCGCATTCTCGGCCGGGCCGTGGAATTTGCACGGCGGGGCCGACCCGTTTGGGCCGGCGGTGCGCGAGGAGAAATCCTTTGCGCAGAAGCTCAAGACGTTCAAGGAATTGGGCTTCGATTATGTGCAGTTTCATGATGATGATGCCGTCCCGGATGAGTTTTCCGACGCCGATCGGCAGAAGAAGGCGAAGGAAATCAAGAGGATGCTCGATGATCATGGCCTCAAGGCCGAGATCTTCGCGCCGCGGCACTGGGAGCATGAGCGGGGCATCGATGGCCCGGTGACCAGCAACAGCGCCGCCGACCGAAAGTGGGCGCTGGAGCGCGGCAAGCGCGCGATCGATGTCGGGCGCATCCTGGGGAGCGAGCGGTTTGTCTGGTGGCCGGCCCGCGAGGGAACATATGTGCGCGAGAGCAAGGACGCCGTCACAAGCTTCAATCGGATGTTGGAGTTTGTCGATGCGATGCTCGACTATGACAAGAACATCCGCCTGCTGGGCGAGATGAAGCCGAATGAGCCGATGGATTTGATGTATCTGCCGACTACCGGGCATTTCTTGGCGCTGGCGTACAAGAGCAAGGACCCCGGCCGCGTCGGCGTCTTGATTGAATCAGCCCACGCGATTCTCGCCGGCCTCGATCCTTCCGATGAATTTGCCTACGCGCTCTTTCACAAGAAGCTGTGGGGCGTGCATCTGAACGATCAGAACGGCCTCAAATACGATCAGGACAAAACTTTCGGCAGCGTCGATCTACGCCGGGCATTTAATCAAGTCGATACGTTGGTTCGCAACGGCTACGGGAAGAATGGCGAAGTGGTAGGCCTCGATGTGAAGGCGATGCGCACGCAGCCGCCGGATAAGGCGTTTTTGCATCTCAAGCATTCGAAGGAAATCTTCCTGGATCTGGTCGAGTTGGCGCATTCGATCGACCGAAAGGCGTGGCAAGGATACATCGACGCGCGCGACTATGAAGGGCTGGAGCGGTTTATTGTGAAGAATCTGATGGGCAAAGCGTGAATTGTCATTTGCGCAAACGATCGGCGCATGCGGCGTAGGGTAGGTCTACTCGCCTACCATTTTCCGCTCGTGGTGGGCGAGTACACCCACCCTACAAAACGCTGATGTAAAGCCGCGCGGGCTGGCGCATGCGCCGGGAAGTTTTTCACGTTTGTCACGTTCCTGCGAAACTGTATCGCGGAGCGTGGCACGTATGATGCGAGGTATTATCGCGGTCGTCACCGGTATCGGGCTCGTGGCGGCGGGGTGTCAGGTGGATACGCATCTGACCAATGTCGCGGAACTGTCGGCCAAGCAGATGACTGTTCGTAGTGCACCGTGGCGGGGGGACTTTCGGCTTTATTCGATCCCGCCCAATACAAAGGAGCCGCTGGATCAGGTGACCAAGCCGATCATGATCGTGCACCTGAATAAGGGAGAGCGCGTCGGATTTCTTCGCCGACCGGATGGAGCGAATGTAGCGGTGGCGGGCGCGCAGGAGATTCTGGTCTCACCGGGTCAATATACATGGGTAATGCAAGCGGATGCGGGGCAGACCGATCCGGTGAAAACGACAATTCTTGTTGTGCTGATCGTCGTGGTTGTTGCCCTTGGCGTGGCCCTGATCGTGGTCGCGGTAGACGTCGGCCATGCTGTCCATGATATCCATGTCTCGCCGGTTGGGTTTTAAGGTTGCTCGATCAGCCGATCTGCGCCAATCCAAGCGTATCCCCCAACTGTTGGCTCAAGGCTGATCGCAGATGCCGATGCTCGGCGCGGAGGAGCCGCGCGTCGTCGTTGAGAATCGCCAGCGCATCTTCCTTTGCCTGGGTGAGCAGGCCCATCTCGTTGGTGATGTCGGCGAGCTTGAATTCCGGGAGGCCATGCTGGCGGGTGCCGAAGAACTGGCCGGGGCCGCGCAGTTTCAGGTCTGTCTCGGCGATCTCGAAGCCATCGTTGGTCGCCGTCATGGCGCGCATTCGTTCCTGCGCGTATTCGTTCTCGGCATCAGAGATCAGCAGGCAATGGCTCGGATCCTTCCCGCGCCCGACGCGGCCGCGAAGTTGGTGTAATTGCGAGAGGCCGAACTGCTCGGCGTTGCCGATCAGCATAACGGTGGCGTTGGGCACGTCGATGCCGACTTCGATCACCGTCGTCGCCACGAGCACATCCGTCTTGCGATCGCGGAAATCGGCCATGATCTGCTGCTTCTGCTCGGCTTTCATTTGGCCATGAAGAACCGCAAGGCGAAGACCGGAGAGCGGGCCTTTGCTCAGCCGCTCGTGTTCCTTCAGGACGGATTTGGTTTCATCCAGGCCCGTGTCCTCGATCTGCGGCAGGACGATATAACTCTGGCGCCCGGCGGCGGCTTCCTTGCGGATGAAATCGTACGCCGTCGCCGCCTGGCTGGAGCGGAGCCAGCGCGTGGTGATTGGCTGGCGGCCGGGGGGAAGGGCGTTGATCACCGTCACGTCAAAATCGGCGAAGAATGAAAGCGCGAGCGTGCGCGGGATCGGCGTGGCCGTCATCACCAGATAATGTGGCGAAAGGCCTTTGCCCTTGAGCACCGCGCGCTGCCGCACGCCCAGCTTGTGCTGCTCATCGACGACGACCAGGCCGAGATTGGCGAACTCGACATCTTCTTGAATCAGCGCCTGCGTGCCGATCGCGAGGTGGATTTTTCCATCGGCCAGGTCTTTGAGAGATTTTTTGTTGGCGCGTTTTGTCCGCTGCGTAAAGGGCGCGATCTGGACGGCGGAATCTTTCAGCAGATTGCTGATCGTCAGATAATGCTGCTCGGCGAGCACTTCCGTCGGCGCGAGAAGTGCTGACTGCATTTTGTTGGCAACGCCGACGAGCATCGCGTAAAGCGCGACAACGGTTTTGCCGCTGCCGACGTCTCCCTGCAGCAGGCGGTTCATCGGCTTGCCGCTGCCCAGATCGCGGGCGATTTCCCAGATCGCATTTTGCTGAGCGCCGGTGAGTTCGAAGGGAAAGCGGGCGCGGATGCGCTGATCGAGCAGCTTATCCAGCCGCATGAGCGGGGCGGTGATGCGGCCTTCGCGGAGGCGCTTGCTGATCCCCAAGCCAAGCTGCATGAGCATGAGTTCGTCGTAGATGATTCGCCGCCGGGCGCGCATCGCCTCGTTCAAGTCTTTAGGCAGATGGATCGCTCGATACGCCTCGCGGCGGGGGAGCAACGAGCGTTTGCGTAAAAGCTCCGGCGAGAACCATTCTTCGACTTCGCCCAGCCCATTGCCGATGTTGTCGGCGACGATGCGCGCGATGCCTTCGGACGGCAGCCGCTGACTGGCGGGGTAGATCGAGCGGAATTTGGACTCCGCGATAGGAGCGGTTTGCTCATCCACGACTTCCCACTTCGCCTGCGTCATCTGCGGAATGCCGCGGAAAAATTTCACGCGCGCCTGCACGCGCAGGTGCATGCCGGGATGAATGCGGGTGCGGAGGTAGTGGCCATGAAACCAGACGAGCGATAGCCGCGCGGCACCTTCGGCGAGCGTCGCTTCAAAGCGCGGGCGGCCATGGCCGGGGACATAGTTCACGGCGACGACTTCGCCGCGCGCCGTCTGAATCTGGTCGGCCACAAGTTGCTCGATCGATCGCTCCGCGCTCTCGTATTGATAATCGCGCGGAAAGTACTCGAGCAGATCGCCCAGCGTCGCGACGCCCAGTGCGCGAAGATGCCGCCCGCGCGTAGCGCCGACGCCTTCAAGTGCTTCAACGGGGCGGGAGAGTTGTGATTGCGAAACTGGCGGGGACGCCGGCATTTAGCGGTGTTTGGCGAAAACGAATCATGCGACGGGAATGACCTGCGTCACTTCCGGGACCTGCTCGCGGAGATTGCGCTCGATGCCGTGCTGCAAGGTCATGTGGCTGCTGGGACATCCGTGACAGGCCCCATGAAAACGAACCTGCACGACGCCGTCGGCGGCAACATCTACCAGTTCGATATCGCCTCCATCCGCCTGCACGGCCGGGCGGATCAAGTCGATCACGCCTTGCACGCGCTCGCGAATCGAAGATGGGTTGGCAGTGGTCGAACTCATGGGCTTGTCGCCTCGTTACCAGTCGGGTTCAGATTATAGTGTTTTGGCGGCGGTCGGACAAACCGGCCTGAAACGCGAAGACGTGAAACGTGATCGCTGGGCAGGGCCTTGTCACGTTTCACGTCTTCACGTTTCATCGCACCCGCGGCTAAGCCGTAAGGCATATGCGGGAATTGCGGCATTTCCGTTGCGTTGGCGGGCGTTGCTCCGATATACTTTGGCAAGAATTCGTGAACTGCTCCATTGGCCCGCCTCAAGGAGACCTCCCATGCGTCGTCGAATGTATCCGCTGGTTGTTGCTGCCGGCCTCGCGGCCGCGGCTTTGATTCCCACCCATTCCACTTCCGCCGCCAGCGCTAATGCGTCGGCGCGCCGACAAATGAATACGGTGCTGCCGGAAGTGAAACTGAGCGGGGTGGCGCTGGCCGATGCGCTGGATTTCCTGCGCGATGTCTCGGGAGTGAATCTCACAATTAACTGGAAGGCGCTGGAGCAGGCGGGCATTGCCAAGGATACGCCGATCAACGTGCGGCTGCATGCAATCTCGCTGCGCAAGGCGCTGGACCTGATTCTGGCCGAGGCGTCGGGCAGCGAGCCGCTCACTTACGATCTGGATGAAGGCGTCGTTGAGATCACCACCAAGGCACTGGCTGACGCGCGGATGTATACCAAGGTCTATCCGATCGATGACCTGATCATGGACATTCCCGACTTCACCGATGCGCCGTCGTTTGATCTGAGTTCACTGAGCAACCAGACGCAGCAGCAGGGCGGCGCCGGCGGTGGAGTGGGTGGCGGCGTTGGAGGCGGAGCCGGTGGCGGCGGCAGCAGCGGTGGCCAACAAGGGATCTTTGGTGGCTCGAGCGGCAGCGGCGGCAACCAAAATCGCGAAGCCCCCGGCCGCTCCAAGCAGGAACGCGCCAACGATCTGGTCGAACTCATTCGCGCCGTCATCCAACCCGACGTCTGGCAGGAAAACGGCGGCAAAGCCACAATCCGCTTCTACAGCGGGAGCCTGATCATCACCGCGCCGCGAGCAGTCCATGAAGCGATCGGCGGCCCGCTCGATTAAGAGAATCAGTAGGCAGAACGGATGAGTAGTCAGTAGGCAGAGAATTCGATTCACCGGCGCGGGCAACTGAGTTGCTCGCGCTTTTTCTTTGGGAATCGACGATTTTCGTTCATTTTTCGCCCCGGATGATCCGAAAATTATTTTATCGGACCCCTTGTTTGGCTATTGCCCGATTTTGGACCTCAAACTATAAGCCAGATTGCCCATCTGTATTGGGCTTTGTTTGCAGGGCGAGGCGTAAATCGGGTTTATGACGCCCGCCCGGCGATGAGCAAGCCGATTGGTCACGCGTCAAGGGATTCGACGCCGGCCTGAATGTCGTACCGGCATCAAGCTCAATTTAGTACCAAGGATTTGTGCGATCATGCGGCCAGGAGCGCGGCAATCGCATCGTCTGCACCGAGGATTTTTGAATGCCCAGGCTTTCCGCCCGAGCACGTGGTTTAACTGTCGCCAATCGCACCAGGTCCGATAAGGCCCGCCGGACGACCGAGCAATCCCGCAACGCCCAGGTGTGGCCTTCCAACGCATCGGGTCTGGTCGAAACGCTTGAACGCCGAACTCTGCTGTCAACAAGCTGGTTTGTCGCCCCGACCGGATCAGATCAGAATCCCGGCACGCTCGCAGCGCCATTCAAGACGATTCAGCAAGCGGCAGCCGTCGCCCAGGCGGGCGATCATGTCGAGATTCGCGCGGGTACGTATCACGAAACTGTAACACCCGCTCACTCCGGCACGACCGGCGCGCCAATCACCTTCGAGGCCTACAACAACGAGGCGGTTTTTGTCAGCGGAGCGGATCCCGTTGTCGGGTGGAGCAGCTACAGCGGCTCGATCTACCAGGCTTCCATGCCTTGGACGCTGGGCGAAGGAAGCGATCAGGTCTTCGTCGATGGGCAGATGATTAACGAAGCGCGCTGGCCCAACACCAGCCTTGACCCTTCGCATCCGACGCTCGAGAAGGCATCGAAGGTATCGGTCAATGGATCAACCGCGACGCTGTATGATCCGAAGTTGACGCAACCTGCCAACTACTGGAAGGGCGCGATCATTCATATCACTCCCGGCCAGGAATGGGTGGCGGAAACGGGGACGGTTATCGGCTCGGCGCCCGGGCAGATTACATTTTCGTTTAACCCGATGGATTCGTATGAGCAGCCCGCAGCCGGCAATCATTACTACCTGACCGGTTCGTTCAAGGCACTCGACAGCGCCGGCGAGTGGTATCACGACAGTGGAAGCGAAAAGCTCTATGTCTGGACACCCAAGAGCGACAGTCCGGCGGCGCACGACATTGAAGTGAAGCATCGGCAATACGCCTTTGATCTGAGAGGCGACAGCTTCATCACGATACAAAACGTCAACATCTTCGCCGCCACGATTCTGACCGACGCCGCCTCGAGCAATGCGGTGATCAATCAAATCGGCGCCAAGTACATCGGGCAGTTTCTTTTCCTGCCGCACGGTTGGGACATCCCCAGCAATACGGGCATCGTGCTCGCGGGAGACAGTTCAATCTTTGAGAACAGCACGATTGCCTTTGGCGCTGGAGACGGCGTGCTGGTCAGCGGAAGTAATTCGCGCGTTACCAACAACGTGATTCACGATGTCGATTACAACGCCGCCGACACCGCGGGCATTCGAATCCTTGCCGGCGGGACCGGGAGCCAGATCGATCACAATACGATTTACAACGCCGGCCGCTCGGGAATCGTTCACAGTGCCGCGCATGTGAAGATTCTGTACAACGCGATTCACGATGTCGGGATTCAGACTACCGAGGCGGGCGGCATCTATACCGTTAATACCGACGGGCAGGGGACCGAGATCGCCTACAACAAAGTCTACAACATGCACAGCGGCGGGTTCGGGCAGACCGGGTTATTCCTGGACAACAACTCCGACAACTTCGTCGTCGATCACAATCAGGTTTGGAATGTCGATCATGCGCTGAAGCTGAACTTCACCTGTCGCGACGACAACATTTACAACAACACGCTCAACGGCACACTCACCTCAGTTCTCACCAACAAGCAGGGAGACTGGGACGGCACGACGCTGACGCACAATGTCTTTGTGACCCGAACGGTGTTCAACAGCGGCGCGAAGGTAGCGAACAATTCGACGGCGGTGACGCCGGGCGTCGGTGCCGGCGATTTTATCAGCGGCGCCAGTTCCAGCACGGTTGACGCGAGCCCGCCGCCGACCACCGGTTCAGGCTCTTCCTCAAGCGGATCCGGATCGAGTGGAACGGGAAGCACGACGGGATCGGGTTCGACCACTGGAACTGGATCGACCGGCTCTGGATCGACGACCGGTGGCGGCTCGACAACGGGAACGGGAACTGACTCGGGCAACGACGGCTCGGGCTCCTCGACGCCCACGCCGCCGCCTCCACCGACGATCGGCGAATACCCTGCGTTGCTCGCGGCCGATCGCGCCTCGATCAAGGCGGCTAAGTTGGCCCGCGCACAAGCACTAAAAAACCTGGCATCAACGCTTCGATCAGACACCCGCGCCTATCGCGCCGCGCTCCATCAACTCAAGACGGTTCAGCGCGTCGCACGCGCAGCGCTGAAGCATGGCGGGGCGGTGCCAACTGACATGAGCACTCTCTCGACCGATGTGCAGACTCTCCAGCAAACGCTCGCCAATGATCGAGCCGCGCTGGTGTCGGCCAAGCATTCCGACCTCACCGGCATCGATACGGCGCATGCCCAGTTGGTCGCCGATCAAAAGGCGTATCGCCAGCTCAAGCAGGGATAATCAAAGTCAATAAAAAAGGCCGCGTGGCGCTCTCGGCACGCCACGCAGCCCAGGGAAGGAGGATCATCAGGTTCCAGCTTGGAACCTCTGATAGATATTCGTTGAAAGTCCCCCAAAAGTTCGCGCGATTTTAGGAATTTTCGACGCACCAGACTCAGCTATGTCTGGCGCGCTCCGCCGGGCCTGATAGAATGTTTATTTGCCGGGTTTGTGGTCGCTTGGTATTGCCTCCCTTGGACTCTGCCGATACTTCCGAAGGTCGGGCTCGGCGTACCGGTTGCTGAGCGGAGTCCGATAACTCACAATGTCCACGTCATCAATGAGCAAGCTCGCCGTTCAAGAAATCTCCCCGCCTCCCTCGCGCGCCCCGGAGGCGCCTCAAGACAATGAGCCGGGGGCTTTCGAAACGATTATTCAGCCCACGCGCGGATGGATCGGCATCAACTGGGCCGAGATGTTCCATTCCCGCGAACTGCTCTATTTCTTCATCTGGCGCGATCTGAAGGTTCGCTACAAGCAGGCGATCCTTGGCGTCGGGTGGGTCGTGGTGCAGCCGATCATGAACATGATCATGTTTACGGTCGTGTTCGGCAGCGCCGCCGGGCTCAACAGCCGGCTGGGCAAGGGGCATGAGCATGAGTATTCGGTGTATGTCTATGCGGCCTTGCTGCCTTGGCAGCTTTTCGCAGCGGCGCTGAACAACGGCGGCATGTCGCTGGTCAGCCAGCAGCACATTCTCAAGAAGATTTATCTCCCTCGGTTATTTGTCCCAACGGCGGCAGTTGGCGGCGCGGTGATCGACCTGCTGGTTTCCTTTTGCATTCTGTTTATCCTTGCCGCATTCAAGGGAATGTGGCTTTCGCCTTGGGCACTCTTGCTACCGGTCTTATTGGGATTAAGTCTCCTCAATGCGCTCGGCGTGGCATATCTGCTTTCAGCGCTGACTGTGCGCTATCGCGATTTCCGGTTTCTGATTCCGTTTCTGTCCCAGCTATTGATGTTCGTCAGCTTCGTCGCGTTCCCGCCGTCACTGATGGGGAACTCGAAGTGGAAATGGCTGCTGCTGTTCAACCCGATGTACGGCGTCATCGCCACCTGGCGCAAATGCCTCCTCGGCTTTAATGATTCCCTCACCGGATTCAGCATTCGATACCTCGTTGCGTCAATCGTTGGCGGATTGATTCTATTTGTCATTGGATTAATCGTTTTCCGCCGGACGGAGCGGACGTTTGTGGATATAGCTTAAATGAGTTTCAGGTTTCGGGTTTCAGGAGAAGAAGAATCTTTGAAACCCTTTCCTGAAACCTGAAACCTGAAACCCATGGCAATCATCACCGTCGAAAATCTCGGCAAAGCCTACCTGCTGGGCGAAAAAACCCGCCGGCATGAGACTTTTCGCGAAGCTGTGATGAAGCTGGCCAAGTCGCCGGCGCAGAGGTTTCGTCGGCGGTTCCTGGCGGCGGAGGATCATACCGACGCCTTTTGGGCGGTGCGCGACGTTTCGTTTGAAGTGCAGCGCGGCGAAGTGATGGGGTTCGTCGGCCGCAACGGCGCCGGTAAGAGCACATTGCTCAAGCTTCTGAGCCGCATCACCGAGCCGACCGAAGGCAAGGCCCGCCTGCGCGGGCGCGTGGCGTCGCTGCTGGAAGTCGGCACTGGGTTTCATCCGGAGTTGACCGGCCGCGAAAATATCTTCATGAACGGCGCGATCCTGGGGATGAAACGCGCCGAGATCAAACGCAATTTCGACAAGATCGTGGATTTCGCGGAGATTTCGGAGTTCCTCGATACGCCGGTCAAGCATTATTCATCAGGCATGTACGTGAGGCTGGCCTTTGCCGTCGCCGCTCACTTGGAGCCGGAAATCCTAGTGGTGGATGAAGTGCTGGCGGTGGGTGACGCGGCGTTTCAGCGCAAATGTCTGGGAAAGATGAAGGACGTCGCCGCCGGCGAAGGGCGGACGGTGCTCTTCGTCAGCCACAATATGCAGGCGGTTTCGACGCTCACCAATCGCTGCGTGCTGCTGCAGAAGGGCAGGATGTTACGCGTCGGTCCGACGCCCGAAATCATCAACGAATATCTGAAGCTGGTCGGCAATGCCTCCACCGAAGAGGTCTACACTGCAAAGCCGCTGGCGGATAAGCCGAAGATCACCCGCGTCGAGTTGCGCACGAGCGAGCCGCACAATGTGCAGATGAACGGCAAGGAGATGGAAGTTCACATCGAGCTGACCACGCCCGTGCCGATCAACGGCGCGCGGATCAGCTTCCATGCCTGCAACCGCATGCAGGAACCGGTGCTCTACTTCTGGTGTCACGACACCGAGCACCCGATGGCGCGGCAGCCGGGGACGTATCATCTGGTCTGCCGCATTCCGAAGATGCGCCTCTTCATGGGCGATTACACCCTGCGCGTCCATCTGAAAGAGCAAGCTGGCGGCAAGGAATTCGAAATGCTCGAAGGCATCTGTCCCTTCGAGGTCGTCATGTACGGCCGCGACCGAGAAGGCGGCTGGTTCAAAAACACCTGCACCTATCTGGAAGATGGTGACTGGAATGTGGAGAAGGTAGCTTGATTGGAAGTTGCTGGTTGCTAGTTGCTAGTTGCTAGTGAAATGCAAGTGCATCACTGCCAACTAGAAACTAGCAACCAGCAACTAGCAACTGCTTATGAACATCTGCTTCGCCAACGCTGTTTACATGCCTAACGCCTCCGGGGGCGGGTATGCGCATATGCGGCAGTTTGTGAATAATGCCGTGGAGCTGGGGCATCGCGTTTGGGTTTGGCATGCGAAGCAACAATTACCGACTTCCGAGCCGGTGCCCAAGAGCAAGTTGGCTCGCCTTCGGACGCTGCGGCAGATGGATGTCATCTACTACCGCGTCGAATGGAAAGCGCCCTGGTGCGTGCAGTGGGCGGTGCAGCCTTATCGCGCAATCGTCGGCAATCCGTTGATCGTCTGGGAATTCAACAGCGTACCGGAATATGCGCTGGTGCTCGGGCAGGATCAGGCGGAAGTGGAACGCTGTGCCGCGGGCCTGCGCAAATTCGCGCGCGGCTGCGATCTGGCGATCTGCGTTTCGCAAAACATCTCCGACTATGCGACTCAGAAGCTCGGTCTGAAGCGGGCGCTCACGGTGCCGAATGGCTCTGATCCGCAGCTCTTCCGGCCGGATATCCCGCCGACGCCGCAGATCGCGCGCGATCCGGGGAAGCTCAATGTCGTGTGGATCGGGTCGGCGTGGATCAAGTGGCACAACTTCGAGCTGCTGCGCGAGTCGGCGGCGGAAATCTGCCGGCGCGGGCAGGGCGAGCGGATCATCTTCCATGTCATCGGCAACGGATTTGAACGAACGGCAGATACGCCGCCAAATCTTCATTATCACGGCCCTAAGCCGTACGAAGAACTGGGAAGCTGGCTGACGGCGATGGATGTGGGCCTCTGCTGCTACAACCCCGGCGCGGCAGATTATTGCTCGCCGCTAAAGGTCTTCGATTACATGGCCAGCGGCCTGACGATCGTCAGCACCGCGCAGCCGCAGGTGAACGAGATTTTCGGCAAGCTGAATCAGCGAGATCTGATCGTCGACGGAAATGCCGGCGCGATGGCGGATATGCTGATGCGCCTCGCCAACGATCGCGCTCGATTGCGGCAGCAGGGCGCCGCCGGCCGCAAGCTCGCGGTCGAACAATATAATTGGCGACGCGCGGCCAAAGATACGTTCGATGCAATCGAGCAGTTGCGCGGCGCCCCCAGGCCAACCGCACCAGCGTCTTCGTCGCAGATCGCGGCCCGAGGCATCGCTGAAGGATCGTGATCCGATCACTCAATCCCGCATGATGAGTGGATACTCATTCGGCGCCCTGCCGCTCAATGGCTTCAGCGAGCGCCTCTTCAAACAGCTTGGTTGAGCG
Organism: Humisphaera sp.; assembly: GCA_036276235.1. GTDB lineage: Bacteria > Planctomycetota > Phycisphaerae > Tepidisphaerales > Tepidisphaeraceae > JANWHF01. The sequence continues at coordinate 13,158 of DATBDZ010000053.1, read as the reverse complement.
TTCCCAGTTGTAAGAAGCCGCGGTGGCAACGGCCTCCTCAGACATGGCGCGCCAGTCGGGGTCATCCAACCCGCAGATTTGCTCAATCGCCGCCGCCATCGCCGAGGGGCTTTCATGGGGAACGATTAATCCACCTCCCGATGCCAGGAGTTCCGGAGCAGCGCCAGCGGGCGTCGCGATAACGGGAGTGCGGCAGGCCATCGCCTCCAGAATCGGCAGTCCAAATCCCTCGGAGCGGCTCGCAACCAGCCATGCATCTGCTCTGGAATAAATGTCCTTGATCAGATCTTGCGGGGGCTGGTGGATAAACTCCGATCCTGGCGGAAGCGGAAGCTCCCGCGTCGGATGACGGCTGCCAAAGGCAATCAACTTCAGCCCGCGGATTTTTTGGGCCGCCAGATCGAATGCCTTAAGGCTAATATCGCATCCCTTGAACGGGACGTGCGAATACATCATGCCGATTGTCGGCGCGGCTTGCTTACCGCGCGGCGGCGCGAAGAAGCGGGTCATGTCCACGGCGTCGGGAACCAGCGAATAGGCCGTGTCGCCGAAGCGGTCCTTGGACAACTCCGCCAGCCAGTTGGCGATGACAATCTTGTGCATCGGCAATCGCCATGTCGCGTCAACCCGGTCCGCGGGAAGGCCCTCGTGCGCCTCGTAATGCTGGATAAAGTAGATTTTTGCCCCCTTGCGCCGGGGATATTTAAAAACCCACTCCGCAGTTTCCCACCAGGTTGCTATAACCGCATCGGCGTCGGGCACATCATTTGCCGTTACCGCGCGGTGGCCGTCGATGATGCGGTGGTCGATGCCACTGTTATCCAGATGACTGGGACCCGTTCGGCATGCGGTTGGGAGCGGACGGCGCTTGAGCGCCGACCGAACCTTTTCTCCAAGCGAGGCGCGCCGCGGCGGGCGCGAGACCACGACGATCTCGTGCCCCTTTGCCGCCAGCCGCTTGGCGTAATCCGCGACGATTCGCACGCCGCCCGACAAGTCCGCGTGCGCAAGCACGAAGGTGATCCGCATGGCTTGTTCATTCCAGTGTATGCTACAATGAGGAGCGTCTCGCCAGCCGGTTTCTGTGAGTATCGCAGCCGGCAATCTGTGCCGATACTTCCGATGGTTGGGCAAGGTCTGCCGTTGACCGGCGCCTGTCCGATAATGTCAATTGTCTTTATCAGCAAGATCGAGCAGGTAGGAATTATCACATGAGTTTGCCTCGAATCACAGTCGTTACACCAAGCTATAATCAAGGGCATTTCCTGGATCAGACGATTCGGTCCGTGCTGGATCAGAATTACCCGAATTTGGAATACATCGTTTGCGATGGCGGGAGCAAAGACGACAGCGTCGAGATCATTAAAAAGTACCAGGATCGCCTCGCCTGGTGGGTCAGCGAAAGAGACAAAGGGCAGACCGACGCGATTAACAAGGGGTTTCGGCGCGCGACCGGCGAGCTGCATTGCTATATCAACAGTGACGATCTGCTGGATCCCGGCTCACTGATGGCTGCCGCCCAAGCTTTCAGCGCCGGCCATCAATGGATCACCGGCTGGGTCCGCTTCATCGAGCCTGATGGGGGCGAATGGCCCCAACTGCCCATGGCGCACCATTCCAATATCGATTGGTTCATGACCAACCCGATCTGCCAGCAGGCGACGTACTGGAATGCCCGCTATACCCGGGAATTCGGCGGTTTCCGCGAAGACATGCATTTTGCCTTCGACTACGAATTCTGGATGCGGCTCCTCTTTGAAGGAAAGTTGCGCCCGCTTATGTTGCGGCGATGCATGGGGGCGTATCGTCTGCACGATGCCAGCAAGACGATGTCCCAGTACGAATCCTTCCGCAAGGAATTTAAGATCGTGCGCGAGATGTACCACAAATATCTTTCGCCGCCCGAGATGCGCGACCTGCGCAGACGCCGCAATAAATTCGAATCCGAGCGCCATCGGCTTGACGGTTGGAAGGCGATGAAATCCTCCGACGTTCCGACCGCGCGCAAACACGCCCGCGAGGCGCTTCGTCGCCGAAGCTGGTCACCGGAAGTGTGGCGGCTCATGTTCTGCGCGATTCGGGGATATTGATCGGTGCGATTCCGGGCGCATGGCTGAATCCAAACCGACCATGACTTCGCAGCCGGCCATTTCCGTGGTCATTCCCGCCTATAACGCGGCGAGGTATTTGCGCGCCGCGATTGCCAGCGTTTTAGCGCAAACATTTGACGATTTCGAATGCATCGTCGTTGACGATGGCTCGACCGACAAAACCGCCGACATCCTGGAAGATCTCGCCCGCGCCGATTCTCGCGTGCGCCCCCGGACGATGCCGCATGGTGGCATCGTCGCGGCGCTGAATGCCGGCATTGATGCCGCCCGATCCGATCTCATCGCCCGCATGGATGCCGACGATTTGTGCGCGCCCGATCGATTTGAAAAACAGATCCTATTTCTGCGCGAGAATCCCGATTGCGTGGCGGTCGGATCGCGCGTGCTGCTGGTCGATCCGTATGGATCGCCGCTGTGGGAGACCGATCAAAAGCTGGCGCACGATGAGATTGAGGCGGCTCTGCTTCGCGGCAACGGCCTGGCGATGTGTCATCCGGCGGTGATGATGCGAAAAAGTAGCGTGCTTGCCACCGGAGGGTATGCGACGCAATATCAATGGGTCGAAGACCTGGATCTTTTTCTCCGGCTGGCGCAAAAAGGCCGCCTGGCCAATATGCCGAATATTTTGCTGCGATATCGCCAGCATTTTGGCAGTGTGAACAAGCACAAGTCGCAGTTGCAGCAGCAGATCAAAGAGCGGCTGCTGGCCGAGGCGCACCGCCTTCGCGGGCGCACCGATTTCTCGACCTCGCAGATCGAACTGGCTCCGCAACTATTGCCTATACAGCAATTGCAGATTTGGGCCGGCGCGGCGCTGCGCCAGGGGAATTGCGGCATTGCCCGCCGCCATGCATTGGCGGCGATTCGTCATGAGCCGTTCAGTTACAACGCATGGTGGCTGGCGTATCGGTGCCTGCGCGGTCGGCCGTGGAATCAGGAGCCGCGCCGGGCGGCTCCTGCCGTCAGCACCATCCAATGCAGCCCCGCCAAATGAGTCAGATGTCCAGCAATCCGCCGATTTCCGTCGTCGCCGCCGCTTACAATGCGCAGCGCTATCTCGCCGAGATGCTCGACAGCTATCTCGCGCAGACGTTCGGCGATTTTGAGCTGGTGGTTGTTGACGATGGATCGACGGATGCCACCGGCGAAATCCTCCGAAGCTATGCCCAAAAGGATTCGCGGCTGAAGGTTGTCTCCATCCAGCACGCTGGAATTGTCGGCGCGGCCAACGCCGGCTTGCAAGCCGCCCGCGCTGAGCTGATCGCCCGCGCCGACGCGGACGACATTGCCATGCCCAATCGCTTGCAGAAGCAGTTTGACTTTATGCGCGAGCGTCCGGAGGTGGTGGCGGTTGGATCGCGGATGATCCTGATCGAGCCTTATGGCTCGCCGCTTTTCACGACCGAGCATGTGCTGGATCACGAGTCGATCGACGCCGGCCTGATGCGCGGCGGCGGGTGGATGATGCCGCAGCCCGCGGCGATGATTCGGCGCGAGCCGACCTTGCGCGTCGGCGCGTATCGCAAGGAATACGAGTGGTCGGAAGATCTGGACCTGTTTTTGCGATTGGCGGAAGTGGGGCGGCTGGCGAACATTGCCGAGCCGCTGGTGAAATACCGCATTCATCCCAATAGCTCGAATCACACCAAGCGCGAGATTCAGCAGCAGCTCAAGCGCAAGCTCGTGGCTGAAGCGTATGCGCGGCGCGGGTTGCAGATGCCGGCGGAATTGCAGTTCAAAATGCGGCCGATGGAATCGGAGGCGGATCGCTACACGATCTGGACCTGGGCCGCACTCAAGGACAAAAATATCCGCGGCGCGCGGCGGCATGCGCTGGCGGCGCTGCGACTTCGCCCGCTCAATGTGAACACCTGGCGAGCGGCATACTGCGCGCTGAGGGGGCACTGATGCCCGCGCCTGCAACGACCAGTCCACCGGCTTCGTCGCGCGCCGCGGCAGTCGCCGCACCGGCAATTTCAGTGCTGATGGCCGTTTACAATGGCCATCAGTATCTCTCCGCGGCGATCGACAGCATTCTCGCGCAAACGTTTGCCGACTTTGAGTTCATCGTCATCGACGATGGCTCAACCGACGGCAGCACCGACGTGCTTGCGGACTACGCTCATCGCGATCCGCGCATTCGCCTGATCGTGCAGCCGAATGCCGGGCTTACCAAATCGCTGAATCGCGGCATCGCCGAAGCGCGCGGGCGATATCTGGCGCGGATGGATAGCGATGACATCGCCATGCCGACGCGGTTTGTCAGGCAACTGGAATTCATGGAGAGCCATCCCGATCACGTGATGGTCGGCTCGCAGGTATTGCTGATCGACCCGGATGGAGATCCAGTCTGCGACAAGGCCCAGACGCAATATGGTCACGATGCGATCGAGACGGCACTGCTGGAAAAGGGTTGGCCGTTGATTCATCCGGCGGTGATGATCAGGACCCAGACGCTGCGCGAGATGGGCGGGTACAATGAGGCGTATCGCACCAATCAGGATCACGACCTGTTTCTTCGCCTCTGCCAGCGCGGCAAGGTCGAAAACCTTCGCGACGTTCTGCTTCATTATCGCCAGCATTTTTCCAGCGTCGTATTCACCACCGGCATCAAGCAATCCGATGTTTTGATAGCAATTGTTCGAGATGCATGGAAGCAGCGCGGCAAGACCATGCCGTCGGAATTGGAAGCGCCGACCGGCAGCACATATGAGCCGACGGCGCAGTATCAGGAGTGGTTCTGGAAGGCGCTTCGCGCGGGCCATCGCAAGACGGCGCGGAAATATGCGTGGCGAATGATCCGCCAGCAGCCGTTGCGGCTGGCGTCGTGGAAGCTGCTGGGGCATTTGTCGCTAAAGCGGTGACATCGCGTATTGCGTAAATATTGGAATGCGTCAGTTTCGAACATTGTCATGCTGAGGTACTCCGGAGCATCTGGCCATTCCCGCGCGCAAGCCAGATGCTTCGGAGTACCTCAGCATGACAGTTCCTTGTGGCAGTAAGCTCCAGATACTCCGTGGATCTCGGCGATCGAAGCCATCATGAGCTCACCCCCGGCAGTTTCAGTCGTCATGCCCGTCTACAACGGCGAGCCCTATCTCGCCTCGGCGATCGACAGCCTTCTCGCGCAGACTTTCACTGACTTTGAGCTGATCGCCGTCGATGATGGCTCGACCGACTCTTCGCTGCCACTGCTCAAGCGCTACGCGGAGCGCGATCGGCGCGTGCGGGCGATCAGCCGGCCGAACACGGGAATCGTCGGCGCGCTCACCGATGGCATCGCGGCGGCCCGCGCCCCGTTGATCGCCCGGATGGATGCGGATGATCTATCGCTGCCATCGCGGTTTGAACGACAGGTCGCCTATCTGAGCGATCACCCGGAATGCGTGTTAGTCGGCACGCAAGTTCTGCTGATCGATGCGGACGGCGCACCCATTCGCGTCAAGGGAGACACGCAATTCGCGCACGACACGATCGATCACGCGCATCTGAATCGCACGTGGCCGCTGGTTCATCCGACGATCATGGTCCGCCGATCGGCGCTGGATGCCGTCGGTGGATATCGCGAAAAATACAAGTGGCTGGAAGACCTGGACCTATTCCTGCGCCTGGCCGAAGTCGGCAAGCTGGCTAATCTCGAGGATGTGCTTCTGCACTATCGGCTGCACATGTCGAGCGTGTGCCACACGCATCGCGACGCGCAGGCGCAGCTTCGGCTGCAGCTCTACGCCGAAACCCGCCGCCGGCGCGGCTTGCCGGACACCGACGAGGCGCCGGTCACGTCATCAATGAACACCGAAAGCGACTTCCATCGCCTCTGGGCGTGGTGGGCACTGATGGCCGGCAACGTCGCCACCGCGCGCAAGCACGCGTTCCAATCTTTGCGCAAAGCGCCGCTGCGGCCCGCAAATTGGCGCGTCGTTGCTTGCGCGTTGCGCGGCCACTGATCTCTCCCAATCTTTTGCTGGCGATCCAAAGCAAAAAAATGTCATGCTGAGGTACTCCGAAGCATCTGGCCATCTCGCGCGAATGAGCCAGATGCTTCGGAGTACCTCAGCATGACAACTTTTAAAATCCGCGGGGAGTGCTATTGCACCAGCTTCGCTTCCAGCTCAATCGGCGTCGCGCTGAGCGCCTGCGAAACCGGGCAGCCGGTCTTGGCCTTCTCGGCGGTTTCCTTAAAGGTCTTCTCGTCGATGCCCGGGACCGTGCCTTCGGTTTGAAGTTGAATTTTGGTGATCTTGAATCCTTCGCCGACTTTTTCAATGTGGACTTTGGCGGTGGTATGAACGCGGGTCGGGACGTGGCCGCCGCGCTCGAGCATCGCTGACAGGGCCATCGAGTAGCAACCCGCGTGAGCAGCGCCGATCAGCTCTTCCGGATTTGTGCCCGTGCCCTGCTCAAAGCGGCTGAGGAACGAATAATTTCCTTCGTATGCGCCGCTGCCGAGTTTTACTTTTCCCTTGCCGCCCTTGAGGCCGCCTTCCCACGTCGCGTCTGCATTTCGTACTGGCATGATAAGCTCCTTCCAAAGTTCATGAGGTTGAAACGGAGCGACATCGTAAGGGGGGAATCGGCGCGCGACAATGGGTTGGTTCAGGGGATTCGTTCGATGCGAATCGTTCAGATACGAATCGTCGAAAAGCTCACCCCGCGATGCGGCGATGTCACCGGCGGCCGATAGGGCTTGCGAGACGTCACTGTCGGAGTCGGGGCTGGATTCGATGTCGTCGTGGTGGAAGGCGTAACCGCCGCTGTTAGTGCCGCAGGGGTTGACGCAGCCGCGCCCCACGGCGGCGTTGTGCCGTTATCGAGGATATCGAGCAGGACATTGCCGCTGTCGATTGTGATCGTATCGTCGCCCGTTACGTCGAGCTCCACTGCGATGGGGCCGGCCGATTCCACCGTGTCGCCGCCGCCGGAATCGAAGAACGTGATGGCGTTGACGTTGGCGAAGTTGAGTACTCCCGCGTCGTAAGTGATTTTGTTGTTGGCGCCGTCGATGAAGATATTGTCGCCGCCCGTCGCGCCGTTCATCTCCAACGCGATCGTTCCGCCGGCATTTGAGATCGTGGCGGGAGTAGCGAGGAAGTTGCCGCCGCTCATGTCGAGGATGACGGTGTCATTTCCGCCGCCTCCAACGATGCTGACGGCGGTCGCGCCGGTCAGCGAGTCCTGATGCGTCGGCGTTCCCTGGCCCGGCGTGGCGGCATTGATCCACTCCTGAAGCGTTGAGCCGTTCAAATTAATGTAGATGGTGTCGTTGCCGGAGGTGCCCGAGATGGTCACCGCCGTGCTGAACGCGGATTTCTGAACTCCGGCAAGGTCATAAACCAGCTTGTTGAGGATCGGCGATCCGCGACCGGTCACCAGGTCATAACCTACCAGCGCTGAATGCCCGTTGCTGCCGCTGGTAATGTCGCGGATGTCCGCGGCAGGTAATGCATAAATTGCCGGGAGGGTCTGCGTGCGGCCATCCATTGATGACAGATGCACAAGAGATCGCGCTTGATCGGCGACCGCGACAATGCCCGCCCACATCGGCGTCGAAAGACTGGTGCCGCCAACTTTAAGCCAGGGCGCACTTGGAAAATCAAACGTGTCGTAAACGGCAACCCCGCTGGCGGGGTCGGCGTCGATCGAGATATCCGGCGCGGCGCGGCGCGTGGCTGTTATGCTCGAAGGAACCACACCTTTTTGATAGGAAGGCTCGCTCTCAACGGGCGAGGTGCTGCCGCCGCTTCCAGACCAGCCGACTTCACCAGTGAAATTTCCTGCTGTATCAAACTGCAGCGTCGTGCCGCCCACGGCCACCACATTTGGCGAAGTTGCTGGATAGCCCGCCGGCGCGCCGTTGTCGCCCGTGGCGGCAAAGAACGTGACGCCCGCGTGGCCGCTGGGTGTCGTGAAAAACGTATCCAGACTCGTCTCGCCAGAAGACTCGCCCCCGCTCCAACTCATCGAGACGGCGACCACACCCGGCTGCCGCCGCGCGTAGTTCACCGCCGTGTTGATCAGGTTTGAATCAAATGCATCCTTGGCTTCGACGAGGAGAATATTGGCCATCGGAGCCATGACGTGCGCCCATTCCACGTCGAGCGCCGTTTCAACTGCCCATCCACCCTTCGTATCAGTCGGCGGATAGTTGGTCGTTCCATCCTGGGCAACTCGAGTGAAGGTTGGCGGATCGGGCAACCCAAAAGTCTGATCAAAATGCTGAAGATCGGGCAGCGCCGACGGCGCGTCGAAGGCATCGACGATCGCGATGGTCTGCCCGGCCCCGTTTCCGGCGACATTCCCGAACATCACCTGGTCCATGCCATAGATCGAGCGCATTTGCGATGGAGTCAACCCCACCGGCGAGGTGGAATTTGCAGGCTGGGCAGGCCCGACCTTCGGTTTTGGCGCGCGATAAATGATCGCGCCCATTTTCGATTGGAGCGAATCGCCGGAAGAGGCCGGTACCGTCACCGAAAGCAACGTTCGTGGCTCGAGTGATTCCAACGGAAGCGCCCGGCTTTGAGCGGACCGGACAATAGATCTGCGAGCAGCGCGGTTCATTCGAGCCTTACAAATCGGTGCGGCCATCGATAAGTTCCTGGGTTTTTGAAGTCGGTGTCTAAGATGCGAATTCAACACATCGCTCACAGGAAATACGACTCGCAGCATAGCAGGTTTTCGAGTTCTTAAAAAACAAAAACCGTCGCCCCTGTCGGACATGGGCAGGGTGGGGGGACGGCGACCCGCCGGAGGGCTTACCTCACATTTGCGCATCGTTCCCCTCACCCCAGGGCCGGGTACAGGCGGTACAGGGGGAAGGGAGGGCAGACTTTCCCGAATGTTCGGATGAGCCCGGTCACGCGGATTTCGCGCTACTCACCGCGCAAGTATTGACCTGCCCCAAATTACCCCATCCGATTTTTTATCCCGCAAATAATCCCCGGTCGAAAGGGAGGGCATGACCACCACTCCGCTGCCGAACACCGCCACCGGGAATCAGCTTCCTTCAACCGTCAAGAAACCGGCGACCGCTTCGATGAATCCAAGTGATTTCATCAACATGATGATCACGCAGCTTCAGAACCAGGACCCGATGCAGCCGACCGACAGCAACGCGCTGCTCCAGCAGATGAGCGCGATCGGGCAGATGCAGGCGTCCAGCGATCTGCAAACCACGCTGCAATCACTCACGCTGCAAAACCAGATCGGCGCCGCATCAAGCCTGATCGGCAAGAGCGTTGTCGGGCAGGATTCCAACGGCAACGTGCTCACCGGTCTGGTGAACTCCGTGCAGGTAACGCAGAGCGGCGTCTCGCTTCAACTGGATAGCGGAAAGAGCCTTGATCTTTCCAACCTGACCGCAATCGCGCCCGCGCCGGGGACCGCGACAACCGCAACAACGCATTGACCGGAAATGCTGGTGGAACCAGACCCGGCATGGTCAATTCATTAGACCATGTAACCAAACGAAGCATCGGCGGAGCCGTACACCCGAACCAGATCAGTAACAACGGAACGGAAACGGTATGGCATTAACCAGCACGCTGTTCACAGGGCTTTCGGGACTGGACGTCAACCAGACCCGGATGAACGTCGTTGGCAATAACATCGCCAACGTGAATACGGTGGCGTTCAAGAGCAGCCGCGCGCTGTTCAAGCCGCAGTTCTACGTGACCGACGCGGCCGGCTCGGCGCCCAGCGCCGACTTTGGCGGCACCAATCCAAGCCAGCGCGGCTTGGGTGCGGTGGTCGCCGACATCCAGAAGGATTTCACGCCGGGAGCGATCGAACCGACCGGCCGACCCACCGACATGGCAATCGACGGCGACGGCTTCTTCGTCGTCAATGGCCCAGATGGGCAGCAATTCACCCGCGACGGTTCGTTCGTGCTCAACAGTGCCGACCAACTCGTCACATCCGGCGGCGCGTTTGTGCAGGGATTCGGTGTCGATGGTAAGGGCGCGGTCATTCCCGGACAGTTGGGGAATATCAACATTCCGATCGGCGCCAGCACGCTGGCCGCCCAGACCAAGAATGCCTCAATGGAAGGAAACCTCGACGCATCCGGCGCAGTGGCGGCTGGGTCGAGCGTTTTGCTCAGCCAGGATGTGACATCCATCAGCGCGGGAACCGCGCCAACATCGGCCTCGCTGCTGACGGACCTCGCATCCACAACAAGCCCCGCGACGCCGATCATGAACGCCGGCGACACGATCACGCTCAAGGGTGTGGTCGGCTCGCGAACGTTACAGCCCCAGACATTCACCGTAACGCCCACTAGCACCGTGGCCGACCTCACGACTTTCTACAATCAAAACCTGGGCATCGATAGTGCGGCACCCGTCGGCGCGGGAATCGCTCCTCCTGGCGCGACGATGGAAACCGATCCAGCCGATCCGACCAGCTCGCGATTTGTCGTCGTTGGAAACGTCGGCACCGCCAACGCGCTATCGCTGGGGAGCGGCTCGTTTGTAAATCAAAATGGTGCGTCGCCGCTCAATTTTGGGGCGGGCACCAATGCCGCCGGAATTTCCAACAACCCGTCGGGCGAGAGCGTGCACACATCATTTGTCGCCTACGATTCGCTGGGAACGCCGCTCACTGTTGACGTGACTGCCGTCCTCGAGAGCAAGGCCAACACCGGCAACACCTGGCGTTTCTTCGCCACTTCGCCGGACAACAAGCAGACCGGCAGCGTGATCGGCGACGGGACACTTACCTTCGATTCCAACGGCAACTTGAAAAACGTCACCGGCAACGCGCTGAACATCAATCGTGCCAACACTGGCGCGGCTTCGCCGATGGGAGTCGATGTAGATTTCAGCTCGATGACGCAGCTCACCGATACCGGCTCGACCCTGGTGATGGCGCGCCAGGATGGATCGCCGGTCGGTACGCTCAGCAGCTTTTCGATCGGCGCGGATGGAACGGTCTCCGGTGCCTACACCAACGGCCTGACGAAAAACTTGGCGCAGGTGGCAATGGCCACCTTCACCAACCCACAAGGCTTGGATGACAAAGGCGGCAACATGTTTGGCGCCAGCGGAGACAGCGGCGTCGCACTCATCACCGCGCCGCTGACCCTCGGCGCCGGCGCGATTCGATCCGGTTCACTGGAGCTGAGCAACGTGGATATCTCCAAGGAGTTCACCAATCTGATCATTGCGTCCACCGGCTTTTCAGCCTCCAGCAAGGTGATCAGCACGAGCGATCAATTGATCCAGGAGCTTCTGAACACGACACACTGATTTTCGTCGGCCCAAAACACCGGGCCACAGTTATAGCCCTCGCGGCAGGTGTTTATTCTGCTGTCGCGGGGGCATTTATAAATGAGTTGCTAGTTGCTGGTTGTTAGTTGCTAGTGGCGGGCGGAGACAACGGCTTTGACTCCTTCCGCAACTAGCAACCAGCACCTAACAACTAGCAACTGCGTAATTCGGAGGATCCGATGATCGCGCTTACCCGTTTGAATGGCCAGTCGCTTGTGATTAACGCAGAGAAGATCCGGTATCTGGAGGCTACGCCCGATACTCTGGTCTGCTGCGATAATGGGGACAAGCTTATGGTCAAGGAACCACTGGCGGAGGTGATTCGACGGGCGATTGAGTATGCCCGAGTTATTCGCCGGCCCGTGACCGATTGATCGGCCGGTTGAGCCACCTCAATTGAGCCACCCCGATTGAGCCACCCCGTTCCTTTGCCGATATATGCGGTAAGCGATGCGCCTGATCTTGCATGATCGGACGTTTGCCCGAAGGGACGCGTTAAGGCATGTCGGACAAACCGGAAAAGAAGGAAGCCGCGCCGGCTGCGGCGGGGGCTGATGATAAGAAGGGCGACGCCGCGCATGGCGCTGGTGGTGCGGGCGGATTTTTGACCAAGTTGCCGGTCCTGCTGGGCGGCGTCATGGTCATCGAAGCCGTCATACTTTTCGCCGGCTTCAAGATGTTCGGCGGCGCGCCCAAGCAGGCCACCGCCGCCGAGCTTTCCAAGGATGATTCCAAAGGCGAAGGCGCCAAAGGCGAAAAGGGTGAAAAGGGTGAAGGCGGAAAAGGCGCTGCCGACAAGAAGGCAATCTCCGAAATCCATGTGGTGGATGACTACCGCTCTCCCAACAAGATGAGCGGGCATTATTATTTTTACACGATCACGATCGTCGCCACCGCTAAGGGCGACCCCGCCACCAAAGGCGACCCCGCTTTCAAGGTGAAGGAAGGAATTGACGCGCACAGCGCCTTGATTAAAGACCACATTCGGTCGATCATTGCCGCCAGCGATCCTGAAAAGCTGGGCGGCAGCACCGAACCCGGCTTGGAAACGTTTCGTAGACAGGTTAAGTTTCAGCTCGATGAGATCATCGGCGACGGCCTGATCGACGAAGTGCTGGTTCCAGCCTGCATGAGATACCCGGGCGAGTAATCGCCGGCTTCTCCGGTTTCGGCTTTTTCAGGTCATCGCCAGGCCAATGGCCTTTCGGAAGATGGATCTTCCGTGCCGCAGTCGGCAATCGCCAAGGATGGTGAACGATGGCCCAGGACACTCCTCCGGTCGATTCCTCCAGCTCCGACCCTCCAATCGACCAAGACGCAATCGACGAGCTTCTCAAGCAAGCGAGCTTTGAAGCGCCGCCTGATGCCAAGGCTGCTGCGAGCGCCGGCGGTTCCGCGGCATCGGTTGCCGCGCCCCACGCCGCCGACTTTCAGCTCCCGAGCTTTCAGCAGGCCATCCAGGACGCGCAGGCGTCGAGCATCGATCTGCTGCGCGATGTCGATCTGAATGTGAAGATCGAGCTTGGCCGCACGCGCATGCTTGTGGAAGACGTGCTGCGCCTCTCCGAAGGCTCCGTCGTCGAGCTCGACAAACTCGCCGGCGATCCCGTTGATGTGCTGGTGAATGACCGCCTGGTCGCCCGCGGGGAAGTGCTGGTGCTCAACGACAATTTTTGCGTACGCGTGAATGAGATCGTCGCCGGCGTAAGGGAAGAAGGGGCCTGAGCATGGGCGGTGGATGCGCGAAAATCTCCATGCTCCAGCAGAACCGTCATGCT
>DATBDZ010000052.1:0-9155 GCA_036276235.1 Humisphaera sp. | reverse complement strand
CCGCAGGAATGCGCGCATGCTCCCTCTCCCCTGTACTCAGGGGAGAGGGTTGGGGTGAGGGGACAAACGCCTAGACTTGCGAACTGCGCCATATCGCGACACGCCGTCCCCTCACCCAGCCCTCTCCCCTGAGTACAGGGGAGAGGGTCCTGAACACGACTTCACGCTCAGAACCATTTTGGAATATCTCGCCACGACCCTGCTCCCGCACGTCTAGGATTACAAATGGACGATTCAGTTCATGAAGCGGCGGCCTTCCTTCGCACCGCGCAGCGCATCGCCGTATTGACCGGCGCCGGGATTTCCGCTGAGAGCGGAATCCCTACGTTTCGCGATGCGCTCAGCGGCCACTGGGCGAATTTCGATCCCCAGAAGCTGGCGACGCCGCAGGCGTTTGCGCGCGATCCGGAATTAGTCAGCCGCTGGTACGACCAGCGGCGATGCGAATGCGCGCTCTGCCGACCCAACCCCGGGCACGAGGCGTTGGCGCGATTGCAGAAGATTGCAACGGCCGAAGGACGCGAGGTCGCGCTGATCACGCAGAACGTCGATCGCCTGCATCAAACGGCCGGCTCGGCCGATGTGATCGAGTTGCACGGCAATCTCTGGGTCTGGCGATGCGCCGACTGCGGCAAGGAGATCGAAGAGAAAGGCCCGGCGTTCAGCGAATATCCGCCGCGATGCGCCTGCGGCGGGAATCGGCGGCCGGGCGTGGTTTGGTTTGGCGAAGCGTTACCGCTGGCTGGATTTGCCGCCGCGCAAAAGGCCGCGAAACGGTGCGATATGTTCCTGTCGATTGGCACAAGCAGCGTCGTCTATCCCGCGGCAGGTTTGATCGAATCTGCGATTACCGCTGGCGCGAAAGCTCTGGAAGTCAATCCAGAAGCAACGCCGATGAGCCATGAGGTGGAATGGTCCATTCGGGGAAAAAGTGGGCAGGTTCTACCGCGATTGATGAGGGATGCGTTCGGCGACTAGCCCGGAGAATCATATTAACCGCAGATGAACGCTGATAAACGCAGATGGGAACAGAACTCCAGTAATTGTTTTCATCCGACGATTTGAGCGCAGGTTGCGCAGCTCACGAATGTCTTTATCTGCGTTCATCCGCGTTCATCTGTCGGTTTATTCTTCTTTGTGAATAAGCGGGGTTAAGGGCACGAATCGGGTGGTTCGACTTCGCTCACTGTGGCGAGCGAGCGATTGGTCGAAAGTCGCGCAGAATCGCATAGAGTTGCGAGATACCTTGCTGGCGCGTGAGAATTTTCCATCCGCTCCCTTTCCGCCATGCCGCTTTTCTCCTATCATCTTTCGCTTTCCAAAACCTGTTTCAGGAAGGACGTAACTCAAAATGTCTCATCGGATTTTCAATTTCAGCGCGGGGCCGGCGATGCTGCCGACCGAGGCGCTTGAGAAATCGGCCGCGGCTTTGCTTGATTATCAGGGGAAGGGGTTTGGCATCGCCGAGGTGAGTCATCGCGGCAAGGAATTTGAAGCCGTCAATGATGAGGCGATGACGCTCTGCAAGAAGCTGCTGGGCCTGGGCGATTCGCACGATGTGCTCTTCCTGCAAGGCGGCGCGACGCAGCTCTTCACGCTGATCCCGATGAACTTCCTAAACGGCACCGCCGACTATCTGGTGAGCGGCGAATGGAGCAAGAAGGCCCATTCGTTCGGCAAGGAAGTCGGCAAGCTCAATATTGTTGCGAGCAGCGAGGCCAGCAACTTCGATCATTCGCCCAAGCCCGCCGACTGGAAGCTGAGTGAGGGCGCGGATTATTTCCATGTCTGCACGAACGAAACCGTGCACGGCCATCGCCTGCCGACCTGGCCCAAGCATCCGAATCTGGTGGTGGACGCCAGCAGCGAGTTTATGTCGCGCCCGCATCCGGCTTCGGAGTGCGCGCTCGTCTACGGCGGTGCGCAGAAAAACCTTGGCCCATCCGGCGTTGTGCTGGTGATCGTCCGCAAGGATATGTACCCGAAGCAGAAGAAGGTGCCGAGCAAGCTGTGGAGCTTCAAAGACCAGGCGGAAAACAAGTCGATGATCAATACGCCGCCGACGTTTGGCATCTATATCTTGCTGGAGATCTTCCGCTGGCTCGAGGCCCAGGGCGGTTTGGCGACGATGGAAAAGCGTAACGCCACCAAGGCCGATCTGCTCTACAGCGCGATCGATGGGAGCAACGGGTTTTACAAGGGCACTGTGTCGGTGAAGGAGCAGCGCTCGCACATGAACGTCACGTTCCGCCTGCCCAGCGAAGAGCTGACGGATGAATTGGTGAAGGGTGCCGCCAAGAACGGCATGATCGGAATCAAGGGCTACCGCACGGTCGGCGGCATCCGCGCCAGCATCTACAACGCCATGTCGGTGGAAGGATGCCAGTCGCTATCGCAGTTCATGAAGGATTTTGCGTCGAAGAAGTCTTAAGCAGAAGGCAGAAGCCAGAAGGCAGTATGCAGAGGGGAATGGGTTTTCTCTGACTACTGCCTACTGACTTCTGCCTTCTTTTCCCATGCGTTGGCTCATCCATGGAACCCTGACTCCCGCCGCCGGCGAAGCGCTTCGCCGGCATGGGCATACCACGCGCCTGCCCGCGGAGATCAGCCTCGCGCCGGATGCGCCGGCGGAAGATGTGCTCCGCGAGGCCAGCAAGAATCAGCTGGACCTGATTACCGCCGACGCTGCGATCGCCAGCGCGCCATACGAGCAGCGCCTGAGCTTCGGCCGCTCGATCGTCCTGCTGAACGTCGAAAACGGCGACGTCGAGCAGGATGATGCGATCGACCGCCTGTTCGAGCGATACAAACGTCTGACGCCGGGAAGGCTATACACGGTCACCGGCTCGCGGGTGAAGATCCGTCAATTGCCGGGATAGTGGGAAATGCTGAATGCTGATTGCTGAATGCTGAATAAATACGCTGCCGACTACCACGGCATTTGCATTTTGTATTTCCTGACAACTGACAACTGGCAACTGGCAACTGACAACTTATTCTTTCCCGACTCAGCATTCAGCAATCAGCATTCAGCATTTTTTGTGAGAATCGTCCACAAACGGAGCACACATGCCCCTTCTCGTCACCGGATCGATTGGCTTAGACACACTTGAAACGCCGGCGGGAAAGCGCGCGGATGTGATTGGGGGGTCGGCGATTTACTTCTCGTATGCCGCCTCGTTTTTTACGCCCGTGCGGCTTGTGGGTGTTGTCGGTGAAGATTGTCCTCGGCATCTCTTTTCGATCTTTGAAGGCCGCGACGTGGATTCTGCCGGGCTGGAAGTGCGAAAGGGCTCCAAGACGTTTCGCTGGCACGGGTCGTATCTGAAGGACCTGAATGAAGCGGTGACGGTGGAAGTCGATCTGAACGTGCTCGCCGAGCGGGCGCCGAAGATTCCCGAGAATTTTCTGGATAGCAAGTTTGTGTTTCTGGCCAACACACATCCGGCGCTGCAGCAGCAGATGCTGGGGAATATCAAATCGCCCAAGCTCGTGATTGCCGACAGCATGAATCTGTGGATCGAGACGCAGCGGCCGGAATTGCTCAAGCTTCTCAAGAAAGTGCACGGCTTTGTCCTCAATGACGGCGAAGCCCGCCTGCTCACCGAAGAAAAAAATCTGATCAAAGCAGCGGCGGCCGTCCTGAAGATGGGGCCCAAGTTCGTTGTCATCAAAAAGGGAGAGCATGGCTGCCTGCTCTACAGCGATCGCGGCGCGTTTGTGCTGCCGGCATTTCCGACCGAGCAGGTGGTCGATCCCACCGGCGCCGGTGACAGCTTCGCCGGTGGAATGATGGGATACCTCGCGACGCAGGGTGGCATCACGTCGGCTTCGACGCTGAAGCGCGCCCTCGCCTATGGCACAGTCGTGGCGAGTTATACGATTTCCGATTTTTCGCTGGACGGGATCAAGCGTGCCGACCGCGATCAGATCGACGACCGCTTTCACGATTTCAAAACCGCGATGAGTTTTTGAGGGGACCGATCTCCCCCGAATACGGGGGAGATGAATTTGGGACGCGGTGATGCGCGGCCGGCGCCCAACAGCCCATCTTCAGGGGCACACGCAGGAGCTCACGCGTTTGCGCCTTGGCGACAAGTATAAATTCAAATGGGTGCCGCAAGGCAAGGAACAGGGAGGCCAGTAAAAACTTCTGCCGCCGGGTTGTTACGCCGCAGGCAAAGACGGTCGATAGATTCGGTATGAGCCGATATCTATTGGTTCCGGCGCACCGCATGAACTGGGGGCGCATTATTGGCCTCATTCTGGCCGTGGCCGTCGGATCGATTTTTATCGGACCCGCCAATGCCGCCCCGCCCTCCGCGCCGGCGTCGGAAGATCGCTCGCTGCTCGCGGTTCAATACATCGAAATGGGCATGCCCGCTTTTGATCGCGAATGGATGGCCTCCGATTTTATTGCCGCCGGTGACGTGCTTGTATCCCTGGCGGCGCGCGATCCGGGGCAACTCCCGCGATTGCACAGCCCCAAGTCCGGCCCGATGTTCGATCGCATCGTGGCGACGCAAAATCTTGCTAACCTGGCGGACAAGACATTTCCCATTTCCGTCCGATTGTCGGCGGCGCTCAATACGTGGGATGGGCTGTCGCTGATCTCAAAAGCTTACGTGAAGGCGTGCATCGAAAAGAAAGTCGGGACGGCCAATTTGGTCGAATTGATGGGTGCGCGGCTGCGGGTGTGCAAGGCGACCACCCAGTTGTTGGATGAGCTGGTCGCCTCGAGGCCGGCAAACGATCCACATAACACCACCCGCGCTGCCGCAATTGAGCAGTTGAAAAGCGTCATGGCACTTACCGTTGCCAGCGCCCTGGCGACGTTGAATAATGGGGAGGATTTCAGCACTTCCTCCCGAGCAAGGCTGACCGACTATTGCCGCGATACACTCCCCGGCATCGTTCCGCACCTCTCGACGCCATCACAGAAGGAAGCGCTTCACCGCCTTGAGGCGCTGACCCATGCCTCGCAAACGGAAAAATTCCAGCCCTCGATCGTTCAATTGCGCGACGAAGTCCGTCGCGCGGTTACTGCGATAAGCGCAGCCTCGTAGCGAAGATTATTCGACCTCATCAATCCGCTTTTGCGCGATCGACGCGCGCTCGCCCGAAAGATTGGGCAATGCCCTGCCATACCAATAGACGGCACGTCTCTTTGCTTGCCACGGGTTGATCGGTTTGGCGGCGTCGCCGGCCCACCACGCGTCGGCAAGGTCAGCCATCGCAACAGCATCCGTGGGATTTGCCAGGTCTTTCGCGGCAAGATCAGCCAGCGGCCGATCGGTTCCTTTGACGAGCATCGGGAGCCCCATGTCCCATCCGCCGACAGAACAGAGATACTGGCCGACAGTTTGATTGAGCGCCGGATCATCCGGCGATTTGCGGAGCTTCTGGGCGGCGACGACCATGTCGCGCATTTCACGCGTGGCGGCGTTCAGGCGCTTGTCATAATCGTTCACGCGCTGCTTGAGTGCCACATCGTTGGGCGCGCTGCGCTGACAATTGTGCGCCAGCACCATCGCGCGGCGGGCAGAATCGAAATCGCCGGCATTCATAAAATCATCGGCGACTTTCATGTACGCATCCGCCAGCGGCGAGGGAGGAAGCGCCGCCTTGTCCAAGCCGGCCGACAGGGCCGACATCTTCATCTCCAGCGCATTGATCGCAAAATCGGCGGCGAGGTCATCGATGCAACGCAGGGCAAACTGAAAATCCCCGGCATCGACCGCTAGCTCGCGCGCCTCGCGGAGCATTACATAGCGCATAGGCGCATCATCATCGGCCTGTGGATTGGCTTTGAGATCCTTGGCGGCGGTGCGAAGCGTGTGCGCAAGCGCCAGCCGGCTTGGCCCATCCTTCTGGGCGTATTCCTTCGCGTATTTCTGCTTGATTTTCCGCTCGGCAAGCGCTTGCGGCCCGGGTTTAGGAACGGGCAGCAGCGCGGGCCTCGTTTGAGCGATGCTCAACATCGCCCAGAGCCCGCAGGCGAGGATGAAGCTGAATGCAGAGGGCCTTCGCATGATGGCGCGACCATTATGATCGCGCCTCAAACGAATGCCAGAATAAAACGACTCATTGCGGCCGCGCCGTAGGCGGCTGATGCGGAACGCGGGCGACTGCCACATACACCAGCGCGCCGATAAAGTGCAGGAAGACAATGACGAAGAACCACATCACCTTCTCGCCAGTCGGCATCGGCGACGACAGGCAATCGACCAGAGCCCAGATCCAGAAGATCGATCCGATCAATGCTAAAACGAGCAGAATTGCGTCGAGCGTCGTGAACCAATGAGCGGCGGAGGATTGCGCGATCAGTTGATAAATCGGTTGCATGAGAAACTCCCTTCGGACTTTTGTGCATCAGCAACTGCTGCACGATCCGTGCCGCCGCAAGCGGCCTCGGGCGCAAAAAGGAGGTTCAAGATGTGGCCTGGGTTGTGATCGGGTTTTGGCGTCAACGCTGTCCGCCCGGGAAGCTCGCACCTGCGGAGCCTGTGCTATCCCCCAAGCGCCTGATCCCGTATTGCCTTGAACGCAAGTTCTTTTGGTTCATCGAGGTTTGTGATGTCGTCGCTGATGGAATAGGTGCCGTAGGGGCTGTTGTAGCTGCGGCCGCCCAGGGCGTACCAGTTGAAGAGGGTGCCGCCGTCGGAGTACCAGGTGTTCAGGAAGCCGGTGATGATATTTTGGATGCGCGGGTCGAGGCTGGCGGCTTGTTTGGCGGCGATGCTATTGGGGCCGAACGTGTCGACGCCGCCTTCGTAGGCGACAGGTTTGAGGCCGTATTTCTGGGCACGCGATACGATCCCGGCGAAGGCGCCGTTGGTCAGGTATCTGTCGGCGTCGGCGCTTAAGTCGGCGATGACCTGATCGGTTGTCAATCCGTTTTTCGAACTGTCGGCGGCCAGGTCCAGATATGGCGCGACGCCTATCCCGTAAAAATATTTCGAGGGCGGACCGTACACCGCGCTGATGAACTTCAGCATGTTGTCGAATCGCGAGGCATTGGCGAACTGGCTGCAGAGGATCGTACGCACGCGCGTGTTGGTGGGAGAGGCCAGGCCGGCGCTGGTCCAGGCATTTTGGAAGAGAATCGAGATCTGCCGCGAACGTCGCGCATAGCGGCGATCGGCCCAGATGTCGGCATTGGCGCCGCCGCTGGCTACGGAGGTGTTCACTGCCAGATGATCGTAGTTGAGCGTCGAGGTCTGCCCCGCCTTGGCCATCGAGACGACCTCATTGCTGGCGACCTGATGATTGTAAGAATATTGCTCCTGTCCGCTGTTCCAGACTTCGTTGCTGTACTCGACGTAGATCGACAGCGATGGATCGAGCGTCTTTCTTAGCAGCGTGGCAAGCTGCGTGACGTAATCGTCTGTCGCGTGCGCGGGGATGTTTACCCAGATATTTGCGTGCAGCGTGTTGGCGAGCTGGATGCCGTATTCCCACGCCGCCCCTTTGAGCGGCTGCAATTCACCGGGCGCGCTGGCGCGGGATTGGGTGGCACTGGTGGTCTTGGTGCGATCGGCCCAATTGGCGACGGGGTTGCCGTTCGTGTGCGTGAAATCCATCAGCCGAATCACGCCAGGGCTCAGGTCCTCCAGCAGATTGAGATATTGCGTGGAAAAGGTCGGATAGCTGGAAAGGCTGTAACCCGCCTGCAACACCTTGATGTTTTTGACCTTGCCCTGGGTGTGATGGAAATCAAACGCCAGCACCAGAACGCCTTGCGGCACCGTTACGTTGAACGTGTAGAGGTAGGTACTGGCGTTGTAACTGAGCTGATGCAGCGTCGGCACCGGCGCGCCGGCGGGCACCTGTGCGGCGGGATCAGGCGCATTGCGGCGGACCGCCACCGTCACGCCCGCCGGGCCATAGAATGACATCGCATAATTCCCCGCCGGCATTGCATCACCAAATTCCGAGCGATCCTCGGCGGCAAAGGAAAAATCCTCGGTCGGCCAGCCGTTGGAATCGGTGTGGGCAAAATCGATCTGCCCATTGTTCGCCTGCCTGCCGGCGAGGTTGTAGAAACCGAGCGTTGTTTTCACGAGATCGACGAAGGGGAAATCCTCAACGCGATCGGAGGGGCTGTTGAGATTACCGCCCAGGAGTGCGTAGGAAGGTGGCTGCGCGATTGACGCGCTAGGGGTGACGGATGCAGAGAGCAAGGCGCGCGGTTCGAGCGCTTCGATTACGGGTTTACAGAATTTGGATTTCAAAAGCACCCTCCGGGTTTCCTCATTCTCCGGGGTGGATGATAGCAGAAATAGCGACTGGCGTGATAAGCGCATGAGCTTTGGGCCGCTCGTTCGTAGCACGGGTTTTCAACGTTTGCAACCCGTGCCTGCGGTACTCAGAGGCGTTGAATCTCCCGAAGCATCTATCGCTTCGCTCCTTGTTGATTTGGCCGGAGTACCGGCCAACGTCTTGGAGTACCAAGACACACGGGTTGGAAACCCGTGCCACGAGAAAAGCAAGACCACGGGCGGGCCGCCCGTGCCACAACCCCCGATGGAAGCCGTCGCGCCGTTCCGGTAAAACCGCCGGCGGTATGAATGAATACGCAGTGATCCTCCCCGCGGCTGGAAAGTCGCTGCGCTTTGGCGGGCAGCGGGGAAAGCTTTTGGAATTGCTCGCGGGCGTTCCGGTCATTCAGCGGACGATCGCCGCATTTATTGAGCGTGCGGATGTTGCGCAGCTCATCGTTGCGACCGGTGTTGGGCAATCGCCGGGGGATGCGCTGGGCTTGCCTGCAAACGTTCCGCTTCATCCCAAACTTCGCTTCACTCCCGGCGGCGACAATCGCGCTCAGAGCGTTTTGCTCGCATTGAAGCAGGTGCCGCGAGAGATTGAGTGGGTGGCGGTGCATGATGCCGCGCGGCCGCTTGTCTCACAGGATTTGATCGATCGCGCCTTTGCGTCGGCAAAACAATACGGGGCGGCCGTACCCGCGCTGCCGGTTTCGCTGACCGTCAAGCAAGCCCAAGGCCCCCTTCCGGCGCGGGTTGAACGGACGTTGCCGCGGCATACGCTTTGGGCGATGCAAACGCCACAAGTCATGCGGCGGGCCGATCTTCTGGATGCCTTCGATCGATCCCCCCTGCCGCTGTATCAGGTGACCGATGACGTGCAGCTCCTGG
>DATBDZ010000051.1:0-2310 GCA_036276235.1 Humisphaera sp. | reverse complement strand
GCGCCGGCAAGCTCGATTTCATCCATACGATTCGTGCCTAATCCCTCGGCGGCTCCGAGCACCGTCGAAGGCACATTCGTACCAGGATAATCCCAATCCATCAATGCTTCGCAAACGGTATCGACCGCCACCGGATCTGGACCCCCGCAAATCGTATTGAAGTCTTGAATCAAGTCGTCGCGGACAGCGCTGAATGGGCCATTGCCCTGACATGCATAGAGCGAGTCCATGATGAACCACTTCGGATTCGCGGCGCGTGTCAGGTTGACTATTTTCTGATAAATGTCGTCGCGATGGCAACGCACCATCCAGTCGTAATCCGGCAGGTTCCCGAATTGCAGCTTTAACGCCCCGGTGAACGTCGTATGGAGGTGTACCTTCATTTTGGGAAGACCGATGTAAACGTCGGCTTCCCGCACGGCGCGTGGCACTGGAAACTCATTGAAGCTGACCGGCCGGTCGATTTTGTACATATCGAAGGGTGCGTTGTCGAACGGATATAGCTCCGCGCCCGTGCGGGCCGCCACCTCGGCCATACCGCAGACCTCCATGGCATGTCTTGTGTCGGCGCCCATGGCGGAGCGTTCGCCGATCTGAATGCGGGAAGGATTTTGCTCGCTCACCAATTCGATCAGCGCTTCGAGCATGCGCGGGTCCGTCGTGAAACCGGCATTGGCGGCGACCGGGATCACCGTGTTGATCTTGATCATGACTTTGTCGCCCGGCTTCACGATGTTCGCCATTCCGCCCATCGTCTGGTCCGCGATCTCCCTGATCATGCCTTTCACAAGGTCGAGTTGCTCACGCGAGCATTCGGCTGGTTTGCCGAGATCGGCATCGCTGTGAGCAATGCCGATGATTGTCTTCTTTATGGAGGTCGTCAGCTGTTGCATATAATGCAATCACTATTGCAAGGAAATCATACCACTCAATGAACCTTCTCTCCCCGCTTTGCCTGTTCGGCACGCGCGTATTCTTCGCGTGCGCTTTCGCTACGGCCTTGTGCCGCGAGGAGATCCCCTAGATCGCTGTGCGCCTCCGCCGATTGCGGATCGAGTCTCACGGCTTCGCGCAATTCCATGGCGGCTTTGTCATAGGAACGCATCAGGACGAGCAGTAAGCCGTAGCCGTGATGGGCGTCGCCGTCCATAGGGTCGCTTCGTATCGCTTTTTCGAAATGGAAGGCGGCCTGACGATAGTCCCCGGCACCGGTCAACAGCCTGGCGAGATTGTCTTGCGCCGCCGCCAATTCGGGCAGAATGCGAATCGCTTCGCGGAAACGCGTCTCCGCTCCCTTTTGATCTCCGCTTTGCAATTGCGCGAGCCCTAATAAATTCTGCGCTTCCGGCGCTTCCGGATCGAGCCGCAGCGCGCGTTGCAAGGCCTGCTTTGCCTGCTCGATCTTGCCCTGGCGCAGATATGCATTCCCCAGATTCGTGAGAACGATTGTGTCGGGCGCGGCATTCTTGAGTGTCTGAATCGCTCGCTCGACTTGTCCGGTAGCAAAGAGAGCGACGATGAGCTGTTTTGTGGCGGCGGCATAACCCGGCCGCCGGCGCAGCGCTTGCTCATACCAGCGGATCGCTTCGGTATTCTTGCCGGCCTTTAGATAGGTTTCACCCAGCTCAAAATAGAATTCGGGCCGCGCCGGCGCGTACTTTTGGATAGCTCCCTCGAGGGGCGCGATGCCCGCTACGGCAAGATACAGTTCATTTTCCGGCGTGTGCGGGAGTTGCGATGGATAATACAACGTCGCCGGGCTCGTCTCGCTCTCAATCTTCTCCTCGAGCGGCGCGAGTAAATCGCGATCCGGCTTGCGGCGTTGAATGTAGTGGTCGGTCATCACCACATGCACGGCGTCTTCGGCGCGGCGTTTTGGCATGTGGCAGTCCATGCAGTTGGCCGACGCGATCTTCTCGGCCTTATGCGCGGCTGCATGGCAAGTGCGGCAGACAGTTGTGTAATGCTCGATCGCCTGCTGGCCGCGCAACACCTGGTGCGGATCGTGACAAGTCGTACAAGTCATCTGGCTGGCCCGAAAACAGGCGGATTTGCGCAAGCGGTAGGCGGCGTGAGCAATCTCGAAACGATCTTCCTGGGCGTCCGAAGCACGATCGAAATAAATCGCGTAATCGCCGAGCGGCTGTCCGGGCCGATACGAAAACGGGGTTCGATCGTATCGTCGAATCGCGTTTGGAACATAACGGCTAGTGGTCTCGAGATGGCACTGCATGCAGACATCGAGCTGCCGGTCGCGGCTGAGCCGGCCAGGATTTACGATGGCGCGTCGAATCGCATCGGGCGTAGCCC
>DATBDZ010000050.1:0-18968 GCA_036276235.1 Humisphaera sp. | reverse complement strand
CTTCGGGAATCGATTCCACAAATTCGCCGCACAGTGCAACCGGTGGTTGGGGACTATTTCGACAGTACAAAAAACAATCATGTGAGCAGCTTCGTCGGCCGACTCGCCGGCGTTTGGCGCGGTCGTGATAAAGCCGTTGATCGTGCCCTCAACGAGTTACAGCGCGGCGTAGGCTCTGCCACACTTTCCAACTCATAGGTATAAAACGTGAGTCACACCTCTCGAACCAGGCGCCGGATCAGCATCCTTCTGACGATCGCGCTGGGTTGCGCCACGGCGGTGGGAGGAGTCTACGCATGGCGCAAACATCGGCTGCATGTTCAAACGGCAGCGTGGCGCCAGGAGGGCTTAGCCGCTTCAAAGCGCGGCGATTATTCGCAAGTCATCGATAAGCTGACGCTCTATCTGGCGCGCATCCCGGAAGATCGCGAAGCGCTTGAATCATACATCGACGCCCGCCCTCGAGTTGAATTGCCAAATCATCAACATTGGGTCGAGCAGGCGCGCGCGATCAAGTATCTATTGCATCTGGATCCGAACCTCCTGCAGCCGCGCTTGAAGTTATTGAACCTTTACCGCCAGTTGGGGTTGCGATCGGAATCGATCGAGACCGCTGATGTAATTCTCAAGCAGCAACCGGCAAATTCCCAAGCTCTCGAAACAAAGGTGAATGTATTGATCGACCTGAAGAAGTATGCGCCGGCGCTGCTGGCGGCCAGGGATTGGTGCGCCGCCGAGCCGCTGAATCCTGTTGCACGGCTCAAGGCCTGCTCGCTCATGGCGCAAACCGGTCAGAGCCTGGAGCAGATTCTTGCCGACATCGATGCATGGCATCGAGAACGCCCCTCAGAGGAAGCACGATTCAATCTGTTTAGCGCATTTGCATACGGTGTTACAGGAGATCGGGCTTCCGCACTTGCAAGGCTGCGATTGGCGGCAAAACAACCGGCGCCGGATGATGCCTTTGCTCAGATTCTCATAGCGCAGATTGCCGCCGAGGGTGATCCCGGCGAAGACGTGGCCGTTCTTCGTACTGCGGTGGCCACCGGTGCGGGATCGGACATTCGCCAGATGCTCCTCAGCCGGCTTTGGGAGCAAAATCAATGGAAGGAAGTTGTCGAGGTGGCGCAGAAGCTGGACATGTCGCAGCCGACAACTTCAACTGACATCCTTGCCCTGGTTTGCCTGGCGGACATTAGCCTTAACGATACGGCGGGCGCGAACGGCGTACGAAGAATTCTTGCCGGCCGCAATGATCCGATCGCGCAGGCGTGGTGCGCTGTTCTCGGTCCGTCGTCTTCGGAGGCTGCCGGAAATCTGGCGCTGGCTGGTCAATGCAGGCGCGCATTGGAAGTGCAGCCGAACAATCCATATTTGCTTTATTTTCTCGGCGAGGCCCTGGCACGGCTCAACGAGAACGATCTGGCGATCGAAGCCTGGCAACAGGCCAGCGATATCGATCTGACGTGGGGATTGCCGTTGTCGCGCCTGGCGGACCTGCTCCTGCAGAGCGGCGACGTCGACCGAGCTGCGCAGGCAGCTACCGCCGCTTTTCGTCGCGGGGCGACGGTCGCAGCGGCAGTGACTCTGACCAGGGCGGCTGTAGCAGAGGCGCAGACGCCGAACGCCATCTCTTCGGAAGCCCTCAAAAGGCTGATTGACGAACTGGATAAGGCAATCCCGGGGAATCAGGAACTCAGTCTTCTTCGCGCACAGTTCCTGGCGATCACTGGTGAAAAACAACAGGCGATCGAAGTCGTCAAAAAGCTGCTTGAGTCTCCCTCGCTCGACGAGCCGAGCATGCTCCGGCTGGTGGCGATCAGCGAGGCTGGGTCACTGGGGCTGGAAGCGAGCATTCTCGACACCGATGAGCGGCTACATGGAGTTACACCGAACCTGGCACTGCGGCGTGCGTTGGCCAAATCCCCTTCGGACGGTTTGATCGCCTTCGATACAGCGATGGCAGGATCCAGCGGAAACAAAGTCGATTGGGCGTTGGCCAGGGTCACCTATCTCGATAGGACTCGCGCGGATGCGGCCAAAGCGCAGTGGCAGCAATTGTGCGAGCAGCAGCCGCAAAACCTCGCCATCCAGCAAGCGGCTCTCAATTCACGAGCCATGCGCGGCGATCGCGCCTTCGGCGAGCATACGATTCAACGCCTGCAAAAGATCCTCGGTCCGATGAGTTTGACCTGCATGATGGCGCGCGCCCGGCTCATTTCAGCGACGCGCGCCAATGATGAGGACGACCGCGAGCTGGCTCAGTTGCTGGCGCAGATCGTCGGTGCCCACCCGGGGCTGACCGCGCCACGACTGCTTCGGGCGCAATCATTGGAGCGGGCCGGAAAGATCAACGAGGCAATCGATCAGTTGCAGCTCGCTCAAAGCGTCGGGGCTAATTCCACTGGAGTCGCCTTGAGCCTTGCCTCCCTCTATCGCCAAAAAGGAGATGATGAGCGTGCGCGCCAGGAGCTGGACCGAATCTCAGCGCAAGTCATTCGTAACCCCGTGGAAGCCCGATTCGCTGCGCGGCTGCTCTCGGAAGAAGGCGACTACGCGAAGGCCGCGGCAATTGTCGAACCAATCAGCCGCCTCAGCACGAGTGATGGTTTGCTGCTTGCGGATCTGTATTGGCGTCAAAACAGATTTGCGGATGCGACCCAGCTGGTCGAGCGTCTCTTACAAGCGCCTGATGCTGATACGATCGAGTTTGCCGCCCGCCTTTATATTTCTCAAGGAAAGACTGCTGAATCGGAACATGTTTTGGCCCTGCTCGACAATATGAAGTTGGCGTCGGGCCGTGCTGAATTGGTAAAGGCCACTTGTCTGGCAAGCGTCGGCTCGGTCGATCAGGCGATTGCGCAATATCACAGCGCGATCGATGCCGCGCCCCACGACACGACTGCGCGGCGATGTCTTATTGGCTATTTATTCATTCTTGGACGAACGAGTGACGCGAGCGCGGTAGTCGAAGAAGGCCTGCGCCTGAATCAGGGCGATCAAATTCAGACGGAGATCAAGCGAGCGACGCCGATGCTCTCCGCAATTGCGGCCTACGCAGAACTTCATCCACTGCTGATTGATTACCTCAAGAATCCCGCGCAGAGTGCGCGATCGTTGGCCGAAATGAAACAGATCTTCGACGCGTCGCAGCTTAACGACGATCCGTCCGAGCAAGTGGCCCGTGTGACGGTCATCGCGCAACGATACCCGCGTGCTGAGAGTGTGCAGCGTTGGGCCATTCGAATGTACCTTCGGAACGGCCAGCCGATGGTTGCAGCCCGTGGAATTGAGCGCGCGCTAGCGACATTTCCCCAGTCACCCGAAGTCGCGGCGCTCGCGTATCAGTTCTATGCAGGGGAGGCCCAGTGGGACAAAGCACTTGATGCCGCGCATCGATGGAGGGACCGAATCACTGACCCGATTCGTGCTGATGTCGCAATTGCCAGCGCCTTGATCGAGCTGAAGAATCCGAGCCAGGCCGTGACCCAACTCCAGCCGCATCTAGCGCAAGCGCGCAGCGCGCCCGACCATTTTATGGAATTGTTGTTCACCGATGCTGAGGCGCTCTGTGTCATGGGAGATACCGCGTCGGCCGAGTTATTGATTTTTCCTCACGCCAAGGAGCAAGCGGCGTGGCGGGCCGCAGGCCTGAAGTTGGCGGCGCGCAAGCTCAGCGACCAGGATGCGCAACGATGGATCAGTCAGGTGGCGTCAATGATCGACCGAAATTCAATTGACGAGACGACGCTCTTGGCCGAGGCGTGGGCTGCGGTCGGCATGCGGCACGCGGAATTGAGTGCGTGCCTTAATGAAGCCAAGCGCACATTTGCTTCGGTTGAGGCCAGACATGATGCATCTGCCGGCGCGCTTGAGCAGGCGGGGATTTTTGCCGAGCAGACCGGCGATACCAACAAAGCAAAGGTCTTATACTTGCGCAGCGTGCAACTGGATCCCAACCGGCCAATCGCGCAAAACAATCTGGCCATGCTGCTGTCAGCCGACGACGGCAATCTTCCTGAGGCGCTGGGCCATGCAAAGGCTGCCCTGAGCGTAAGTCCGCGCGCACCGGAATTGCTTGATACGTTTGCTTATATCAGCGCCAAGGCGGGCGATTACAAAGCAGCAGCCGCTCATCTTCGCCGCGCCATTGCATTGGATGCTCATAATATTCGTTGGAGCCTCAATCTGGCCGATATTCTGTTCAAAGGTGGTGAGAAGGACGAGGCGGCAAAGGTGCTCGCTTCCATTGATACAGGGGAAGAAGATCTTACTCACCTTCCTCCATCGCAGCAGAACCAGCTTGTCGCCCTTCGCCAACGCATCGCGCCGATAGCGGCGACCTCGGAGCTGCAAACCCGATAAACGGGGCGATTCTTTCGAATCTCTTCATCATCCGTGGATGTTGCGTTATTAGTTCCAAAATCTACCGCGGGTAAAAGGGCAAAACAGCAAGCCCGCAAGACCGGTAGGCCATCTTCATGGCTGACGGGGACGGAGTCTTGGTACTTCGCATGAACATCGCCGAATTTCAGTCAATTGTGATTCCCGCCGACGCAGGGAACGACCGGCGTGAAGCGACTCGTGATGGGTCGCACGCAAAACCGCGGCAATTCAAGGATATCGAGCGCCGATCCCGTTGGTCGATGATCGATCCCCGGGAAATCTGGCAATATCGCGACCTGCTCTTTGTGCTTGCGATGCGCGATGTAAAGCTGCGCTATCGCCAGGCCTTGCTGGGTGTGTGCTGGGTGGTGCTGCAGCCGTTGTTGTCGGCCGGTGTGTTCGCCTTCGTGTTTGGGCACGTACTGAAGACGCCCTCTGATGGCGTCCCGTACATGGTCTTTTGTTTCGCCGGGATGCTCGTCTTCAATGCATTCAGCGGAACGCTGTCACGCTCCAGCGCGTGTATAGTCGGCAACTCACAACTGATCTCAAAGATCTACTTTCCGCGGCTTGTATTGCCCCTTTCGACGGTCTTTGCGACGCTTATCGATTTTGCCGTCGGCCTGGCGTTGATGTTCGTGATTCTCGCTTTGGGGCGGATCGGCTTGGGCTGGCGGGTTTTGCTGCTTCCCGCATGGATCGTGCTGGCGATCGGTCTGGCAGTTGGCCTGGGGTTGTACACCTGCGCGGCAATGGTGCGCTATCGAGATTTACAATATGTGATTCCCGTTCTGCTTCAATTGATCCTCTATGCCAGTCCGATCGCGTATCCGATGTCGGCCGCGCCGGCTCACCTGCGGACCTGGCTCTACTTGAATCCATTGAGCAGCCTATTGGAGGCATGCCGATGGTCGCTGCTGGGGCGCGGCGCGATTAGCGGGCCATGGATTCTTTACTCGGTTACTTGCGTGATCGTGTCCCTCCTCATCGGCGCGACCGCCTTCAAGAGACTCGAGCGCGATTTTGCTGACGTGATTTAAGTCATGAAAGATGTGGCGATTTCGATCCGCGGTTTGTCAAAGGCGTACACGATCTCTCACGAGAACATCGCGCGCCGGACGTTTGGCGAAGCCGTCATGCGGCGGATCCGCCGCCCGCTGGGCGACCGCCGGCGGGCTGAAACATTTTGGGCGCTTCGAGATGTATCGTTCGATGTTCAGTGTGGTGAGATCGTTGGCGTCATCGGCCGCAACGGCGCGGGCAAGAGCACGCTGCTGAAAGTTCTTTCACAGATCACGGAGCCAACCAGCGGAAAGATTCGTGTCTACGGACATGTCGGCAGCCTCTTGGAAGTGGGAACGGGCTTTCATGCCGAGCTGACCGGCCGCGAGAACATCTTTTTGAACGGCGCAATCCTCGGCATGACACGTCGGCAGATTCGTCGGCAGTTTGATGCAATCGTCGATTTTGCAGAGGTGGAGAAATTCCTCGATACGCCGGTGAAACGCTATAGCAGCGGGATGTATGTTCGGCTCGCGTTTGCCGTGGCCGCACATCTGGAACCGGAAATCCTCGTCGTGGATGAAGTGTTGGCGGTGGGGGACGCGGAATTCCAGCGGAAATGCCTCGGCAAGATGCGCGATGTCGCGCGGGGCGGCCGAACGGTCCTGTTCGTCAGCCACAATATGGGAGCCATTCGATCGCTTTGCCAGAGCGGCGTCGTGCTGGAGAAGGGAAAGGTGGCCTTCATCGGCGGCGTGGAAGAAGCCGTGGCGGCGTACCGGTCCGCGGGAACGATCGAAGCCGATCCGACGATCGCTTCTCTCATCACGCAGTGTCACCCCAATGTGCAAATTGAAAGCATTCATGTAAACGAGTCACCGCAGCACACGCTGGAGCTTGAGTCCGGCGCCCATCAACTTGACGTATCGATCCAGGGCGTCTTGCACGCCGACTTGCGAATGGACATCGAAGCATGGATTACGGACTCAAACGATGTCACGCTCGCGTATTTCAGCGCGGCTCACACAAGCGGCGTAACCCGGCGATGTGAGAAGGGTACGTTTGACATTCGGCGCAGCATCGCCTTGCCGCGGATGCTCAACGCCGGGCAATATTTTCTGGGCATGCGGCTGACTCATCACAATGTCTGCGGCTGGATGGAATGTGCCCGCGCCGTTCAGATTCGCGCCGAAGGCACGCCGACCGCGACCGGCCAGGCACTCTCGTACTCGGGGGGAAAGGGATTTTTCATGCTTGACGAAGCGGTCGCGCCAGAATGTGAAGCGCGTTTTGAGACCGCGAGACTGTCATGAACATCGTATGCGTTTGCCCGGTGAAAGATGAGGCGGCTCACCTGGAGCGATTCCTTGGCGCCGCCTCTCAATGGGCCACGCAAATCATCATTGCCGACCAGGGTTCGACTGATGGGAGCGTTGAGATCGCCGCGCGCTATCCGAAGGTTCGCCTGATTCGAAACGAATCGGTTCAGTACAGCGAACAGGAGCGCCAGAAACTGCTGATCGACGCCGCCCGAGAGGTCGCCGCGCCGCGATTCATCGTAGCGCTCGACGCTGACGAGCTCCTGACCGCTAACGTGCTGGAAAGCGACGAATGGGAACGTGCTCAACGCGCCGCCCCGGGGACGGCGATTTTCTTCGACTGGATTAACCTGCTCCCCGGCTTAAAACGCGGCTGGACAGCGCGAACCGGCCTCCCCTGGGCATATGTCGACGACGGCCGCGCGCATGTCGGAGCTCCGATCCATTCGCCCCGTGTGCCGTGGGGCCAATCGTGCGCGCCGCTGGAAATGAAAGAAGTAAAGGTGCTTCACTATCAGTTCGCCGACTGGGAATTGATGAAGCGAAAGCAGATGTGGTACCAGTGCTGGGAACTGGTCAACACGCCGCAAGCCAGAGCGTGCGATATACATCGCCGCTATCACCATATGGATGCCGTCCCGCAAAGCACCATTTGCGATGTTCGCGACGACTGGTTTGAGGCGTACGAGCGCGCCGGCATCGCGGCGCGCGCCGTGCGCGTTCAGCCGACCGACACATGGGACCATCGCATTCTCGACATGTTATTGACGCACGGTGCCGATCGCTTTCGTCAGTTGGACATCTGGTCTGTGGATTGGCGGCGGCGGCTGGTGGAATTGAGACCAGCCGAGTCAGGGCGTGCAAGAGAGCTGGCTGATCCACGGCGCGTTCACGATCGCCTGATGCTGAGCTGGATGCGTCGTGCACATCGGCGCTCTCCGATGCGCCGGCACGATCGTGCGATTCGAAAGCTCGTTCGGCCTTTGGGCTGGTAGTCGTTCACAAGGAAGGATGAGGATCGGATGATCGCCGGACAAGCTGCTCGTCGTGACATCGCGAATTTGCCCAGGGGTGCTCAAGGCGCCGGCTGGCCGTGGGAAGTTGAACCGGTTCGACCCAATTCAAGAGCAAACGAATCCATCAATTGGCCCCGCATTACGATTGTCACACCATCCTATAATCAGGCGCAATATCTGGAACAAACCATCCGGTCCGTACTCCTTCAGAATTATCCGAATCTGGAGTACATCGTTCTTGACGGCGGCAGCACGGATAGATCAATTGATGTTATCCGCAAGTACGAACCATGGATCGACTACTGGTCCAGCGGTAAGGATGGGGGCCAGGCCAAGGCCATCTATAGCGGATTTGAGCGAGCGAGCGGCGAGCTTGTCGGATGGCAAAACTCCGACGACCTTTATTTGCCCGGCGCACTGCACGCCCTGGCCCGTTGCTTCATCACTCACCCCGACGCGGACCTGGGAATCGGCGGTTGCCTGTGGATCGGGCCGTCCGGCGCTGCACTGCTCTCGCGCAGGGGTTATCCTCTGTATTACCCAGGCCGCAACCTCGGCTTTCGCGAGGCGCTACTTTGGGGAATGGGCGCCAACCAGCCGGCGACGCTCTATCGGCGCGCGGCGTTTTTCGAGACCGGCGGGTTCGATCGCTCGCTTCACTGCTGCTTTGATTACGACTCAATCCTGCGCCTGACAAAACGCCGCCGAGCATACGCGGTTCACCATCCGACCGCCTGCTTTCGCGTGCACGACGCCAGCAAGACAACGACGCAGCAGGAGATATTTGACCGCGAGATCCAGCAGATTCGCGATCGCTTCCAGGCAGACCGAAGGTCGCGCTGGTCGCAAAACGTGGCCCGGCAGTTCTATTGTCAACGCGATATCTGGGCACGGCGGCTCCTTTTACTGAGGCTTCGCCTGCAAAACTGGGGTGCACTGGACCCCGCGCTTCGCAGATGCCTGAGCGGTCAATTTGCCTTGTCATGAGCCTCTTCGCACAAATCGCCGAAGATTGGCGCTCCCACGGGCGCGACTGGACGCGGCCTGGGTTTCGCGCGGTCGCAACACATCGCTTCGGACAGTGGCGCCAGAAATTGCGATGGAAGATCGTCCGCGCGCCCATGAGCATGATTTACCGGGCCATGTATCGGCGCTGCCGCAATGTATATGGGATTGAGATTCCCCAAACAGCGCGAATCGGACGACGGGTGGTCTTCGAGCATCAAGGCGGAATCGTGATTCATCCGGATGCTGTCATCGGCGATGAGTGCATCATCCGCCAGGGCGTGACTCTCGGCGTCCGCCGTGCCAACGTTCAAGAGGCGCCCATACTGGCCATCGGAGTCGACGTCGGCGCCGGCGCAAAAATCCTCGGGCCGGTACGCGTCGGCAACCGGGCGACGATCGGAGCCAACGCGGTCGTGCTTTGCGATGTGCCAGACGGCGCCACGGCCGTCGGCGTGCCGGCGCGCATTATCCCGCGCGGGCTGGATGCCCGAGCGCGATCGTGGGCGAGCGTCGAAGCTTCGGGGAGGCCGGCATGAAAGTGCTTGTATCTGCCGCCGGAGTTCTCGATGGCAGGATTGGTGGCGGCCAGATCTACGTCCAGAAGTTGGCCGGCGAGCTGGCGCGCCGCGGGCACGACGTTTCGGTTGTCGCCGTCGAAGCGTTTTCTGAATCCGGCGGGCACGACGCCTGGAGCGTCCGCTGGCGCGATTGGCGGGGGATTCCAGTTGCAGGCGTTTCCGTCAATGCCGCCGCGGCCCGAATTCGCGATCATTGGACGGACCGCTCCCCTCCGCTTTTGAGCGCGCTGCGCAACGTCATTGATGAAATCGGGCCGGATCTGATCCACCTCAACGGACTCAAGCCGGCGCTGACATCGATCGCTGTGGAGCGTGAGATCCCACACCTCGTCACAGCGCATCATGCTGGTGTTGCCTGCCCCATGGGAGCACTGCTTCGACCAGATGATGCGATCTGCCCGCGACCTTTGGACGAGCGTGCTTGCGCGGCCTGCTATTGCCGACAGTTACGCGGCGGAAGCCGTCGCGGGCGCGCTTTGGCGCACCTTCCGCCCGTCGTCTATAGGCATGTCGGCCAGGCTCTAAACTTGCTGCACAATCCGACCTATGCCGGACGTACTCTAATGTATCCGTGGCTGGTTGAGCAGGCCGTTAATGCAAAGCGCGCCACGATACGTGCCGCGCGGCAGTGGATCGCGCCATCGCGGGCGATCGCCGACGTCCTTATCCGCAACGGGGCCGAACCAAAGCGTGTCGCGATCGTGCCTCACGGAGTCGAGCCGCTCGACCCGGCTCCATTGACCGGGCTGGGAACCCGCCCCGTGCGATTTGGATATGTTGGCCAGATCAATCGTCCCAAGGGTCTGCATGTTCTTCTGGAAGCATTTTCATCGCTCCCACAGAACCTGGCGCGGCTTGAGCTTGTCGGCGCACCGCAAGGAGCCAGCGAGCAAGAATATTTCAAATTGGCAATGCGCCAGGTCGTCGGACGGTCCGATGTCGTCTTACGCGGAGCGGTGGACCACGAGCAAATCCAAAACGTCATGGGAGGGCTTGATGTTTTGATCCTGCCGTCGATCTACCTCGAGGTCTTTGGCCTGGTCGTTCTCGAAGCGTTTTCAGTTGGCCGGCCGGTGATTGTCACCGCGTGCGGCGGGCCGTCCGAGATTGTGCGAGATGAGATCGACGGTCTTGTCGTGCCGCCCAACGACGTCGCGGCGCTATCGGCAGCAATGCGACATCTCGCCGAACATCCAGATCGAATCCAACAGCTTGCCGCCGGAATCGGACCTGTGAGAACGCTCGCCGATCATGTGGATGAATTGGAAGGACTGTACGAATCCGCGCTGCAGGGCCAAGGACTGCAGCGTAGAGTTTGAGTGACGCCTCTCTATGCGTTCGAAAGTTGCCATTGACGTGACGCCGCTGCTTTACACCTCCAACGGGATTGGCCGATGCACGCGCGCGTTGGTAAATCAGTTGTTAGGCTCTCGAACAAGGATGGAGTTCACGCTTTTTGGTCGCCGGCTGGCCGGGCGAGGGCTCGGTCGGATTGGATTTGCCGCTCCAACGGTTCAACTGCGGCTACCGCGTCGGGCCGAGCGCCTCATTCAGGCGCTGGGGCTGGTTGAGCTGACGTGCAAGGCAGAGCTATATCATGCAACCGACTTTTACATTCCTCTGAAACATCCAGAACGCGCAGTTGCGACCATCCACGACGTCATCTTCCTCCGACAGCCGGAAACGATGGTAGATCATGCCAGGCTTGCGAAATGGGTCCCCGATTTTGCGCGCCGCTGCCGCGCTATCGTTACCGTTTCCGACTATTCAAAGCGCGAAATCGTCGATGTACTCGGCGTCGATCCGGGCAAAGTGCATGTTACCTATCCGGCGGTCGATGCCGGCTGCTTTAAGCCCGAAGCGGATCAGGATGCATTACGTAATCGCCTTTTAAGACGGCTGAACCTGCGCCGCCCTTACTTTCTGGCCGTTTCATGTTCGCAAGGCCGCAAGAACACGCCACTGTTGCTCGAAGCATATTCCCAGCTTATCCCCGACGCGCCGATGAATGATCTGGTGCTTATTTGGGATGCGCCCGCCCAGGTGAGGGAGCGGTTTTCCCGGCGCGAGACTTCCGCCCGAATTCATTTCGTTGGGCGACAGACCGATGACGAACTGCGCGATCTGTACGCCGGAGCGACGGCACTGGTCTTTCCTTCGCTCTATGAGGGGTTCGGTTTGCCGGTCCTCGAAGCACTTAAATGCGGGACGCCGGTGATCACGTCGAATGTCAGCTCCCTTCCCGAGGTGGGCGGCGACGCCGCAATCTACGTTGACCCGCGCGATCGCGATTCAATCGTCGCCGCGCTTGAGATGTTCGAAAACGAATCTCCGCTCACACATGGATTGGGTGCCAAAGGCCTGCGCCACGCCGCGTGCTTCACGTGGGAACGTTTCGCGCAGCAGACGATGGATGTCTATGAGCGTTGCCTCGAAAACTAATATGGCGACGCCCGTGCCGCCGGGCAAGGTGATGATCTGCATTCCGTGCCTCCTGGTCGGCGGTACGGAGGTTCACACGATCCATCTCGCGCGCGCTCTGATCAGTGGTGGCTATCGAGTTTTCGTCTGCGTGTATTACGAATACGACGCTGCGATGGTGAGAACAGTTGAAGCCACCGGCGCCGAGGTGAACCTGTGGCGGCTGGATCGAAGCGATGCGAGTACCCACGTCATACGCACCGTTCGACTTTTTCGCACGCTGTGGCTAAGGA
The DNA here is from genome assembly GCA_036276235.1 of Humisphaera sp. GTDB lineage: Bacteria > Planctomycetota > Phycisphaerae > Tepidisphaerales > Tepidisphaeraceae > JANWHF01. The sequence continues at coordinate 6,945 of DATBDZ010000050.1, read as the reverse complement.
TTCGGCAACTAAAGCCGGACTTCGTGCATGTCCAATATATGACGCCAGGCCTTGCACCGCTGATCGTGGCCAAACTGTTGGGTGTGCCGCACGTTTTGGCGACGATTCATGTCACCTCAAATCACTACAAGCGCCCCTGGGTGCCCAGGGAAATCGGTCGGAGGCTGTGCGATGTAATGCTTTGCGTGTCGCAAGTCGCCGAACAATCGTTCTTTGGGAACTCCGCGCTCCTGGATGAGGCTCCATGCATACGCGGTCCTCGGCATTTCACTATTCCGAATTGCGTGGACCTCGCGGCGGTGGACTCGATCATCGCCGAGGGTGAGCAGTCGGCGATTGCGAGCCGATTGAATCCGCAACGCGCGCCGCTTGTTGGAATTGTCGGGCGTCTCAACTGGCACAAGGGCCACGAGCTGCTGCTGCGCGCATTGGTGGTTGTCCATCAACACCACCCGTTGGCACAGCTGATCTGTGTCGGCGATGGGCCTGAGCGAGGGCCGCTGGAATCGCTGGCCAGCAGCCTGAAGCTCTCCAATAGAGTGATCTTCACCGGACGAATGCCACAGGCGGACGTTTTTCGTCACATCTCCCTGATGGATGTCGTCGCGATGCCATCAAGACCGGGGCTGGAAGGGTTTGGCCTGGCCGCGGCGGAGGCGATGGCGATGAGCAAGCCACTCGTTGCGTCCGATGTCGATGGATTGGCCGAGGTTGTTGGGCGCGAAGATGAAGGCGTGCTGGTCCCTCCCGAGAATGTGCCGGCTCTGGCCGACGCAATCGTGCAGCTTTTGTCCAACCCGCAGCGCCGCCGCACCCTCGGTGCCGGCGGTCGCCGCCGCGTCGAACGGCAATTCGCAACCCAGCAATTCTCCGACATGCATCTCGCTTTGTATGCGTCGCTTGCCGGATCCGCGCGCGCAGCACTGCGCGGCCAAGAACTTGCCGCCGCCTCGGTATGATCCTTTCACTTGTGTTCATGGTGTTGGCGGCACTCTTTGCAGCGAACCTGCTGTTCGCGCGGCCTGTCAGGTTCTCGCTCTTTCTCATCGCTTCATGCGTTCTCAGCTTCGGCGCTGAAACCGACGGCTTGGGAAGCCTGGCGAACCTATCGGCAATTTGGCTTCTGTGCCTCCTTGCCCTCAGCCTGATAGCTGCTGGGATACTCGCGAGGACGCGGGTCCCCTGGTCGCCGGCCGAGGTCTGCTATGCATTGTTTTTGGGCTGGTGCGCAGTCGAGTCATTGCGAGCCGCGGAGATCAGCTATGCAGTCCGCGCGTTGCTGCGGCTTTCGTTTCCGTTCTTGAGCATGTATCTCGCTCGCCGGTCAATCAATTCCGAAGCGATCGCGTCACAGCTCCTTGGTTATCAATTCGCCATGACGTTTGGCTCTGGATTGATCTGCTGTGGAATGATGGTTCTGCCGGCGCTGTTTGCGTGGGTTGTGGGGCTTGTCTGGTATGGAGCGGTCTTCTTTGATCATGCCTCGATCATCGCGATGCTTGCGCTAGCTGTGTGGAGTGTTCGGCGTGACTTCAAATCGCTGCTATTGGCAATCTTTCTTGCCGCCATCTGCCTTCGCGCGGTGAATCGAACGACAATGATGGCGTTGGCCGTTGGTGCCAGTGTCTTTTGCCTGCTTGAATTCCGAAAGTTGGCGGTCCTGCTTCTGCCGGCGCTCTATGCAACGCTTCTGGCCGTACTTCTTCTGATCCCGGCGTTTCGCGAAAAGATGTTTTACTCATCCGACAAGGCCGATGACTCTGCGCTGCTGGCGAGCGGAGATTTGGATACCAAACAGATTAACAATAATGGGCGTTTCGCGATGTGGGACATTGTCCTGAGCCGATTCTTCAAACCTAACCCCTTCATGGGTTCTGGGCTGGGCTCGACACAAGCATGGTTTTACAGCGGCGCTGCCAAGGAAGCCGGCTGTGGAAATCTGAAGGTCGAGCACAGTGAATATGTGCGGCTGCTTTCAGACACCGGCCTGATCGGCGCAACGCTCTTCATTGTCTCAATTGGTGCGGCAGGGCTTGATGGCGCCCGCGCCCTTCGCCGCTCGCGACAGCCAATGGGCCACGCCTATGCTGTCGCGGCAGTTTGCGCCGGGCCGGTCTTTTTGGTCTGCATGGGATTCGACAACGCGCTGCTTTACGTGATCCCTGTGGCTCAGCTTCCCTTTGCGCTGTCGGCGATCGCCCTGCGATTGTCCGCGGCAACAGGAGCTACTCTGCCGGTCGCACCGCGCGACGTAGCGGACAATATGCGATGGATGCCGCTGCAGCCGCTTCGACCACATTCTCTTTAAATCTGTGAAAATCAGCGTCATCATTCCCCTGTACAACAAGGCCGCGACGATCGATCGCGCCCTCGCTTCCGTGCTGGAGCAATCGCATGCGGCCAATGAGATCGTCGTCGTGGACGACGGTTCGCACGACGAGGGTATTGAGCGGATTTCCAAGTTCAACGATCCGCGGATTCGTTTGATACAGCAGCCCAATTCCGGTGTTTCGGCAGCGCGCAATCGTGGCATTGACGCAGCCACCGGCGATGTCCTCGCATTCCTTGATGCCGACGACCACTGGCTGCCGGGACATCTCCGGGCCATCGCTGCCCTGGCTGATTCCCATCCGCATTGTGACGTCTTCGGTACTTCGTATCTGATTCGCACCGGCCACGGCGCGGATCGGCATCCGCTCATTCGTGCGTGCCACTTTGCGAGCGGCATTGGCGCTGCCATGCCCAACTACTTTGCAATCGCGAGCCGGTCCGATCCGCCGTTTTGTTCATCGTCGGTCGCCGTTACCAAGCGCGCGATGCAATCGGTCGGTGGATTTCCCCTTGGCATTCCACAAGGCGAAGACCTGTTGACCTGGGCTCGACTGGCGGCACGCTTTCAGATCGCCTACTGCCCCAGCAACTCTGCAATTGTGTGGCAGCCGGACTTCGGTTCCGCTCAGCCGACGCGTCGTCCGGAGAAGGATGATCAAGTTGCGCGGGCTTTGATCGGCCTCCTGGCTGGCGTCTGTCCAGCAGAGCGCGGATCACTCATGCGATACATCAGCCTCTGGCATAAGATGCGCGGATCGATGTATTTGGCGCTGAGAGATTGCGGTGCCGCCCGGCGCGAATTCAGACACGCGATGAAATATCACCCGATGGCGACAGCTCTATGGGCGAAGTATGGACTGAGCTTTCTGCCTCAATCGAGCGTTCGACACATTTTGACCTTATGGCTACGCATCTCGCGCAGGTCGGCCGCCGCTTGACCCAAATCACCAATCGTGACGTTGGACCTTCAACATCTGGGAACAGCTATGCGCCAAATCGCTTCAGGCGATGAGGCTGCGTCGCGAGCCCGGCGCAAGCATATCGGGGCGCTGAGGGTTGTAGTCACGCATGTCGACTTTCCTCTCTATTGGCCGGCGCGGCTCAAAGCGCTCCATCAGCGCCTCCGTGAGCATGGTGCAGAACTGATCGTGCTGGAGGCGGCATCCGGCGGTGGGGCATACGGCTTTGCCGGCGAAGGGAACGCCAGCACCGTGCCTCATTGGATCCGTCTGTACGAGCAAGTGTCCCTTGATAGCATCTCGCCGCGACAACTTGCCCGGCGCATTTGGACTGCGCTCGACCAGCTTGATCCGGACGTCGTTCTCTGTGGAGCGATTGCGTTTACGCCTGGCGCGACCGCCGTGCAATGGTGCCGGCATCGGCGTCGAGGAGTCATCGTCATGGATGATGCCCGCCTGGTTGATGTGCCGCGCCGATGGAGCATCAACGCGGTCAAACGGAGGTTTTTCGCAAATACCGACGCCGTCTTCATCCCGGCCGAATCCCATCGCCAGACTTACCACTTCTTCGGTGTTCCCCAAAAGAGAATTTTCTACGGCGTCAATGCGGTCGATAACTCATACTTTAATGATCGCTGCGCGCTCATTCGCGGACAACAACAGCGCGTGGTGCAAGAGCAGACGCTGCCGTTGCGCTATTTTTTGGGCGCGGGTCGGCAGGTGCCCAAGAAGAACTGGCTTACATTGATTCGTGCGTATGCACTCTATCGGCGCCGGCAGACCGCAGCGCCGTGGAACCTGGTCCTGGTCGGCGATGGTCCCGAGCGCGAAGCGATTGTTGGACTGATCAATCGCGAAGGACTCTCGCAACTCGTTCAACTGATTCTCTTTGTCGCGCCCGACGAGATGCCAATTCTGTACGCCAATGCTGCCTGCCTGATTCTTCCGAGCTTCCATGGGGAGACGTGGGGGCTGGTCGTCAATGAGGCGATGGCCAGTGGGCTGCCGGTTCTGGTCAGCGAGCAATGTGGATGCGCCAGCACGCTGGTTGAGCCGGGAACCAACGGGTGGACGTTTGACCCGAACGATCCTGAGGAGTTGTGCAATCTAATGGTGCGGATGGCCGCTCTCGACGATCAGACTTTGTCCGGGTTGGGGAAAAACTCGCGACAGATGATCGCACATTGGTCGGTCGACCGCTTCGCGCAGGGCGCGAGCGACGCAATCCATGCGTGTGCAACTGTGTCACGCGGCTTTGCCAATCTGATCGATCGCTTGATCCTCTCCGCCTGGCGCGGGCGATTTCGGCCCACCTGATTCTTAGCCAGCAACTTTCAGGATTTGCTTAATCAACCAAGGGAGATGCTCCGTGCACATTCTGCTCGTTCATAATGAATACGGGAAAACCAGCGGCGAGGAAATCGTCGTTCGCTCTCTGCGCGATCTATTGGAGGCGCAAGGCCATCAGACAACCAGTTTCATTCGGAGTAGCGCGGAAATCATTGGCCGACCAGTTGGCACGGCCAAGGCATTCTTTTCGGGAGTCTACAATCCATTTGCCGCACGCGAGATGACGACTTTGCTGCGAAAGTCACGGCCGGACCTGGTGCACGTCCATAATCTGTTTCCGCTTATCTCGCCCTCCGTGCTGGTTTCCTGCCGAAATGAGCGGGTGCCGGTTGTGATGACAGTCCACAATTATCGCCTGATCTGCCCCAACGGATTGCACATGCGCCATGGGCAAATCTGCGAAAAGTGCGTCGGCGGCCGCGAATATCATTGCCTGTTAAACCGCTGCGAGGGGAGTCTCTTCAAAAGTGCCGGATATGCCTTGCGCAACGCCGTTGCCCGAAAGCTGCGCTTGTTTCATGACAACGTTACGCTCTATGCGGCGCTGACGAACTTTCAGCGCTTGCGCCTGATCTCCGCCGGCTTTTCCGCCGATCGGATCCACGTCCTGCCCAATATGGTCCGCGCGGCCCCGCGCGCGCCAGATGATACGGCCGGCGAATGGGTAGGTTTCGTCGGCCGCGTGAGCCGGGAAAAGGGACTGCACGTACTGCTGCGCGCAGCGGCGGCGCTACCCCATATTTCGTTCAAGATTGCCGGCTCAACAGGGCCAATGCCAGACCTGCCGTCGCAGGCTCCTCCAAACGTCGAATTTCTCGGCCATCTCGAGCCAGTTGACTTACCAGCCTTCTATCGGCGATGCCGAATGGTCGTGCTCTGCAGCACCTGTTTCGAGGGATTCCCCGTCGTGCTCGCCGAGGCAAATCTACACGGCAGGCCCGTCGTCTGCTCGCGCATCGGCGGGCTGCCAGAAATAGTGGATGATCAGGTCACTGGGATGCTCTTCAATCCCGGCGATCCTGACGATCTGGCCGCGAAAATCCAATATTTGTGGCAGCGGCCAGAATTGAGCAGCTTGATGGGAATTGCCGGCCGCGCGAAGGTATTGGAAGATTACTCCGAACAAGCCGGTTACGAACGGCTGATGAATATCTACGATCAGGCAATTAAATTGGGGCCGGCGGTGGTAACCCCTTAGTTCGCCGGTAATTTGAGTTCGGATGTGGGAGGACTTCCGATCGCAAACATGCTTCGGTTACGTATCTATGGTCTGGTATTCAAAACGGAATCATCCGCCGCGATTCTTCCTCCGCCCAGTTGAAGCTCCGCCAACAAGGGACAACATATCCGGCTTGCGTATTTCCGCGCTCAGCAGAGCGCGGCCACATTGAAGCGACTGCGGCACCAACAACGATTCCAAGGGTTTGAAATCGCGGGCGACAAGATCAGCGGAGAGGGGGGGATTCGAACCCCCGTGACGGTTTAAGCCGCCAACAGCATTTCCAGTGCTGCTCCTTCAGCCACTCGGACACCTCTCCAGGTTTGCCCGTCGCCGGGCAGGGGTGGGAAGTTTATCCGGTTGCTGCCGCGTTATCCATTGGTGGGCGCGGGCTGCTAATAATTTGAGGATGGAGAATAGAGAATTGGGGATGGAAATGGCCAGTGCGCCCTGTGGCAGCACTATCCTTGATCCTCGAATCATCCATCCTCAAACCAGGCAGTCGTCGCGGCGAAGCAGCTTTCGGTTATGCTCGCGCCATGCTGAAAACCATCGAACAGTCCGTCCGCTTCCCCGCGCCCGCAAGGCAGCTTTACGATATTTATCTGAGTCCCAAACTCCACGCCGCCGTGACCGGCGGGAAGGTTAAGATCAGCGCCAAAGCCGGCAGCAGATTCAGCGCGTTCGATGGCATGCTGAGCGGAACCATGCTGGCGACGATTCCCGGAAAGCTCATCGTTCAGCGCTGGCGAAGCTGCGAGTTTCACGATGATGACCTGGATTCGGTGCTGATCCTCAAATTCGTGCAGGATGGAAAGCAGGGGCGCATCGATCTGGTTCACGTCAATGTTCCGGAGCACGATCATGATGGGGTGACCAAGGGATGGAGAAAGTTTTACTGGAAACCGCTTCGCGCGTATCTGAAATAGATAAACAAGCAATAGTCAATGAACTAATCCCGCGTAGCGGTCGGCCGACTCGACTGAGCTCGCCGAAGTCCGCAGGTCCACCGTCCGTCCGCTCATCTTTGCGCCTCGGTTGTCTCACCCGGATTCCCCGCTAAAATAAGCTCTCCCCCAGCGGCGC
>DATBDZ010000049.1:0-4071 GCA_036276235.1 Humisphaera sp. | reverse complement strand
TCGCCCGCCATGAGCGACAGATGGTGGGCGAGTACACCCACCCTACAACTCAGTTTTCCTCCTTCTGCGGGCTGGCACCATTGTGGCGCTGTGCCATTGGTTTTGGAGCCCGCATGACCGGCAAACTCAAGCTACTCGCCTGGAGCGATTCGGTGCTGGCGGCGACGGGATTCGGAACCGTCTCGCGGCATGTGCTGGCGGAGCTTCACAAAACCGGCCGCTACCAGATCGATCAGCTCGCGATCAACTATCGCGGCGAATCTTTCGACGCCAATCGCTTTCCTTATCAACTGACGCCGGCACATCTGCTCGATCCCTCCGATCCGTTTGGCAGAACTCAACTCATCCAGGCGCTGCAGCGAACCGATCACGACATTCTTTGGATTCTTAACAACACGGAGATCGTGGAGCCGGTTGTCGGAGAGTTGGAGAAACTGCAGGCCGCGCGCAGGGCGCGCGGAATCAGGCCGCTGAAGATCATCTACTATTATCCGGTGGACAGCACGATCAATCCGCTGATGAGCCGTATCATCGCGCTGGCTGATGCACCTGTCGCTTACACCGAATTCGGCCGCCGCGAGACGTTGCGGCTCATGCCGCAGGTTGAGGGAAAGCTGCGTGTCATTTATCACGGCTGCGATACCCAGAACTTTTATCCGCTCGGCGCCAGCGCGCGGCAATCGATTCGCGCGCAGCATCTGAATATCCCGGACCCCAGCACGTATCTGATCGTCAACGTCAATCGCAATCTGACGCGCAAGGATATGCCGCGCTGCATCCTGGCGTATCGCGAATTCAAGAAGCGCGTGCCGAACTCGCGACTGTACCTGCACTGCGAGGTGGTGGAGTTTGGTGTCGATCTGCAGCAATGTTGCCGCGCGCTGGGATTGAACAACGGTTCAATTGACGTCGTCTTTCCCGCCGGCCTTCGGCTCATCAACGGCGGCGTTCCGCTGGAAGCGCTCAATGCGATCTACAACTGCGCCGACGTGTTTTTTACGACCACCCTCGGCGAAGGCTGGGGCCTGACGATGACCGAGGCGATGAGCGCCGGCACGCCGGTCATCGCGCCGGACAATTCATCGATGCCCGAAATCCTCGGCGGCGATCGCAATCGCGGCTACGTCTATCCGTGCAAAGAGCAGGTCTGGGTGGATCACGCGTATCGCCCGCTGGGGCTGCTGGCCGACATCGTCGCGAAGCTGCACGAATGCCACGAGCAGCGAGGCACTCTGCCGCAGCGCGAGATGATCGCGCGTGCGCAGCAATTCGCTCGAGAGCAGAGCTGGCCTGTCGTGTGCAAAAACTGGGTGGCGTTGTTTGAGGATGTGATGAGGATCCCCGGATGACGTCCCCGGCGACGAATCTCCAGCAGAAGTACGCGCTGGCGGCCAGTCATCAGCAGGCGGGCCGGCTTCGCGAGGCGGAGGCGCTCTGCCAGCAGATTCTCGCGCAAGATCCGAATCATGCGGATTCGCTTCATCTCCTGGGACTCATCGCGCATCAAAGCGGCCATCATGCCGAAGCGATTGGGTTGATCCAGCGCGCGATCAGGCTCAATCCCAGCGCGGCGATCTACTTCACCAGCGCGGGTCTCGTCCATCGTGCGCTGGGCCAATCGGCGGCGGAACTTGCGGCATTCCAGCAGGCGGCTGCGCTGGCGCCGCAGGTTCCCGAGGCGCATTACAATGTCGGTGCCGCGCTCGACGAGCAGCGACGACGCGCCGAAGCGATTGGCGCCTATCGACGGGCGATTGCGCTGCGGCGTGACTTTGCCGAGGCGCACAACAATCTTGGAAATGCGCTTCGCGCGCAGGGCCAGCTCGCGGAGGCGATCGCCGAGTGTCGGCGGGCAACGGAATTGCGGCTCAACTTCGCTGAGGCGTTCAACAATTTAGGCAGCGCGCTTCAGGAGGATGATCAACTCGACGAGGCGATCGCCGCCTTCGAGCAAGCGATCCGGCTTCGGCCTGACTATTCCGAGGCGTTCAACAATCTCGGCAACACCCTGCGGCTGGCGGGCCGGCTTCAAGAAGCAGTCGCCGCGCTGCGGCGCGCGCTGGCGTTGCGTCCCGATTTTCCCGATGCGACGTGGAATCTTTCGCTGGTTCTCCTGCTGCTCGACCACACGCAGGAGGGATGGGACGCGTACGAAGCCCGGAGACGGCTTCGCCTGCGGTTCATCCACTATGATTTCGCCCAACCAGAATGGGACGGCGGCGAAGTCGCCGGCAAGCGCATTCTGCTCCACGCTGAACAGGGCTTCGGCGACACGATCCAGATGTCGCGATATGCCGCGCTGCTGGCGCGCCGCGGCGCTACGGTCTATCTCGAATGTCAAGCGGAATTGAAAAATCTGATGCGCGGCGTCGCTGGCGTCGAGCAAGTCGTTGGCCGTGGCGAAACATTGCCGGATTTCGATCTACATTGCCCGATCATGAGCCTGCCGGGCCGATTCAGAACGACGCTCGCGACAATTCCCGCGGAAGTTCCGTACATCAGCGTTGACCCGGGCAAGCTCGACGAGTGGCGGCACCGCATCGTGAAAGAAAACGGCGTGCTGAACGTCGGCCTGACCTGGGCCGGCCGCCCAAATCCGCGCAATCGCTCGATTCCGCCGGAGCTTCTGGGACCGCTCGCTGATGTCCCAAACGTGCGCTTCTACAGTTTACAGATTCCCGATCCTGCGAATCCCTCGGTGCTTCCGCGCGGCTTGAATGCGGTCGATTGCTCGCCGCACATTCGCGATTTCACAGACACGGCGGCCGCGCTGTGTAACCTCGATCTATTGATCAGCATTGATACGGCGACGGCGCATCTAGCCGGCGCGCTGGGTCGGCCGGCTTGGGTTTTCCTGCAATATGCCGCCGACTGGCGCTGGCTGGTGGATCGCTCGGATTCTCCGTGGTATGCAACCCTGCGGCTCTTTCGCCAGCCTCGACCGGGCGATTGGAAGACGCCGATCGCACGGGTCGCGGAGGCGCTAGCACGCGAAGCATCGACGCTGTCAAAAGTCTAATCTCACCGTGCACGGTGTCGCGAGCGCACGGGAAGCGGCGGGCAGTGCCCGCCCTACGATGAAGTGCGGCGCGTTGGGCGGGCACTGCCCGCCGCTTTTGTCTCTGCCTAGGCGTCGTCATCCGGCGGATCGTTCCGCCGGTCGTGGAAGCACACCTTGCGAATTGGTTCACTATGGAGGTTCTATTCTCCCAAGAGCTGCAGCGGATGTTCCCGCGTTAACTCCCACACCTTCTGCTCCCCCACCAACTCGATCGCGCGCTCCAATCCGCGCAGGCGGCAATCCAGCGTCCGAAGATTGTGCAGATCGCTGCCGAGCATGAAGTAGCGGCCGTCTGAAAGAAGTTTTTCGGCAAGCTGCCGTGTCGGCTGTGAGATCGGATCGTCCAGGCATTGTAGATTTCCCTGCAAGAGCAGGCCCATGTTCTCAAAGCGGTCGATCAAGCTCCAGTCTTCCTGCACAGCCGCCATGCGTTCAGGGTGCGCGAGGATGACCGTCAGACCAAACGATTGCAGGTGCCGCACCGACTTGCCAAACAGCGGCGGCAGCTCCTTCGCCCAAATATCGACCAGGCAAAATTTGCGATGCATCCCAAACGTCACGACCTGCTCAAACCGCAACTGCGGGACATGATCGCGAATGCCAATCTCGCCGCCGGGGATCAGTTGGAGAGAGACGTTTTGCGCGTCGAGCTCTGCCTGCAGTTTGGCGACATGTGCGGTAATGTTCTCGATCGTGTTCGTCGGTAGATCGGGCCAGATGTGCGGCGTGCAGAATGAATGCGTGTACCCCGCCGCCACCATGCGCTTCGCGCACGCGACGGATTCCTCGAGCGTAGCGCAGCCGTCGTCGATGCCCGGCAACAGGTGGGAATGAACGTCAATGCGGCCAATTTGGGTCATCATTTTCATTGTAGTACGCCATCCATTTTATTCTGGTGTGCGTTCCTGCTCCAGTTGTGCGATAACTCGCTCAACTTCAAGGAGACGCCATGGATGGCAATCGTAAACACATCGTTCGTCTAACGCCCGACTGTCGCCAACGCATGGAGG
>DATBDZ010000048.1:0-2979 GCA_036276235.1 Humisphaera sp. | reverse complement strand
CTCGAGCAACTGCTCGATCGAAAGGATGGCCGCCGCCTCGCGCACTCGCGTGTCAATCTCGGCCTTTGGCGTCTTGCGCATCTTGAGCCCGAACGCCATGTTCTGATACACGCTCATGTGCGGGTAGAGCGCGTAATTCTGAAACACCATGGCGATGTCGCGATCGCCCGGCGCGATTTCATTCACGAGCCGATCGCCAATCCAGATCTCGCCGCCGGTGGTTTCTTCCAGCCCGGCGACCATTCGCAGCGTCGTCGATTTCCCGCACCCGCTCGGTCCCACGAGCACCATGAACTCGCCGTCGCCGATCTCAAGACTCACATCGCGAACCGCCTGATAGCCGTTCGGATACGTCTTATCCAAATGCTTAAGAACAACGCGCGCCATGCGAAGCAGGTCTCACGCAAAGGCGCAAAGGCGCCAAGAAAAGCAGTTCAAACCAATCCACGAATTCTAATTAGCGTCGATCAGCGAAAATTAGTGTTCAAAAAATTCTTTCTCTTCCAATTCCTTTGCGCCTTCGCGCCTTTGCGTGAGATCTTCGCCGTCTCGATCTCACAATCAAGTAACCTGCGCAGCCTCGCGCGGAACAGTGCCGTCCGGCGTTTCGCTCCGCGCCGGATCGAACCACTCGGGCTTGAACTCGATCCGGGTTTGCTTCGCGATCGCCTGATTTGCTGTCAGCGCGATCACCGCGTCGCCGAGCGCCACCGTCGGCGTGCAATGCGGTTTATGTTCCGGCGCTGGATTCCGAATGCACCACGCCCAGTGCTCGATCTCTTCCTTATATCCGCGGCTCACCGGCCCGCTCAGCGCCGCCTGCGCCACCGCCGCGCCGCCGCCGGTTTCGTAAGTATCCATCGCGGGCTTACCGCCCTTGTTGCTCACTTCGATTTGCGTCGACGTCGAAGAACCTTTGAACAGCATCGCCGTCTGTTCTTCCTCCAGAATCAGCGTCCCTTTGGTGCCGTACACCGTCTCGCCGTAACCGCCGAATCCGTTGCCATTGATCGAAGAGTATGCAACGACGAGCTTCTTGCTCGGGTCGGCCACCTCTTGCATGTCTTCGCCTTTGTAATACCCCTTGCCCGGATACTCGAACATGCAATGAACGTGGTCCTCGCATTCTCGATCGTTGGGGAAGATCGACCGCTCGCCGATCGCCGACACCGCCAGCGGATGCACGTGATGCCCCTTTGGCCCCTGCGCCGCAATGAAAATGCCGGCCGCATCCAGCTGGTGACTTCCGAGTTCGGCCATCAGACCGGCCGCCGTGCGGTTCCAAAGCCGCCAACGAATCAGCTCTTCCATCGCTGGCCGCTGGTAGCCGTTGATGGTTTTCGCTTCGTAGCCGTACTTTTGAGCCAGTTCTTCGGTAATGTCGTGAATCTGCGCGGTCTTCTGCGCGACCTTCGCTTCCCATTCCGCAATCCCCGCGGGATCGTTGGGTTTGCTTGGCCCGTTCAGCAATTTCTGCCACGCGGCCAGCTCTTTGTCCAAATGCGCGTCGCCCGGCAACGGCGGCGACCAACTGTCGTGGCCGGGCGAATTATCGCGATGCCACTGCGCGCGAATGTGATGAATGTCGCCGATCAACCCCTGGCGAATTTGCTCGACCGCGTTGTCGTACAGAATGCTGTAGTGACGCTGATGCCCGACCGCCATCACGATCGGATTGCCTTTCGCATCTTTCGACGCGTCGCACACCCGCGCCATTTCCTTGCATATCCCAACGTCGTGCCCCATCAGCTTTTCGCTCAGCACGTGCTTGTTCTTCCGCATCGCCGCCACGGCCATCGGATGGTGCATGAACAGCGGCGTCGCGATGATCACCGCCTCGACGTCCGGATCATCGAGCAACTCGTGATAGTCATTCTCATAGACCTTGACGTGCTTCCGCGCTTCTTCTTCGGTCTTATAGCCAAAAACCTTCATCAGCCCCGGGCGAGCTGCGTGCGCGCCCGGCGAGTACCAATCGCCATGAAACGCCCGATGCCGGCTATAAGGGCGAATATCGGCAATCGCCACGACGTCGACGTAGTCGGGATTGATCGCCCCCATCAGCACGTTGCCTTCGTCCCCCGTGCCGATCACACCCACGCGCAGCCGATCGTCAAGCTTCGGTCCGTAATTAAAATACTTGGCCCCCAGCCCAGCTACGGCCGCAGTGCCGCCGATGATGCCAATATCCTGCAGAAACGTCCGCCGTGTCGTGCCCACGGCCTCGTTGAAATTCTGCTTCCCGACTTTCTTTTCTTCAGGCGTAAGATTCATTGCTTATCTCTGAATTGCAAATATTTATTAACCACGGAGACACGGAGAGCACGGAGAAGAAAAGACCAAGCATCAATGACCAACGAAGAGCAGTTCCTATTGGTCATTGAGATTTGGTCATTGTTCATTCAATCGTTCTCCGTGTCCTCTGTGTCTCCATGGTTTAATTCAATCTTCCACAACGGTCACATACCGCCGCCGGCGAAACAGCGCCCCCAGGCAGCCATCCATCCCCGCCCAACGGCCCGCGCCGGTTCCCGCCAAGACAAGCAATGCTGCCAGTTCTACGCATTGATTCATCGTTGGTGCGGTCCCGCTAATCCAAAACGGCTGCGACGCGATCACCCCGAACAGGAACAACGCCCCCACAATCGCCGCCAATCGCGTCAAAAACCCGAAGATCAAGCACAAGCCAACGCCAATGGTCACCACGGTCGCCACCAGATTCACCGTATCCAAATTGTGCTGATTCTTATCAACAGTAGCGCCTTCGACTTGATCCACCATGGTTGGCTGAGCTCGCTGCTCGGGCGTCAGGATTCCGGTCAGATCGTGATTCAACTCGTCGTCGAACGTCCGGATTTGTTCGCGCCACCCAGCCGCCTTGGCGTTCGTTTCGCTGTTCTTCGCCGCGATCCGCTGCGCATAAAACGGGACACCATTCGCTTCAGGCGCCTTGCGCCATTGGTCCAACCGCCACAGCTC
>DATBDZ010000047.1:0-3407 GCA_036276235.1 Humisphaera sp. | reverse complement strand
GCCCTCTCCCCTGAGTACAGGGGAGAGGGAGAAGGCGTGCCTGATCCCGCAAAATTTAGCTTAGATCATCGGCTCCTTGCGTTTCCTTGCTCGCCAGAGCAGTGAGATCAAAGCGGCCATCATGGCGAGGCCGCCGGTTGTCGCTATCGCCAAAGGCCAGGAGCGGTAGGCTTGGAAATGGCGCTCGGTGGCGCGGAAGAACCAGACGGCCAGGCCCGCCAGCGCGGGGACGACCAGGGCATTGTGGCGGAGGCGCGTGCCTAGGGCGATCAGCGCAGTCGCGAGCACGACCGACATCAACTCGTATCGCGTCAGCGGGGCGGATCCGATCATGAACAGATCGTGGCCGGGTTTATCGAAGAGGATTTGCGTCGGTGTCAGCAGGTGGATGGGGACCAGAAGCAACAGCATAGCACCCCAGAATCTGACATGGCTGGCGCGAGCGCCGGCGAACCAGAGGCCGCCCAGTAAATAAATGAGACCGTCGGCCATCAGCCATTGATTGATCGTTTCATCGTTCCATTGGGGCGAGGCGTGCAGCCATTCAACCGCGCCGTAGCGGGCGAGCAGGGTTACGACCAGCGCGAACGGAATCACGAAGAACGCGAAGAACGTCGCGGCGAATGTCCGTGCGAAGGGGCGGCGTTGCAACCATGTTGCAAGGCCCCAGAAGATCCACGCGGCAATCAGATAGCGCAGCAACGCCTGGGCGACGTGGTCTTCGGTGAGCCACTCTTTCAATCCCGCAAGAAGCAGCAATCCGGAAAAGAGCAGGTATCCGCCGCCGCCCAGCCAGGCGGCGAGGACCTTGGCGCGGGTGACGATCAGCAGCAGACCGCAGTAGATGCAGAACGCGCCGGCGGAGATAGTCAGTTGCAGGTTCGTCGGCGCGTAATCGTTGCGGGCGCTGGAGGAGATGGTCTGGGAAGCCGCGCCGAAAAGTTCGCGCGATTCAGATTGCGCATGCGGGACGATTCGATATTCGGTGAGGACGACGCTGGCCAGCAGCGGCAGCAGCAGCGCGCCGGTGGAGAGATAGACGAGGCTGTTCACGCGGCTCCCGCGCAGGCGGAGAATCCAGCCGACGACATTGACGGCCAGGGCCGGCAGGCCGATCACCAGCACGCGCTGCGCGCGGGTGAGCGTGCCCCAGTAGAAAATGGGCCACAGGACGCTGCTGATCAGCACGAGCCACCCGCCCAGACGCAGGGCGATGCTTTCCCAGGGAAATCGGCGCGAAAGCGCGAGCCACGGAGAGGCGGATTCCAGGAGCGCGTTGTAGGGCCGAGACAGCCGATCCATGTCGCGCAGATCGATCAGGCTCTGCTCGTTCCACAGTCGTACATCGGTCAAGTGATTTTGCAGTCTGCCGCGCAGCTCCAGTTGATAGCGCGCCGGCCTTGCGGCGACTTCGCGGCCATCCAGAAATCGCCGCAGGTCGTCGGCCATGTCACGGGCCGATTCGTAGCGGGCGGCGGGGTCCTTCTCCATCGCCATCAGGCAAATGCGCTGCAGCGGCTCGGGGACGGACGCATTGATCGATTGCGGCAGCGGCGGCATCGCGCGCAGCACCGCTTCGCGAATCTCCTCAAAGGTTTTGCCGGGGAACGGGGATTTTTGCGTGAGCAGCTCGTAGAGCATCACGCCCATCGCGTAGACATCGATCTCCGGCCCGACTTCGCCGCTGCGGTCGTAGACTTCCGGCGCGATGAAGGCGGGGGTGCCGACCAATGTTGGGCCGGCAGGGGCGGAAGACACCGCGGGCGTCGGCAACTTTTCTCCCTCCTCCAGTACTCCGGGGGAGGGCTGGGGTGGGGGCTGTGCTGTGTAAGCATCTTGCGAAAACCCCCTCCCTAACCCTCCGCCGGAGTACCGAGGGAGGGGATCAGACGATGCGACGTCGGCAACGTGATCTGAGCGGCGTGGATCGTCGAAATACCCCGCAACCCCAAAATCCGCCACGTGCGGCTCATCCGCGCCATCCACCAGAATATTCGCCGGCTTGATATCGCGATGAATCACGCCGCGCTCGTGCGCGTACGCCAGCGCGCGGGCGATCTTCTCCATCATCGCGGCGATATATCGCGTATCGCGTCCGCGGCAGGCGCGGTCCAGGTGCCTGCCCTCCAGAAACTCCATCACGTAGTAGGGGGGCGGATGATCCGGATCGAAGCGGAAGATCCGCAGGATGTTCGGATGATCGAGCCGCGCGGCAGCGCGGGCTTCGCGCTGGAAAAATGCGTGGCCTTCAGCCGTCTGCAGTTTTGATTTTGCGGTTTTGACCGCGACGATGCGATCGAGACTCTGCTCGCGCGCCCTGAAGACGACACCCATTCCGCCGACGCCCGGCGAGATTTCTTCGAGGATATCCAGACCGGGAAACTGCGGCGGCGGCGTGAATTCTTTGAGGCGCGTGCCGCTCATCGGCAGGCGCAGGACAGGCTTTTCCGCGGCGCAGATTGGGCAGGGCGAATGGCCGTCAGAATTTGACGGCTGATAGGTGTGGCCAACGGGGCAGATGCGCGCACGCGCCATTATTTTGCTATTCGTAGCGGAGCGCTTCGATTGGGTCCAGTCGCGAGGCTTTCCAGGCGGGGTAGTAGCCGAAGATCACACCGACAAATGCCGAGACGGCCACCGACGCAACAATCGCCGGCACCGATAGTTCCGTTGGCCAATGCTTGATGAAGCGGATAAGCAGAGAGACGCCGCGGCCGACGAGAATGCCGGTGGCTCCGCCGGCCAGACAGAGGACGATGGCTTCGGTCAGGAACTGCGTGAGAATCGCACCCGGCCGCGCGCCAACCGCCATGCGCAGGCCAATTTCCTTCGTGCGCTCGGTCACGGAAACGAGCATGATGTTCATGATTCCCACGCCGCCCACCATCAGCGATGCCAACGCGACGAACAGGAGCAGATTCGTCATTGTGTTGGTCTGGTCGGCCATCGCCTTGGACATTTCGCTCATGTCGCGCACCTGAAAGTCATCGGACTGGCCGGCGCGGATGTGATGGCGTTCGCGCAGCAACTGCTCCATCTGGTGGATCGCCTGATCGATCTGATCGGCGGACATCGCCGAGGCGAAGATCTGGTCTATATTGGAGAAGCGGACGGGCAGCGGCGTATCCGCCTGCTGCGTGGGCGAAGGTGTTGGATACAGTCCGCCGGCGGTTCCGGGGTATAGATCGTTCAGCGAATTGACCTTGGTCGAAGAGTCGCCGGAAGAAGCAGCGGCGCTTTGGTTTTGCATCTGGGCGGAGCTGCCGGAAACGCGGTATTTGATCGTCGTCCAGGGAGCGAGCAGGATGTCGTCCTGATCCGATCCCATCATGTTGGCGCCTTTGGCCGACAGGACGCCGATCACGCGGAAGCTCACGTTTCGCAGGCGGACTTCCTTGCCGATCGGC
>DATBDZ010000046.1:0-15549 GCA_036276235.1 Humisphaera sp. | reverse complement strand
CGCTGCTCTCCACGCCCATCCTCAACCCGCCGCAAAGCGCCATTCTCGGCATGCACGCCATCCAAAAGCGCCCGATGGCCATCGGCGACAAAATCGAAATCCGCCCGATGATGTACGTCGCCCTAAGCTACGACCATCGCTTGGTCGATGGCCGCGAATCGGTGAGCTTCCTCGTGCGCGTGAAAGAGTTGCTGGAAGACCCGGCGCGGTTGATGCTGGAGATATGAGCTTGAGGCGGCGCGCCAGGTTCATAGGTACAGAACTGCATGACGGTTGTGAGCTGTGAACAGGATACGACCGACGAATCCTGCTTCGCTCATTCAGAGCCCCGAGTAGCGGCGCGACCATCGGTCCGCCGTCTTTCGTTTACGGAGTGGCGCAAAACAACGGACGCGCCTGGTTGCTACAGGCGCGCCCGTCTTCACTCACAAATCCGCGAACTCCTAAGGCCGATTCGGATTCGAAGGCTGGTTCGGCTGGCCATTTACCGGAGGCGCGACGTTGGTGTTTGTCTGCACGCCGGTGTCGCCGCCGTAGAGCTTGGTCGGCTCGATCTTGACGGCCGGATTTGGCGTCGAGCGGGTGGTCATTGTCGCCTTGAAGTCAACTTGGCCCGCGCGAATCGCCTTGGCTTCAATGTCCCAGGTGATGGTTTGCTTGGGCTCAAGTGACGGGATGACGCCGAAGGTCAGGTTCTGGCCGTTGGCCCTGACGTCGGTCTTGCCCGTGCCGCGAACAAACTGCTCACCGTCGGGGAGCGTCGCCATGACCTGCACATCGTGATCGGTTTCGTTTCCCTTGTTTTGCACGAGGACGTGATAGACCACGTTGCGCCCAACGGGAACCGGATCAGGATCATGCGTCACAATCAAGGCTGATGCGGTGATGGTTTTGAGTTCGGTATTGAGCGATGTGGTAACCGGCGGCGCGCAGTCGGCCTGTGCGGTCGCGTCGAAGGCATTGCTGCCGCCGGCGCGGGTGCGGAAGTTGATAGTCACGGTGCGGGCTTGACCCGGCTCGATTGTGCCGAGGTCTTGTCCGCCGCCTTGTCGCTCGGAGGCCAATTGGGCGCCTTCGCCGCCTTGAGCATTGACAAACTCAACTTCTCCCGGCGTCGCGCCAACGCGCAGGCGCGTGTGGGCGGCAGCGGCTTCGCCGACGTTCTTCACGTCAATGCGATATGTAACCGGCTGGTCGGCAAGCTGCTCTTTGGGGCCGGTGATCGTTACCGCAAGTCTTGGGGCGATGACCGCAGTGGCAACCTCTGAAGTCTGAATCTGTCCGATATCGCTGGCGACCACAGCGCGAGTTCTGAACTGACCGGCTCGATCGGCCCGCACGCGGGCGACGACAGTGCGGCTCTGGCCTTGGCCCAGATCTCCGACGTTGAGCGATACGCCGCGGCCGCCGTTGGCTTGCAAGCCTTCAGGAAGATCCATGCGCAGCACGACATTGTGTGCGGTGCCGGTGCCGGTGTTGGTGACGGTGTAGCGATAATCAAGCTCCTGACACACATCGGCCCGGCTGGGCCCCTCGGCAACTGCCTGCAGCGCCGGTGCGACAATCGCGACCTGCGCACAAAGGGTCGGCGGGTTGTATTGGGCGCTCAGGCATGTGTCGAGCGTTCCCTGCTGGCTGGCGGTCCCCGTCACATCGACTGTCTTGGATTGCTTGGGACCCAGCTCGCCTACCTCAATTCGGGCATCGCGGCCTTCCCGCTCGCGCATCTTTTCGTCGAAAGCAAAATTATCCGAAGCATGTTGCCGCAGAATGATGCCGGTGATCTTCTGGTCGGTCAGATTGGTCACGCGTACTTGATAGGTGTACGGCGTTCCCACGCGCACCTCGCGCGGGCCAATCTCCTCGACCAGCAGCTCGCTGTTGTTGCGATTGCCAGTGGGAAACGCGCGGGATACCGTGAAGTGAGCGGAGTCAGCCGACGCCGCATATCCGTCGTTCGACTGAGGCGCTGAGCCGGTATCGCGAGCCGATCTGTTCCCGTCATCCTGAGCACATCCAACAGCGAGGAGGGCCGCGGAGGCAAATGCCCCGCCTAATATTGCCCGCCATCCGCCGAGTACGACAGTCCGAGACATGACAAACTCCTTCTTGAGATGAAACAACATGAAAAACACGCCACGCGCGTGGGGTGGCGTGTGTGCAAATGCCGAACCGCTTCTTCCCAATCGGAGGGCAATTTGTCGAAACCCGCAAAACTTTTTCGGCGAGAGAACCGCTACGAGAAACGCTGGAGCAAGCCGAACCACTGTATTTAATGTGATTACCCTATAATTCTTCCGGGGCGGAAGAGGGCATGCCCAAAAACTCGCGATCACGGAAGAATAAAAGATATCACTGAGGCCTGAATGAGGCCGCGGATCTTCCGACCACGTCGCCCCTCTCGCTCCCGGCCCGGTTCCCCCCTAAAATCCCACGCCACATGAGCGAAAATACTACTGCTTCGTACGACCTCATCGTCATCGGCGCCGGGCCCGGCGGATATGTCGCCGCCATTCGGGCGGCTCAGCTTGGGATGCGCGTCGCCTGCATCGATCGCCAATACCTGGGCGGCACCTGCCTCAACGTGGGCTGCATCCCCAGCAAGGCGCTGCTCGACTCCAGCGAACGGTTCTGGGAAGCGAAAAATCGCCTCTCGCATCACGGCATCAAAGTCGGCGAAGTCACACTGGATCTTCCGGCGATGCTGGCGCGCAAGGACCAAGTCGTCCGCCAACTCACCGGCGGCGTCGGGTTCCTGTTCAAGAAAAACAAGGTGGACGCCTACATGGGGCAGGGGCGGATCGTCTCACGCGATACCGTCGAAGTGAAAACCGCGGAAGGAACAAAGGCGCTCAAGACGAGCAAGATTTTGATCGCCACCGGCAGCGCGCCAGTGGAACTGCCAGGATTGCGGTTCGACGGCAAATACATCGTCAGCTCAACCGAAGCGCTGGCGTTCGATCCACTGCCGCAAAAGTTGCTGGTGATCGGCGCCGGCTATATCGGCCTGGAGCTTGGCTCGGTCTGGAGCCGCCTTGGGTCGAAGGTGCATTTCCTGGAATTCACGCAGAGCGTGCTGCCGCTCATGGACAGCGAGTTGAGCGGGTTTTTGCAGCGCATGCTCGAGAAGCAGGGGATCACGTTCCAGTTTGCGACCGCCGCCGCCAAGGCTGAAGTGAAAGACGGCAAGGTTCACGTCTCCTGGAAGAGCGGCGACAACACCGGCACCGAGATCGCCGACCGCGTGCTGGTGGCGACCGGCCGCCGGCCCATCACCGATGGCCTTGGCCTTGCCGAAGCCGGCGTCGAGCTAGACTCGCGCGGCTTCGTCAAGATCGACGAACACTTCGCGACGAACGTCGCGAGTATCTACGCGATCGGCGACGTCGTCGGCGGATTAATGCTCGCACACAAAGCCGAGGAAGAAGGCATCGCCGCGGTGGAGATCATGGCCGGCCGCGCCGGGCACGTGAACTACCGCACGATCCCCGGCGTCGTCTACACGCATCCGGAGTTCGCGCAGGTCGGCCTCACCGAAGCCGAGGCTCGGAAGGAAGGGCGCGAGGTCCGCGTCGGCAAATTCCCGATGAGCGCCAATGGCCGCGCTAAATCAATGGACGACCAGGAAGGCTGGGTGAAAGTAGTCGGCGACGCCAAAACCGACCGCCTGCTGGGCGTGCAAATCCTGGCAGCACACGCCTCGGACATGATTGCCGAGTGCGTAATGGCCATGGAAATGGCCGCCAGCGTAGAAGACATCGCCCGCACGAATCACGCGCATCCGACGCTGCCCGAAGCGGTAAAGGAAGCCGCGATGGCGGTGGAGAAACGGGCCATACATATTTGAGGAGCAGATGCTCATACTCGGGGCGGGCGAGAAGATTTTTTAAAAAAAAGGTGAGGGATGTGGAAAGACTGCATTTGTACGCCGCTTGCGGCTTCGCGAGTTTTGTGCGCGACTTGGCTCGCGAAGCCGCAAGCGGCGTCTCCAGAAACCAACTCTCCCACATCAATCGACCAACAAATAAAATTCCAGCAACCCGCGCCCCAGCTTCGCGCAACAATCCAGCCCGCCAGAAAACAACGACTCATATAGTTTTTCACATCCCAACCATGGATCAGTTTGCTCAGCGTTTCCGAGACCTAAGCGGACCAACCGCAGACCAATAATTTCCTTGTATTTGCACGTGCACATCCTACGATGTCGGCTCAACCGGGGTGCGGCGGGCGATTGCGGGTGCAGTGGCTCCATCAGCGCCTATTAGCCATATCGTCATGCGGAAAAACCGAACCCATCTACTGAAATACTGCGCGGAGATTCTCGAAAACCGACTGCTGCTCAGCGCCGGCGATCTGGATCCGACCTTCGGCACCGGCGGCAAAGTCTTTGTCTCCGGCCAGTCCAGCGCAAACAATGAGGCGTTAGCGGTAGCCGTCCTGCCCGATGGCCGAATCCTTGTCGGGGGAGATCGCGCGCTGGGCAGCAGCGATAAGGCAACGATCGAGGGATACCTTCCCAATGGCCAGATCGATCATTCTTTCGGCATCGGTGGCCGCGAGGTGCTCGATGTCACGGCGGTGAAGAAAATCTTCACCGAAGCCGATGGCTCTTTCATCGTCGGCGGCAGCGGCAATCCGATCGTCACCAAGCTTGATTCGGCCGGCGCGCCAGTTCCCAGTTGGGCTGGGCCCACCTCAGATCAAGTGGGTTCGACATCGTCGTCGTTTCAGACCATCGCTGATTCGGGAAACGGGCGCACGCTTGTTGTCAGCACCGGCATGGTTCAGCTCAATGCCGACGGATCGGTTGATACGACGTTCGGCACCAACGGCGTTCAGCTGATTCCACCGGACTCGTTCCCGGTCACCGGCAGCTTTGTCACAAAGGCCGCGGCGGTGCAGAGCAATGGCGGAATCCTGCTTGCCGGCGAGTTTCGCAATGCCAACGTCGCCGCGGAGATTCGGCGTTTTCTGCCCAATGGGCAGCCCGATACAACCTTCGGCAAAATCGATCTGTCGGTGCTGGGCACCAGTAGCGGCTCCTTGCGCGATATCCAGGTCTTGCCAGACAACAGCTTTCTGGTGACTGGCCTCGGCGGCACAACCACCGCCGTCGCGAAGTACTCCGCCACCGGCGTGCTCGATCCGAGCTTCGGCAGCGGCGGCGTTCTAATCGTGCCCAATCCCGGCTTCCCCGCCGCGTACAACATTCATCCCAATCCGGACGGATCGATCTTCCTCACCGGCCCCGCGATCGTGAAGCTGACCGCCAACGGCCAACTGGACGGCTCCTTCGGTACCGGCGGCGTGATGACGTATTCCCTGCCGCCCAATGTCGGCCGGCAGTTTTATGCGGCGGTTGGGAATCAAGGGTCAAACATTATCGTCGCCGCCACCGGATACGTCGCGCCGGGCGCGGGCGAGGACGTGATCGTCATGCGCTATAGCGCCAACGGCACGCTCGACAAATCCTTCGGCAACAACGGCTTTGTTTTCAGCGACTACCTTGCGACCGAGACCGTCTCCGGACCGGTGGCAGCTGTCCAGAGCGATGGGAAGGTCGTTCTTGCCGGCGGCAGCTCCGGGGCATCGTCAGACTTCCAAGCGTGGCGCGTCAACGCCGACGGATCAACCGACACTTCCTTCGGCAGCGGGGGAACTGTCAGCCTCAATCTCGGCGGATCGCAGGAAATTGCCAGAGCCATCGTTCAGCAAGCCGACGGCAAGCTGGTACTCGCCGGCCAGACCGACAACGGGAATATTTTCAACGGCACGCCGCCAACGCTTTTCGCGCAAGCGCGCCTCAATTCGGATGGAAGCGTTGATCCGCAGTTGGGGATTCACGGCAGCTTTGTGCTGGATACGGGCGGAACATTCCAGTTCTTCTCACAGGTCGCGATGCTGCCCAGTGGCAACATTATCGCCGCCGGCCTGCGGACTTTCAAAACGAGCCGGATTCCGATCATTACCCGAAGCCTCACCAACGGGCTGGATCCCAACTTCGGCGTGCAGGGGATCCTCTCCTTCGATGTGCCCGGGACATCCGACACCATCGTCAATCTCTGGGCCACGTCCGATGGCCACATCATGGTTGAAGGAACGGTGGATTCAGGCACATCGGGATCTCCCAACACAGACGACTACGTCGCTCGCCTCAACGGCGATGGCACATTTGACCCGACGTTTGGCAACAACGGCGTTGTCATCCTCGATAGCGGCGCGACGGACGACAATCTTCTGCCATTCCGATTCAGCGATCCTGATGCGATCTTTGTCGCGTCAACCGCCGGCTCTGTTTCAACGACGTACCCGCTGACGGTCACGAAACTGACCGCCAACGGATCACCCGATCCATCGTTCGGCACCAACGGCTCGGCCGTTTTCATGCTCCCAAAGAGCTCGACTCGCGACACGGTGGCGGAATTGGCCGCGATGCCCGATGGACGAATTCTGCTGACCGGCACGCATCAGGTGACCCAGCTCACGACAACGGATGATCTGCTGGTCATGCGGCTGACCGCCACCGGCGCGCCCGATCCGGCGTTTGGCGTCGGGGGCCAAAGGTTCTACGACTTTGGCGGCGACGAATTGGGCACCCATATTCTCCTTGCCCCCGGCGGCCGAATCATAGTTGTGGGACACGAAGTGCCGCCCGGCGGGACTACCACAAACTTTATCGCGCGCCTGCTCGATGATCCCGCGGCGGCTCCGGTTGCGATCGTCGGCGGGCCGTACGATGCAGATCCTGGTGGGGATGTTCACCTGGCTGGATCCGCAATTGTCGGCAGCGGAGCGTCGGTTGCCTCTTATGAGTGGGATTTCGACTACGACGGGCAGAATTTCAATGTCGATGCGACCGGCCCGACCGCATCGTTCGTGGCGGCAAGCATCTTTTTCAAACGCCAGACCGTTGCATTTCGCGTCACCGATTCACTCGGCCAAAGCGCGCTGGCGACAACGACATTAACGGTTTCCAGCAATCTGCCGCCGCATCCCAATGCCGGCGTGCCGCAGAGCGTTTATGAGGGCGGACAGATCACGCTGACGGGCAGCGCCACCGCGTCGGCGGGCCGATCGATCCGGCTCTATGAGTGGGATTTCAATTTCGAAGATGGAATCTTCCATACTGACGCCACCGGCAAGACTGTCACATACTCGGCCGCCCAGCTCGACGGGCCGGCGAATATCCTCATCGCGATGCGCGTGACCGATTCATTTGGCGCTACCGATTACGATGTTTCCAGCGTCAATATTTTGAACCTCGCGCCGTGGGGAAACATCAGCGTCGCGCCCACGGTTCCGTTGAACGGCCCTTGCTTTTTGAGCATCAAGAACGCCGTGGACGGCGGCGCCGCTGACACCGCGGCGGGGTTTACCTACAGTTACGACTTCAATAACGACGGAGTATTTGACGTCATCAATTCGCCGCTGTCGGGCATGCTCGTGCCGGCCAACTATCTGGGCACGACTGGAGTGCATCAGTTTGTCGTCAGGGTGAATGACAAGGATGGTGCGTTCACCCAATACAGCACCAGCACGACTGTGCTGCTTAACGGCACATCATCTCTCAGCGGATTGGTCTATCGCGATATCACCAGCAACGGCGTCTACAACAGCGGCGTCGATCTGCCGCTGCCAAACGTAACGGTCTTTGTCGATCAAAACTTTGACGGCGTCTTCGATACCGGAGATGTGAGCGCCGTTTCGGGGCCCTCAGGCACCTACTCGATTTCCGGCATCAAATCGCCCAATACCTACAACGTCTACGCCATTCTGCCCAATGCCAATTACGTGCAGGTATTCCCCGGAGCAGGGACGCCGCAAAGCGTCAGTTTCTCGGCGGGATTGGGGACGTTCGGCATCAACTTTGGTTTGCGCGATACAACCGACTACTCGGCAATCAGTGGGCATGTCTATCAAGACACCGATGCGAGCCAAACCTTCAATACGGGAGACCTGAACATCTCCGGGCGGGTCATTTACTTTGATCTGAATAACAACGGCGCGTTGGACACGGGCGAGCCGAGCACCACGACCGATGCCTCCGGGAATTATCAGCTCAAGACATTCACCGCCGGCACATTTCACGTCCGGCAAGTGCTGCCAGCCGACTGGCTGCAGATCACGCCGCTGGGGGATGGGTCAATCCTGGTGAATTTCGCGACGACTGGCTTGATTCAGCTCAACGGCAATTTTGGCTCAAGGCTCGGTGCTATTTTGGAAGGCTTTGTCTACATCGATACCAACAGCGATGGCGAGCGCCAGCTTAGCGAGCCGCCCTATACTGCTGGCGCGACCGTTTACCTCGACAGCAATAACAATGGCGCCCTCGACGCCGGAGAGCCGACGAGCATCTCGTCGGCAACAGGCGCATTCCGGTTTTCGCCACTTGTCGATGGCACCTACAACCTTCGGATCATTCCGCCATCGCACTGGCGGACGACGACTGCTTTGGGGGCAACGCTCTTCGTGGCCGTGCGGGCCGGCTTCTCGACCTCCACGAATTTCAGCATCACCAACGCTCCGCCGATCGCGCTCGCCCCCAGCCCGATTGTGCCCGAAGGCGGCAAAGTCGCGCCGTCCGCGCATGATTCCAACGAGCCTTCCGGCACGATTGTCAGCTATGAATGGGACCTCAATTACGACGGCGTGACCTTCAAGCCAACGGCAACGGGCGTGAGCACCACATTCGACGCCGCCGGTTTGGATGGACCTTCGACGCGCGTTATCGCCGTGCGCGTGACCGATGCGATCGGGAACAGTGCCATCGGCACGGGGACCGTTCATATCACCAACGCGCCCCCAACCGCCGTGCTGAGCGCCAGTCCGTCGGTCGAGTTTGACGCGACGGGAACGATGAGCTTCTCGAGCGTTACCGATCCCTCGCCGGCGGACCTCGCCGCGGGATTCACGTACAGCTATGACTTTAATAACGATGGCGTCTTTGAAATTCAGGGAAGCGCTGCGTCCAGCGCCACGATTCCGTTGGCTTATCTTGGCACCACCGGTTCGCATACCGTGCATGGGCGCGTGAGCGACAAAGACGGCGGCTTTGCGGATTACACGGCAACCGTCACCGTGCAACCTCCCCCTCCGCCGGCGACGGTAAACGGCATGGTCTTCGGCGATACCAATGCCGACGGCATGCGCGATCCATCGGAAACCGGCGTGGCGGGCATGACCGTCTTCATGGACGCCAATGGAAACGGCGTCCACGACACCGGCGAATCGATAGCCGTCACCGATGCCAGCGGCAACTACGTGCTGACTGGGATTCTGCGCGGCACCTATGTACTCTCGCTGCCACTGCCGGCCGGCTGGACGCGCACCGATGATCTCTCGGCCTTTGCCATCACGTATGGCCCGTCAACCGTTCTGTCCGACATGGATCTGGGCGTCCAAGGCCCGCCACTGCCCAAGATCGGCGGGCCCTATTCGGTCGCCGAGGGCTCATCGGTGACGCTCAATGCTACCGGCTCCTCGGAAGTCGGCGGGACGATTTCGAAGTACGAATGGGACACCAACTACAACGGTACGACATTCGTCGCTCGGGCGACGGGCGTCAGCACTTCCTTCAGTGCGGTTGGCCTTGATGGCCCCTCATCGCGATCAATCGCGCTGCGCGTGACGGATGCGAACAACGTTGCCGCGATCGCAACCGGCAGTGTGACAATCAACAACGCGCCGCCCAAGGCGACCTTCGCCGCCGGCGGCGCGGTCACGCTTGGCTCGGCCGGCAGCGTTTCCTTCTCCGCCGCCAGCGATCCATCGCCGGCCGATGTCACTGCAGGCTTCAAATACAGCTACGACTTCAATAACGACGGAACCTTCGAGACCGCCAACAGCACCAGCGCTACTGCAACCGTGCCCGCCAGCTATCTGGCGACCACAGGCGCTCACACGATCCATGGCCGCATCATCGACAAAGACGGCGGCTTCACCGATTACACCACGACAATTCAGGTGAACGCCGCCAGCGGCGGGGCCAGCATCTCCGGGCTCGTCTACAACGATGCCAACGGTAATGGCGTCCGCGACAGCGGCGAAGCTGTCATCTCTGGACAGAAACTGTTCATCGACAAAAACCTCAACAGCATTCTGGATGCGGGCGAGCCGACGTTTACCACCGGCGCGGCCGGAACCTTCACCTTCAGCGGACTGGCGGCGGGAACTTACCGCATCCGCGAAGTGACGATGAGCGGCTGGCGCTGGACCAATCCGAGCAGCGGGTACTTCAACGTCACCGTCACGACGGGCCAGATCGTCACCGGCAAGAATTTCGGCGAAACCACCAACACCCTGATCAGCGGCATCGTGTTCAAAGACGCCAATGCGAATGCAAAACTGGACACGGGTGAAGTCGCCCTTTCCGGCTGGGTCGTCTATCTAGACACGAACAACAACGGCATACTCGACACCGGCGAAAAGAGCTTCACTACGGGCACGGATGGGAAGTTCAGCTTCGTCGTTCCCGCGGGCACGTATCATCTTCGCGAAGTGCTCAAGAGCGGATTTACGATCACGACACCAGCCGGTGGGTTGTACACGTTGACGCTCGCAAGCGGGCAATCCGCGACCGGAAAGAACTTCGGGGATAAGTGAGCGACAGCTGAGTGATTCCACTCCGTACGCCGCTTGCGGCTTCGCGAGTCAAGTCGCGCACAAAACTCGCGAAGCCGCAATCGGCGTACGGAGAAGGAGAAGATACGGAGCGGGATTTTGCTTTCTCAACAGAATCCGCTGGCTACAATTTACATCATGCGCGTCAAAGACCTGATGAACCGTCTGCACGACAATTCCTTCCGGGGGTTTCGGGTTCATTTGTCGGATGGGTCGGCGATCGCAGTCACCGAGCCGGGGATGATTATTGTCGGCCCATCCAGCGCGGTTTTGCCGACCGAATATGGGCGCGAGCAGGGCGAGCGCGTCGCGACACGCTGGCGCACCGTGGCGCTGGCGCATATGGTACAGTTCAGCGACTTGGGTGAACCGATCGGTGGAAAGAGTCGCAAGCGGAAATGACGCGGCGTTTTTTGTCCTTTAGCGCAAGGAGGCGCACGATGATTTGGCGCGGCATTGCGGGATTCCTGGCCTGCTTCACGCTGGCTAACCTGCTGGGGGAAACGTTCTTTCGCGGGTTTGATGCGAATATCTGGTGGATCGATCTGCGGGCGCTGCCGACGGCTTTGCGCTTCGCGGTCCTTTTGATCGGCGCGATCGCGCTGCTCATCTTCTGTCTGCGGCCGGAGTTGATCGCGCGGCTGCGAGTTTTTTGGTGCTCGTGCGTCGCGGGTCTCGCGCTCGCGGCTTTGGTGAATGCAATCGCGTTCCACGCGCTGCTGGCCCGTCATCAGGTCCGAACGAATGTTCCGATTCCATTGTCTTTGCTGATCGCAGGGGCGCTGCTGATGGTGACATGGAAAATGTTGAATGCCGGGGACAAAGCCGCGCCAGAGCAGCGGGCATATTGGAAAGCAGCCGCGGCATTCGCCGCTTGTCTGGTCGCATTTCCCTTGGCGCAGGTCTTCTTCTTCGGCCACACCGATTACCGTCGCCCAGCGGATGCGGTTGTCGTGTTTGGGGCGCGGGCTTACGCGAACGGCACGCCTTCGGGGATGCTCGCCGATCGCGTGGCGACGGCGTGCGAGCTTTACCGCCAGGGGTTTGTGCGGACGCTGATCTTTTCTGGCGGGCCCGGAGATGGGCCAGTCGATGAGCCGCACGCGATGCGGCAATTGGCGCTGCAACTGGGCGTGCCCGATCAGGCGATCATTCTCGACCCCGATGGTTTGAACACGGAAGCCACGGCGCGCAACACGCTGGCGATTTTCGATCAGATCGGCGCGCGGCGGATTCTTGCCGTGAGCCATGGATATCATTTGCCGCGCATCAAGATGACCTATCAGCGCGTGGGAATCGATGTGTTGACGGTTCCCGCGCGGGAGCGGACGAAGATTCCCAGCCGCAGTTTCGCGGTGTCGCGCGAGGTGGCGGCGCTGTGGGTGTATTATTTCAGGCCGGCGCGCGGGGGTCCGGTGCTTCCGCACTCGGCTATCAGGGTTGAAGTTGCGTCTTCGTGATAGCGGTGTGCGGAAGCACGAGAATCGCATTACTCCCTCTCCCCTGTACTCAGGGGAGAGGGTTGGGGTGAGGGGACAAACGCGTCAACTTGCGAACCGCGCGATTTCGCGACCCGCTGTCCCCTCACCCTGCCCTCTCCCCTGTACTCAGGGGAGAGGGTTCTGAGCGCGCCCGCCCAAACGCTACTGCCAGCGCCAATTCGGATCCGGGATCGTCGCCAGGATTTCTTCGCTGGTCATGGCTTGCAACGCCATCGCGCGATTCTTCTGGCGCAGAGCGTTGAAGGTTTGCAGCTCCGACGGTGTGGGTTGATGCTTGTGGCGGTAGGGGACGCGCTGGCCCAGCAATAAATTGACCCAGCCGCCGATGGTGAAAGGGTCGTGCGGGCCGACGATCATCTGGCCAAACAAGCCATCGGGGCCGTTCTCCTGATAAAACTCCAGCAGCGGCGCGGCACTCGCGATATCGGTCTTCTCGCGGCATTCGCGCCAGAAGGGGGTATCCAGCCTCGTGTTGAATTTGAAGTGGATCGCGATGAATCCGCGGATCGAGTCCCACATCAGATTGTGATGCTGGTTGACCAGCTTGCGGTATCCATCGCGGATTTGCCGATCGGCGGCAACGAGACTGTCCGCCAGCAATCGGCTCTGCACGCCGACCATTCCCAGCCCCGTCGATTCCAGCGGCTCGACGAAGCCGCTGGCGTTTCCTACCGCGACGACATTCTTCACCCAGTTGCGCTCGTAGCGGCCGGAGACGAATTTGACGATGCGTGTCGGCCCCGCCTTGGGAACGGCCGCGCGGTATTCGCGCTCGGCTTCTTCCTGGCTAATGAAGCTGGAGCAATAGACGTAGCCGCGATCGATCCGCTCGACGTGATCGATCTGCCAGCACCAGCCGACGTTCATCGTTTCGCAGGTTGTGTAAGGCTGGATCGGCTCTCCCGGCTGCCGCATCCAGCTCCCGACCACCGCGCGGTCGCACAGGAGACTGCTCTTGAACGGAACAAACGGCTCCTTAAACGTTTTGCCCAACAGCAGCGACACAAAGCCGGAGGAATCGACATAAAGATCCGCGGCCTCCGTGCGGCCCGATTGCAGCACCAGCCCGCTCACACCCGCCTCATTCTGCTTCACCTCGGCAACCGTGTCTTCGATGATCTGGATGTTGACGCTCTGCGCGAAGGCTTCGAGGAAGGCGACATACCTGCCGTTGTCCAGGTGATAGGCGAAGCTGTTATGGAATTGCGGATCGCCGTTGGGGCCGCGATAGAAGACGCGGTTATTGGCCATCAGGGCCGACATCGGCTCGGCGCAATCCATGTCATCATCGCAATAATACGACAACGGCTTGGGCAGATCCTGGCGCGGCAGCACAAGCTGCATCGCGTCAAACGGATAATAAAAGTGCGGCCGCGAGCCCCAGATGAATTTCAGCCCCATCTTCCAGACGGGCTTGGCGATGTCGAAGAATTTCTTGGGGTTGATCCGCAGATAGCGATGCAGGAATTCGGTGAGGTTGACGGTGGAGCTTTCGCCGACGCCGATGATGCCGATATCCTTGGAGCGGATCACCGAGATAGCCAGATCAGGCATGCGCACCCGCAGCGCCAGAGCCGCCATGAATCCGGCGCTCCCGCCGCCGAGGACGATGATTCGTTTGATCTGTTGGTTCTCTTCGGTCATTGAAAGCAACATGGAGCGCAGTAGGGGAAATTGCAAGGGAGGCACAGTGCTTCGACTACCAGACCTTTTGCGAAAGCTGTCATGCTGAGGTACTCCGAAGCATCTGGCCATTTTCGCGGTCCGGCCAGATGCTTCGGAGTACCTCAGCATGACAGTTCCCTATCGAGAATTCACGTCGCGGAAGAATCACGGGCGGGACGCCCGTGCCACTTACACGATATACTGATCTCAAATGTCCGGCAGCTATTTTGATTTTCACCAGCAGATGATGCGGCGGCGAAAGCCGGCGGAGCGCACCGAAAGTCCAACGAGCGCGCCCAAATCCCAAGGCCCCGAGCCGATCACCGTTTCGCAACTAACGAACCGCATCGATCGGCTCATCAAAGGCGCCATTCCCGAAACGCTTCACGTCCGCGGGCAGCTCAGCAACTTTAGTGAGCATCGCTCTTCCGGCCATCTTTATTTCACGCTCAAGGACGCAAACAGCTGCATCGATTGCGTGATGTTTCAGAGCGAAGCCGCGCGGCTGAAGTTTACGCCGGAAGACGGCATGGAAATGGTCGCCAGCGGAAAGCTGGGCGTGTATGTGCAACGCGGGAAGTACCAGCTCTATGTCACCGCGCTGCGGCCGCTGGGGCAGGGAGCACTGGAGCTGGCGTTTCAGCAGATGCGTGCCAAGCTCGAGGCGGCGGGGCTGTTTGCCGCCGAGCGAAAAAAACGTATCCCCGATTTTCCGCGCAACATCGTCCTGATCACCAGCCCCGAGGCTGCCGCCTGCCACGACATGCTAAAAGTCCTGCGGCGGTTTGCCTGGCTGCGTGTCATGATCTACCCGGTGGCCGTGCAGGGAAACCAGGCCGCCCCGCAGATCGCCGCCGCATTGGCGCACGTCAGCGCGCGGGGCTCCCAAATCGGCGCGGAAGTCATACTGCTGGCGCGCGGCGGCGGATCGCTGGAAGATCTTTGGGCCTTCAATGAGGAGGTCGTCGCCCGCGCGATCGCGGCAAGCACGATTCCCGTGATCAGCGGCATCGGCCATGAAGTGGATACCACGATCGCCGATCTGGTCGCCGATCATCACGCGCATACGCCCACCGAGGGGGCACAGGTCGTGACCGCGAATTGGCGCACAGCGATCGAAGACATCGATCGCATCCACAACCGTCTGCGACAGGGCTTGCGCTCGCATCTCCAGCACGCGCGGCAGCGCCTGCTGGCCCTCGAGCGCCACGAAATTTTCCGCCGCCCGCTTGGGCAGATTCAGGGATATCGCCAGTTGTTAGACGATCGCCAAAAGGCGCTGACGATGGCGATGGGCGATCGCATCAACAGCGCTTCGCGAAAACTGCACGATCTCAGCGCCGGCCTGGAGCGAAGGCTGCCTGCCGTTGTGCGCAGCCGGCGCGAGAAGGTGATTGTCCTGCAGCAGATGCTCATCACGCGCATCGGCAAGCGCCTGCGCGTCGCCCGAGAGGAAATCGCCCGCATCGGCGCGCTCTTATCGGAGTGTCATCCGCGCTATCGCGTAAAGATGGCGCGCGCCGATCTGCAAACCCGTTCCGACAGATTGGCTCGCGCCCTTCAAACAAGATTGCAGCAATCCATCGCGGGCATCGAGGCGCTGCATCGCCAACTCGAAGCCCTCAGCCCGCAAGGCGTCCTCAAGCGCGGCTACACCCTGACCCGCCGAAAAAAGACCGGCGAGATTCTTCGCGGTGCTTCCGGGATCAAGCCGGGCGAGCGAATCCTCACTCAGTTCGCCGACAGCCAGATCGAATCGATC
>DATBDZ010000045.1:0-6788 GCA_036276235.1 Humisphaera sp. | reverse complement strand
GCATTGCCAGTGCGTCACGTCGCCGCTGCTCCAACTGCGCCGAACTCCCTTTCGGCCTCATCGCGTCCTCCGGATCGAAACACCAGAGGATATCGCGCGGCGGCATTTGTAGTTACATTACTTTTTCAAAGAGCAGTAATCCTAATCCTGCATTTCCCCCGACACGCCCCTACAAATACGGCAACTCCCCCTTCTTCGCCCTCGACAAGGCAACCAACACACTCCCCAGCGCCGCCGCGACCGCGTCGAGGTATTGCTTCCCCTTATCCGCCGTCGCGCACGAAGGATCGCCGCAGCCGGTATCCGGGTGAACGGCATTCCAAGGCCGCGGCGTCCAGACGCCCGGCTGGCTCAACCCGTTGATCGCAAACGGCACGCGCTTTCCCGGCCCCGCCTGCGCTAGCTCAACCCATTGTGGGCAAAGATGCAGCAGGAGGCTCGTTTCCATTTCCCCTGCATGATCGCCCGGCTCATCAAAGATCGCATCCAGCTCCTTCGGGCACATCTGATTGAAATTCGCGACGACGAGCAGCACGCCAGTTTGCGTCTGAATATCGCGCACGAGCGGCTTGAAATCGTTCCCGCCATGCGCGTTGAGGATGACCAGCCGATCGATTCCCTGCGACTTCAATGATCGCGCTACATCCAGCAGGATCGCAAAGGCGGTCGTCGTGGAAAGATGAATCGTCGCCGCCTGATCGAGCTGCTGCGCGTTATTGCCAAACGGAATTGCCGGCAGCACCAGCGGCTTGCCGCCCGCGTCATAAGCGATCGCCGCCCCGCGCTCGGCGACGGCCGAAGCCTCGATCACATCCGTGCCATGAGGCAAATGATAGTTGTGCGCCTCAGTCGCGCCCCAGGGGAGGACGGCGACGTTTGGGGCGTATTCCTTCAACTGTCGGTAATTTGCTTCGAGGAGGATAAAGGGGCGTCCGGCCATCGCGGGGGATTTTCAGGGCAGTGTGGCATGTTTGCAATTGAGAGGATCAAAATCGCTCGGATTGCTCACTACTGGATTGGTATACTGCGACAAGAACAGCTACGGATTCGTCAAGACAGGTCCCTTTATGAAACGCTTTTCCAAAATCGTCTTCAACACGATGGGCGCCGCGGCGACGGTTGGATTTGTGCTTGCGATGATGGGCTTGGTCATCAGCTATTGGCGGTCAGCTGAGATCGAAATCCTGCTGCCGACGTCCGATCTGATTCACGATATCGAGCGCGAGATTAGACTGAACGCAAATCAAGGCGATGTGGAACTTCGGCTTGACCGCAGAGTGCTCCCAACAGGCATGTCGGAAAATGAGCGGCGTCAAAAGGAGGGATTACCGCCCGATCGGGTTCAAGTCAAAATGAGCGTGGAACAGACAGAGCAGCCAATTGACACGAGTGGTCCATCGTTTATAGGGGATTGGCTATGACGGGGGCTTCTACTCAAGCGGCGTCAAAGATGAGCCGTTCCAGGATCGAGGCGTTTTCGGCGGGATTGGTACGGTCCGCGCCGCCTTCCTTGTGCTGCAAGCGCGGTTCTGGGCACTCGCTTTGAGCTGCGGCTTGCTTACCACCGGTTGGATTTACGTTCGGCGTGTCGGCCGACCACGCCCCGGTTTTTGTACCACTTGCGGCTACGACCTTCGCGCCACGCTCGACCGCTGCCCCGAATGTGGGACGGTTCCGCCGAACAAGCCGCAGTTGCCTCCGCGCTCGCGATGGCGCTGGATTGGCTATGGCGCTTGCCTCGCCCTACTCGCAATCTGCGCGACGTGGAGCGTTTCGTATTGGAGGGCCGCCTATGTGAATATGCGAATTCTGTCTCAAGGCACAGACGGCCAGGGCATGGAGGATGAGCTTGGAGTGCTGGTTCAAAACGGATTGGCCAAAGGGCAGCTTCGTTACGACCACACTTTACCTGGCGATGGGGGCGAAGCAGCAGCGGCAGCAGCAGCGGCAGCAGCAGCAGCGGGTCGCATCTGGTGCCGCGACTTGTTTGTTCAAGCCCACTGGCCGGCTGACGACGCCGACGGATATACCTCCTGCATCATCGATCCATTCCTTCAGGTCGGCTTTGGATACGACGTCGGCACAAGATTCCACACACGTCCGGCCATCAACACACCCGAGGTGAACATCTGGCAGAACTGGGCGGCGCAATTTCCGATGTGGCTTATCGCGATTATCGCGTCGGGTCCTGTCGCAATTTTTCTGAACCGTTGCCTTTCGCGGCGGCGTCGTATAAAGGCATATCAACTCGCAACACCGGCGACTTCCTGATATCACCACCCTTCGCATGGACGCGCCGCTCACTCTCGCTAATTCACTTCCTCTTGCCGTTTTCGGTTCCATCGACTGGTGCATCGTCGGCGGGTATTTCGCGCTGATGATTTATATGGGGGTGATCGCGGCTCGCAAGGACCAGGACACCAAGGAATATTTTCTGGCGGATCGCTCGATGCCGACATGGGCGGTGGCGATTTCTATTGTGGCCACCAGCTTGAGTGCCGCCACGTTTGTCAGCGTTCCGGATACCGCGTTCGGCGGCAATTTGAGTTACCTCGCGCTCTACATTGGGGCGCTGCTTTCGGTTGTTGTCGTTTCCGTCGTCTTTGTGCCGAAGCTTTATCGGGCGGGGACCGTCACGATTTACGGGTATCTGGATCAGCGGTTTGGGCAGGGGGCGATGATCGCGATGAGCGTGGCGTTTCTGCTTGGCCGCATGCTGGCGTCGGGGGCGCGGCTGTTTATCGCCGCCATTCCGCTTTGCCTGCTGATGTTCGCCAAACGCCATGACGCCAGTTTTCATGCGACTCATGGCCAGCTCATCATCGCGATCTGCCTGATCGGATTGGTTGGGACTTTTTACACATCCTTCGGCGGCATTCGCACCGTCATCTGGATCGACGTCATTCAGTTTCTGATCGTCATCGGCGCCGGCGTGATGAGCGTGCTGGTGATTTTTCATGCGGTGCATCTGTCGGTTCACGACACGTTGCAGCTTCTCAATCAGCCGGATGCGAAAACCGGCCATAGCAAACTATTGCTGATCGACACCTCGCGCGATCTGCTCAAGCCTTACACGATCTGGGCGGCAATTTTTGGCTACACGGTCCTTTCCACCGCAACGTATGGCGTCGATCAGGATCTGGCGCAGCGATTCCTCGTCGCCAAGAGCGTGACGCGCGGGGCGCTGTCGCTCATCTGGTCGCAGCTCATCAGCATCGTCGTCGTCTTCGGGTTTCTGCTGATCGGCCTGATGCTCTATGTTGGCGTGAAGACCAACGCCATCAGCGCTTCGCCGAGCGGCATCGCGATTTATCCGTGGTTTCTGCTGAACGATATGCCGACCGCGCTGTCCGGGATCGCGATCGCCGGCTTCTTCGCGATCGCGCAGGGATCGATGGATTCGGCGATCAACGCATTGGCTTCCAGCGCGGTAGCCGACATTTATTATCCTTTGCGCCGGCGCGGCGGGCGAAGCGATGAATCGAATCACGACGCCGCCATTCCCAAGCTTGCCGTCGCCGGCATGGGCGCGCTGATGACGGCTCTGGGCGTCGTCTGCGTCTTTCTCTATGACGAAAAGAATCGCACGCTGATCGATTTTGCGCTGGGCGTGCTGACGTTCGCATTCACCGGAATGCTCGGCGTCTTCCTGACGGCGCTGCTCACCCGCCGCGGGAACACGGCTTCGGTCATCGCCGCGCTGTTGACCGGCATCGTGGCGGTCGTGCTGATGCAGCCGACGATTCTGCCGCGCTGGACGGGGGCGGTATTTCATCATCCGATCGCGCTGGCGTGGACATGGTGGACGCCGATCGGGACGATCTTCAGCTTTGCGGTTTGTGCGATGGGTTCGCCGCGCTCGTCACCAGGGGCCACGGCGCCACCATTTCTCGTTCAACCGATAAGCGCCCGACGCTCCTGAGCCGGTGCCGGACAATTTCGGCGGCGAGTCTTGTCCCCTCCTCCGGTACTTCCAACATTTTGCAAGAACACCCTACTCACGTTGCCATCTGCAATTCCAACTCAGAATTCGAGACAACCGTCATGCTGAGGTACTCCGAAGCATCTGGCCGGCTCGCGCGAGCGGGCCAGATGCTTCGAAGTACCTCAGCATGACAGTCTGCGAAGCCAGTGGACAGGAAACTCAGCAAACGCAGGCTCCCCAAAAATGAGGAGGTAGGGCGCAGATGCAAATCGTTGGGAGTACCGGAGGAGGGAGAAATACCAGCCGCCTGAAGAGTCACGCACCCTGCTCAACAGCTCGATCTTCGACCACACCCCGACTTCTCGGCCGTCGTTTCAAAATTGCCGGGTCCACGCTGAGTCGAAGTCCAATAACCCCGACACGTCGCTTCGCGTTGACGCTCCCTTTCAACGCGCATACCATCCGCACGCTTGGACAGGAACAGGAGACGCATGAACATGGACTGGAAAGGCGCCGACCCGAGGCTGGTGGCCCGCGCGATGGAATACGGAATTTCACCGCAGGCCGCCGCGAAGGATGGCGCGCAATCGGGTCTTTATTGGGGGAATGGAAATTCGGGTGTGCCGCATCAGCATCCCGTGGCGATGCCGATGGCAATGCCCGGGCCCGGCGGGCCGGGCGGGTACAACCGCTACCGCGAGATGACTCTCGAGGAGATGCTCCTCGAAAACCGCGTTGTCTTTCTCGTCGGCGAAATCAATCACGTCACCGCGTCGCGCGTCATCATGCAGATGCTTTATCTGCAGAGCGTCAAGCGCGATCAGGACATCAACTTCTACATCAACAGCCCCGGCGGCGTCGTCGATGACACGTTGGCGATGTACGATATCATGCGGTTTCTCACCTGCGACATCGCCACCTATTGCATCGGCCGCGCCGAGAGCGGCGGGGCGGTGGTCTTCATGGCCGGCAAGAAGGGAAAACGCTTCATCCTTCCCAACGCCAAGGTGATGATCCATCAGCCGTTCGGCGGCGTGTATGGGCAGACCGCCGACATCCAGATTCAGGCCGAGGAAATCCTCAAGACCAAAAATAATCTCATCAGCGTGATGGCCAAGTGCACCGGCCAGACCTTCGATAAGGTAAAAGAAGATAGCGAGCGCGACCGCTTCTTCGGCGCCCAGGAAGCCGTCGCTTACGGAATCTGCGACGAAGTGATCGGCGAAGATTCATCAGCGACCACCGTTGACCAGGCCACGGACGCGACGAAACCTAAATGAAATGCTGAATGCTGAGTGCTGAATGCTGAATTTTTTCAGCGGCTGCCACTCGGCATTCAGTTCCGGATTCAGCATTCAGCATTCAGAATTCAGAATTCAGCATTCCCATGACAACCAACCAACTCATCCCCATCGTCATCGAAAAATCCGGCCGCGGCGAGCGGGCTTATGATATTTACTCGCGGCTGCTCAAGGACCGGATCATCATGCTCACCGGGCCTGTCACCGATGAATCCTCCAACGCGATCATCGCGCAGATGCTCTTTCTCTCCAATGACGATCCGAAGAGCGATATCCAGTTTTATATCAACTCGCCGGGCGGGAGCGTTTCAGCCGGGTTTGGGATCATCGACACGATGAAATTCCTGCGATGCGACGTCGCCACCACCTGCATCGGGATGGCGGCGAGCATGGGCGCTTGTCTGCTGGCGGCGGGAACCAAGGGAAAGCGCTTTGTGCTGCCCAACGCGCAGGTCATGCTGCATCAGCCGCTCATCGGCGGCGTGCTGCAAGGGCCGGCGACGGACCTGGGCATCGAAGCCGCCCACATGCTTCGACTTCGCGATCGGCTGTACAAGCTGATGGCCGACTACACCGGCAAAGCCGCCGAGACGATCCATCGCGATTTTGATCGCAACAAGTGGCTATTTGCCGAGGAAGCGATCGAGTATGGATGCGCCGATCGCGTTCTGGATCGCGCGCCTGATGCGCCTTCGCCGCGCCGGGCGATGGACGATGATGACGATGTGAAGTAGTTGAAAGTAGGGCGGGATTGATTCCCGCCTTGCTTCGTGTTGGCGGGATCAATCCCGCCCTACGCCTCACTCTGGCAGAAATGACCGCTCGCCTCCGGCCATCCTCCATCCTCTATCTTCTATCCTCGTTTTTTTTCCTCGCCGGCTGCGGCAGCCCCAATCAAGCCAACATCGAGCTTCGCAAAAAAAACCAGGGACTCGAGGGCCAGGTGACCGGCCTCGAGGAGCAAGTCCAGGCGCAGCGGCGGATGATCGCCAGCCTGCAGGCGGCACATCCGACGACACAGCATCTGGGCCCCGGTGAACTGCAAAAACTTTATGTCGCCTATGGGATCAAATTCGCCCGCATGACCGGCGGCGCGGATTTGGATATTCGCTCCCCCGGCGACGAGGGCCTGCGCATCTACATCACGCCCTATGACGAAACCGGCCAGCCAATCCAGGCGGCAGGATCGGTGGTAGTTGAGGCGTTTGATCTGGACGAGCCGCGAGATAGCCGCGTGGGCCGATGGGAGTTTTCGGCCGTTGAAACACGCAAGCACTGGCAATCGCTGCTGCTGGAGTCGGCGTACGTACTGACCTGCCCCTGGCAAAAGATTCCCAGGCACTCCCTGCTGACGATTCGCGTCACCTTCACCGACGAGCTGACCCAGGCAAGCTTCACCATTCAGCGGCCGGTCACGGTTGTGTTGCCATCGACACGGCCGGCTACGGCCCCGGGTGCGTGACCATATCGGCGACAAGTCTTAGGCTCCGCGCACAAATAGCCTATCCAATTCATCTGTTCATTTGGGTGCCATGTCCCACGCTTGCGTGGGCATGTCGTGC
>DATBDZ010000044.1:0-36884 GCA_036276235.1 Humisphaera sp. | reverse complement strand
AACCCGGACTCTGCGGACACGGTGGCGAGCGGCGCGATGGCTCTGTGCTCGTGCAACGGCAGCGAAAAGACAAATGACGCTCCGTGTCCGCGCTGGCTCTCGACCGCAATCGCGCCTCCGTGGGCGGCGACGATTTCCTTTGCAATCGCCAGTCCCAGTCCGGCGCCCGCGGGATGCGATGGCGTCGCGACGCGATAAAACTTCTCGAATAAATGCGGGATGTGCTCATCGGCGATGCCCGGCCCATCGTCGCTGACTGTGAATACGGCCTGATCGGTTGTGCAGGCACACGAAACGCGCACTTCCCCGCCGCGCGAGCTGAAGCGCAGCGCGTTGCTCAGCAGATTCGTCAGCACATGTCCGACGCAGCTCATGTCGGCCATCACCATCACCTCAGACGAAACGTCGGTCAGCAAACGCACGCCCGCGTCGGCAAAGTTCGACTGCAGCGGCGCGATCGCGTGCGAAACAATCTCCCTCGCCTGCACCGGCTCCAGCTTGAGCGGCGCGCGGCCTGATTCGATGCGGCTGATGCTCAGCAGGCTCTCCAGAATCCGGTGAAGTCGATCGCTGTTGTCGCACGCCGTCCGCAAAAGCTCCTTTTGCTGATCGACCAACGGCGCGCCAAACGTCTCCTCGGCAAGCATATGAACCGCCATGCGAATGCTCGTCAGCGGCGTGCGCAGCTCGTGCGAGACTGTCGATACCAAATCGCTCTTGGCTTCGTCGGCGTGTTTGAGATGAGTGACATCCGCCGAGATCACCGTGACGCCGACAGTCCGCCCATCATTCGCACGCAGCGGGACAGCGTGCGGGAGATAGAAGCGCTCGTCGCCATTGGAAAAGCGCTGGATTGCTGAGCGATATCCCTTGGGCTCAAACCGCTGGCCGGTTTCGATGACCTGCTCGAAGAGCGCCGTCAGCCAAGATGGCGGCGGTGTTGCGCCGCGCGGGGTGAGGCCAAATAAGTCAGTCGCCGAGCGGTTGGTCAGCTCGATGTCTCCGTTAGCCCCGAGGACGACAACGGCATCGGGGAGGCTATCGATGGCCATCTGCGTCGTTTGCTCAGTGCGCGCCAGGCGATCGCGATCGCGCTGCCGCGCTTCGCGAAGGCGCTCGGCCATCATATTAAACGCCGCCGCCAGTTGCCCCAGTTCATCGCGCGTTGGAACGTCCACTGAAAGATCGAGCTGCCCCTCGGCGATCTGCTGCGCGGAGCGAGTGAGCGTCGAAAGCGGCCGCAACATCGCCGGGCCGATGATCACGACAAAGAGGATCGCCAGGAGCAATCCCGCGGCGGCAACGATGAGCAGCGCGCTGCGCACCGCGTCCATCGTCCTGCGAACCTGCCCATCCACATCGACCATGTTTCGCAAGTTCATGGCGATCAGCTCCTGAACGCTGTTGCGCAGCAGCCCGACATGCGGCAGCAGGGTCAGGCGATAAAAATCGCGGCGATCGCCCACAGTTCCGTCCCGAAAGCCCGCGAGTTCCCTGCGATATTTTTCAAAGCTGGCGGCGACCGCGTCGCTCTTTTCCTGCTCGCGATAGAGAAAGCAATTGTGCCGTTGCTTCGTGATATTGTCGGTAAACTGCGTTTCCCAATCCGTGATGACGCTGGGCGCTGCCGGGCTGGCGTCCCAGATCTGGCGCTGCGCCTCTTCGTTCAGCGCATCCAGCGCCTCGTTCATTTGATGGCAATAGGAAACGCTGTCGTAGTTTTCGTGGAAGATGCGATTAAACGTGCGGTTGTAGTGGGACAGGACGATGACGCCCATGCCGCTGGCCGTGAGCAGCACCAGGAGTAACGCGCCGAAGCTCAAGCGCAGCTTGCTGCGTACCGTCAACTGATGCCGCCGGTGTGGAGTGGAATCAGGTTTTGCCGGATCAGATTCCATATTTTTTCCGGCGTCGCCACAGTGTTGTGGTATCGAGTCCGAGCGTTGCAGCCGCGGAGTCGAGCGACGGTGTGGAAGCCAAAACACCACGAATATGCAACTCTTCGATCATATCCAGCGGCACCGGATCGCCCAGCGCCACCGCGTTGACACGATTCAATCCTCCCAGCGGAAAATCAGAAGGCTCGATCTTTTCGCCGCGGCAGACGAGCACCGCGCGCTCCACCATGTTGCGCAGCTCGCGAATGTTTCCGGGCCATGAGTGACGGCACAATTCGTCGATCGCGGCTTCGGAGAAGCCAACGACCGGCCGGCGTGTCTGCCGCGCGAAAAACGCCAGATATCGATCGGCAAGGATTGGGATATCGTCCGGCCGGCGGCGCAGCGGCGGCAGCTCGATGCTCACGCCGCGCAATGCATAAAGCAGATCCGGATAAAGCTCCCCCTTTCCCGCCAGCGCGTCCAGATCGGCGGCGGTTGTTGCAATGATCCGCACATCAGATCGATGCGGCGAAAAATCTCCGGGTCGCTCGTACTCGTGATCCTGAATCAATCGCAGCAACTTCGGTTGCGTCGTGAGCGGAAGGCGATCGACGTCTTCGATCAGCAGCGTGCCTCCGTCGCAATAGGCGATGCGCCCTCCCTGCTCGAGCAGATTTCCGCCGGGCATTTTCTTTGCCGTGCCAAACCACTCGGCTTCAAGATGGGCGGCGGTTGGCGCGCGGCTTCCGGCGACTGTAAACGGCTGTTCGGCGCGGGGGCTCCAGGCGTGGATCGCCCGTGCCAGCGTGCGCTTGCCGGTGCCCGGCTCGCCGCGAATGAGGATGGCGGCAGTCCCGTCGGCGGCGCGATGCGAGACTTCGATCGCATCCCGCATGGCCGCGCTTTTCGTGTCCAGATCGATCGAGGGTCCGGTGCCGGCGACGAGCTCCTGCAGCGCTGCCGCCCGCCGCGCCAGCGCCTGTGCTTCAGCCACCTTCTTCACGACCAGGCGAATCTGCGCCGGAGTGAAGGGCTTGGCCAGATACTCGCTGGCGCCGCGCTTCATCGCCTCGACTGCCGTCTCGACAGCGGAAAAAGCCGTGATCACAACAATGCGCACCCATGGGCTGGTCGCCAGCAGCGGGCCGATCGCATCGAGGCCGTTTTCGGTCCCGAGGCGCAGATCCAAGAGAATCAGATCAAATGATCGATGTGCGGCCTGGGTGACCGCATCGCCGATGGTCGAGACGCTCATGCTTTCATGGCCATCCGCCTGCAGGCACATTGCGATCATGCGGCTGATGTCGGCCTCGTCATCGACGATCAACGCGCGCACTTGTTTCTTTGAGCTCATTTGGGTCTGAGGCCTCGTTTCTCCCAAAGCCGTCTAATGTGACAGATGTACATTAGTTCGATCAGCAATCTTTGAGCCGTCAACGATAAACGAACCAAACCATCCGACTTTGCGGTTAAATGCACGAAGCGCCGAAGCGCGTCCGCGGAAGCGCCCGCCTGTTCTGTTGGCAGGTGCTTACAATCCGCGCACGTTCGGAACTTCGCGCCGCTGGCTGCCTATTCAATCGTCTTGCCCGCCACCGATGGCATCCCTGGCCGCCCCAGTCGATGCGTCGGTTGCAGAATGCAATGCGTTCTACAGTGCGAATGCCGGTCGAACGGGTCTGATGGTTCTGAGCCGACGCATGCGCGGGCGATCGCTCATTTGTTGTTCAATTCTCGACGGCGCTGATTCTACGCTATTTTCAGCCCTTTCGTGCGGAAATGTGCCGCGCCTCCGGTCTGGTATCGAGTTTGATATACGCATGTCTGAAACACTGTCTGCTCATCCCCAAGGATAGTTGTCTCGTGGTCACGACACGGTCTTGTTGAAGACAAGCGTGGTTGTTGCCGGGACTTGAGTTGGGTTGCGTAACCCGACGGGTGGACGGTCTGCGCTCGCCTGCGAGCCAATGTAAGGAGTCAGCGTATGCTGGAAGCGGCACGTGACCGTCGATCGACAAGACGACGTCGCTCGATGGACCCCGCCCTGGGCGGGGGAAGATTATCGTTCGGTCAGAAGCTCGCGCG
The DNA here is from genome assembly GCA_036276235.1 of Humisphaera sp. GTDB lineage: Bacteria > Planctomycetota > Phycisphaerae > Tepidisphaerales > Tepidisphaeraceae > JANWHF01. The sequence continues at coordinate 32,919 of DATBDZ010000044.1, read as the reverse complement.
GCTCGGCCAGCGCATGCATGACCCGGAATGGCGACGCTATGCCAGACTCGTCTTTGCCGGCAAGATGCTCGGCTTTGGCGCGCTCATCGCCGTCATACTGCTCATCAATGTTGTTCCGGCGATGATGTCCGGCACGGCGCACGCGCAGGCGGCGACTGAGCCCGCGACCACGCAGGCCGTGGCAGCAGCTGCCACGCCGGATCCATATGCCATCGCCAAGGGCGGCGACATTATCAATCCGCTCAACACCGTCTGGACACTCGTCGCAGCGTTCCTGGTGTTCGGGATGCAGGCGGGCTTCACCATGCTCGAAGCCGGCTTCTGTCGAAGCCGCGAAACCGTCAACGTGCTGGTCGAATGCGTATTCGACACATGTTTGTGCGGCTTCCTCTATTACGCGTGGGGCTACGCCTTCATGTTCGGCCAGGGCAACGGTTTCATCGGCTGGCATGATCCCAACGACGCCGCGGGCGGACCGGTCAATAGCTGGTTCTTCCTCAAGGGCATCGGCGCGATGACGCTCTATGGCACCACCGGCGTGCCCGTTCTGGCCCACTGGGTCTTCCAGTTCGCATTCGCCGACTGCGCCTCGACCATCTGCTCGGGCACGATGATCGGCCGCACCGATTTCATCGGCGACATCCTCTACTCCGTCTGCGTCTCGGGTTTTATCTATCCGATCATCGGCCACTGGGCCTGGGGACCGGATGGATTCCTCTACACGATGGGCGGGTTAAACGCGTCTGCCAACTCCTTCACTCACTTCCTCACCGGCCTGGGAATGAACTTCCACGACTTTGCCGGATCGACGGTGGTGCACTCGATCGGTGGATGGATCGCCATCGCCGGCGGCATCATGCTTGGGCCTAGAATTGGCCGCAAATTCAAGCGCGATGGCGGCGGCCCCATGCTGCCACACGACCTGGTGATGGGCGTCATCGGCGGGTTCATCCTGTGGTTCGGCTGGTACGGCTTCAACCCCGGCTCCACGCTCTCCGCGATGGACTTCGGTGGCATCGCACGCGTTGCCGCCAACACCACGCTCGCCGCCTGCACGGGTGGCATGGCTGCTGAACTCTTCGTCTATGCACGCATCAAGAAATGGGACGCCGCCGCGATCACCAACGGCTTCCTGGCCGGCTTGGTCGCGATCACCTGCCCCTGCTATTGGGTCAGCCCGACGGGCGCTTGTGCGCTGGGCGCGATCGCCGGCGTCATCGTGATTCTGGGCGTCGATCTTCTGGAGTACCTCCGTATTGACGATCCGATCGGTGCGTGGCCGGTCCACGGCTTGTGCGGAATCTGGGGAACGCTTTCGCTCGGTTTGTTTGCGTGCGGCTATTACTCCGCCGCCGGCAGCAGCCCGACGAGTGTCCCCAATCCTGTACACGGCAGCGGCGACGCCCTCACCGGCCTGTTCTACGGCGGCGGATTCAAGGTGCTCGCTGGGCAAGCCATCGGCAGCTTCATCGTGTGCGCGGCGACGTTTACCGTGGCGATGACTGTCTTCGGCGTGCTGCACATGATGGGCAAGCTCCGTCTCTCCAAGGAAGGCGAACTGGAAGGCATGGACCTGCACGAGCATGGCATCTCGGCTTACCCCGAGTATGTCATCTCGGCCCTCGCCTCGCCGCGCGGAATGCCAAGAGATACCGTCGGCCACTATACCGGATCGACCGCCGACGAAGAGCACGGCACTTTGGTCGGCTCCAAGAAGTAACGCGTTCTTTCACGACGTGCGAAATCCCAGCGAACGGTGGGATGGGTCCCGCAGATCCATCCCACCGCTCGCGCTAAGGAAACTGTTGGAGTGACCCAATCATGAAATTAATCATCGCAATCATTCGTCCGGAAAAATTTGAAGAAGTGCAGGATGCACTGGACAAGGAACAAGTCAGCCTCATGACCGCAACCGACGTTCGCGGCTGCGGAAGCCAGCGCGGGTATGCCGAATCATATCGCGGCAACAAGGGCGTCATCCGCCTGCTGTCGAAAGTGAAGCTCGAGATCGCGGTCAACGATAACTTCGTCGATCGCACCGTCGGCGCGATCCTGAAGGCGGCCCGCTCAGAACCCGGCCGCATCGGCGACGGCAAGATCTTCGTCCTGCCCCTCGAAGAATGCTTCCGCATCCGCACCGGCGAAAGCGGCAGCAAAGCCATCGGGCCTTGAGTTTGAAACCATTCGACAAACCAGTCGCAAAAGCGCCCGCCGGCATCTGAGAATGCCGGCGGTTTTTTTGCTGCCATCAAAATGCAGCTCAGAACACCGTTGAATTCCGAAATCCGAATCCCCGAAAACCGAATCAATGTCGAATGCCCGAATTCCGAAACTAAGAAATCCACCCAGTGCACGAAGGGAGCACGAAGAACCACGAAGGACAAATCAGGAAATTTCTTCTTCGTATTGATTCGGATTTCGGGGATTCGGATTTCGGAATTCGTGGTGACTCCGTGGTGATTTCTCTTCCCAATTCGCAGCAATGCGATTCATTTCTCCGCCGCTATCCACGCAAACAGGTCTCTGATCTGCTGCTCGCTCATCGGATCCAACAGCTTCTCCGGCATGCGAGAGATGGCTGACGCGTCGAGTCGCTGGATTTGCGAGCGCGGCACGGTTATGCGCGCGGTGCCGTCTTCGATTGTTACTGCCTGCGGGCTGGATTCGATGAGCGGCCCATTCAGGATTCGCCGATCGGTTGTGCGCAGCGTGTAGGCAGCGTATTCGGGGCGGATCGAGGCGCTGGGATCGACGATGTTGGGGACCAGGAAATTCAGGTCTTTGCGGTCGTAGGCGGTGAGGTCGGGGCCGATCGTCACGTTGCCGCCGCGCAGTTTGTGGCATGCGCCGCAGGTTTGTGCGAAGAGGGGTTTGCCGCGCGATGCGTCGCCGTCACCGGTCTTGAGGATGCGCATGATGCGGGCGATTGCCTGCTGCTTTTCGAAAGTCGTCGCCGGCTGCACTTCGCCCCAGAGGGCGGCGACTTCCGCATCGAGCTTCGCATCGTGATGCAGCAGAATCTGGCGGACCTGATCGAGCGGCACATCCTGCCGCGAAATCTTTCCGCCTTCCACAGCCGCCAAGAGCGCTTCTGACCACGCCGGCCTTCCGCACAGCACATTCCTCGCGCGGCTGCGAAGATCGGCGTCCATCGCGCCATAATGTTCGAGAATCGATTGCGCCACCGCGGCATCGTCATATGATTGCAGCGCGACCAGCGCCGTCAGGCGAACCTGCTTCGGCTGCGCCGGCGCGATAAGCCTTACCAGCGCCGGCTCGGAATTCGGGCGTGCCGCCTGCCCGAGAATCTCAATCAATGAAACGCGATCGGCCAGCTTCGTCGCCGGTTCGTTGACGATCCGAAGCGCCTCGGCTTCGGCTTCTTCGCTGCCCAACCTCAGAGCAAGCCGAACCATCGTCGTACTGCGCGGCTGGCGCCCCCAGAGCCGCTCGATCTGCGCGGCAAGCGCCGCCGGCATCTTCGCCAGCGGCACGCCTGCCATCCCCTTCTCCATTCCTGCGACGATGCGATCCGCATCATCATTAGCCAGTGCTGCGGCCAGCAAGCGCGCGCACGCCACGAAATCCTCTTCGTTCCGCTGCGCCGTGTATCGACGGCCCAAGCGCTCTAGCATCACATCGCGGACGATCGGCGATTTCCACATTTGCTCGTTGCCAAAGAGGCTCGTGGTCGCGTCGCGGGCGCTGGTGGCTTTGCTCTCGATCGCCCACCAGATCAGCAGCGGGATATCGCGATCGCCCGCGTCTTCCGATCGCAGCAGAAGCTCGCGGACGATCGGCAGACACTGCTCCGCCGGCAATCGTCGCGCCGAGCAGGCAAGCTGCAACCGCACGGCGGCGCTGTCATCCTTGCGGGCCAGCTCGATCAGCTTGGGCAGGATCGATGCTGATACGTTTTTCTCATCGCATAGCAGCCGCACCGTCCACCAACGGACATCGGCGTTGAGATGCTCCAGCGTCTGCATCGCAAAGGCATCATCAAACCCGCCGCTCACGTATAGTGCCCAGAGCGATTCCAGGGCGAGCCGCCCGCGCTCCTTGAGCACCATCTCGCGCAAGCGCGGCACGACGGATGCATCGCGCCGATCGGCCAGAATCCGCCGCGCCGTGCGGGCGTACCAGTCGTTCGCGTTGGAAAGCTGATCGACCAGTTGATCGCTGCTCAGCTTTGCCAGGTCGAATTCCCCGTACGATTTGAGCCCCTTTGGCGCGAGCCGATAGATTCGTCCCGTATCCTTCTCCCAATTGTCCACCGCGATGACATGATTCGCGCGCTGGTCGTACCAGTCGGCGATGTAGAGCGCACCATCCGGCCCCGTTCGCAGATCGACCGGGCGAAAACGTTTATCGGTCGAATCGAGCAAGATTCCGCTGTTGGTTGTCTTGAATGTCGAGCCGATCGCATCGACCCGATCCCAATCGATCCGATTATCCAGCAAGCGCGGCGTGATCCATGTCCCATCCAACTCCTTCGGAAATGCACCGCCCTGATACATCACGCCAAGCTGCGTCACATGCCCGCCCGCAAATCCGCTGTGCGGCGCGTGATCGAGATATCCGTAGGCAAATGGGTTGTGCAGCTCCCCGTGCTTGCCGAAATTTTTGATGAAGTACCCGCCCTGCACGTAATGCACCATCGCGAAGTTCGCGTAGTTGGTGCCGGTGAGCAGGTTGCCGTGCTCGTCCCATTCCAGGCCAAAGGTGTTGCCGCCCCCTTCGCTGAAAACTTCGAACGCTTTGGTGCGTGGGTTATAGCGCCACGCCGCCTGCTGGAATTCATTGCCTTGCACGTTGGCGGTGCAGGTGCTTCCCTGGCAGCCATACAGCCAGCCGTCCGGGCCCCAGGTGAGATGGTTGACGACCGCGTGCGTGTCCTCCATCCCAAACCCGCTGAGCACCACCGTCGGCGGCCCATCCGGCACATCGTCCCCATCGCGATCGGGATAGAACAGCAGATACGGCGCTTGAGTCACCCAAATGCCGCCGTACCCAATCTCAACCCCGGTCGCGATATTCAGCCCGCCAACAAAATCCTTCGCGCGATCGAAGTTTCCATCATGCCTGCTGCTTTCCAGAATCGTAATCCGATCCGCCCCGCGCGGCCCTTCCGGCGGCGGCGGAGGAACCTTGTCATACTGCGTCCGCAAATATTGATCGACACTCTGAGGCTTTATCCCCGCCGGATGCGGATACTGAAGATATTGCACCACCCACATCCGCCCCCGCTGATCGAACATGATGTTGACGGGTTGCTTAATCGCCGGCTCGGCGGCACAAAGTGTCACTTCAAAACCGGGGAGAGGTTTGAGGGCTTTGAGCGCTTCGTCGGGGGATAGGCCCGCGGCAAGAGATCTACCACAGAGCACCAACACGATGAACATGCACACGTGGAATCTATTTCTGTTACGCACCAAGGGACCTCCGAAGTGATGGCTCATCTGAAATACGTTTCGTTGATTGCAGCGTTTGCGGAAGGGGCCCTCCCCCAGGAGTCGACCCTCTGAGAACCCTCTCCCCTGACTTCGACGAGCTCAGTCGAGTCGTACTCAGGGGAGAGGGCAGGGTGAGGGGACAGCCGGCCGCAAAATGGCGCGGTTCGCAAGATTGACGCGTTCGTCCCCTCACCCCAACCCTCTCCCCTGAGTACAGGGGAGAGGGAGAATGCGCGGCAGGATTCGGCGGGATAAATCCCGCCCTACTTTTCCGGCTCCAGGCAATACAGCGTCCCCGACGTGTCCCCCACCACCGCGACGCCCTCCGCAATGGCCGGCGATCCGGTGATCGCGCGCGAGGCGGAGAATTCCCAGATTTTCGCGCCGGTTTTCAAGTCGAGCACGTAGAGCTTGCGGTCTTTGCTTCCGACATAAACGCGGCCGCCGCTGATGGCGGGGGATGAATCGACTTCGCCGCGGGTGGGGAATGACCAGATCTTTTTGCCGCTCGATAGTTCCAAGCCGTAGACGTTCCGGTCGCGGGCGCCGACGACGACGATTCCGTCGGCGATCGCCGGCGAGGAATAGACCATCGCGCGATTCTCGACGCTTTCAAACAGCCACGCCTGCTGGCGTTTGTCGGCTGTCAGGCAGACAACGCGGCCGCCGTCGGTGCCCATGACGATGCGATTGTTGGAGATCGCCGCCGAGCCGGGGCAGAGCGCGCCCAGATCAACGGCGTACATTTCCTTCCCATCGGCCAGGCCGATGCCGCGAAGCTGCGCATCGCATCCGGAAACCAGCGCCGCCCCATCAACGATCGCCGGGGCGCCGTTGACGCGATCGCCGGCCTTTTCCTCCCAGAGCTTGGCGCCGGTGTTGGCGTCGATACAGAAGATGTCGGCGCCGTCGTCACCGAAGACGATCCGATTTCCGATCGCGTTGGCCGAGGAGTGGATGGTCGAGGCGCTGTCAAAGGTCCAGAGCTTGTGGCCATCGCTAGCCGCGACGGCGTGAAAAATGCCGCCCAGATCGCCGATGAAAACTTTTCCATCCATCACGAGCGGCGTCGTTTCAAATCCTTCCCCGTCGATCGCCGGGTAAACCCATTTGCGTTTGCCGGTCTTCAGATCGATCGCATGCAACAGCCCTGCGGTGTCCGCGATGTAGACCGTTCCATTGGAGATGGCCGCCGACCCTTCAAACCGCCCCGCCTGCGGCGCGGGTTGCGTGCTACTCGGCGCGGTCGCCGGAAGGTTCTCGCTGGTGCGAAAGGTCCATCGCAGTTTCATCGGCGGCGCGCCGATCGGCTGCGCCACGCCGCGCAACGCCCCGCCGGCGTGAAAGGCGGGCCAGTCTTTGGGTAAGTCGGCTGGCTTGGTTTGGGCGAATAGACGAGACGATGCGCTCAATGAAATAAGGAATCCCGCCATCGCCAGTTCAATGAAAGATGCTTTGGGCCGCGCCGTTTCTCGTCCACAACGGTGGAAGACTGTCATGCTGAGGTACTCCGAAGCATCTGGCTTACTCGCGCGAGCGGGCCAGAGGCTTGCGAGTACCTGTCGCGAAACCGCGGCGGGCAGTGCCCGCCCTACGCGCCGCACATATTCGTAGGGCGGGCACTGCCCGCCGTTTTCGTGCTTCGGGGGCGCACCGAAGACGGCCATCTTCTCCCCCCGATTTCGTTGAAGAACCTGTCTCGGATTTAGCAGAGCGCAGCCGACCCTTTTAAGCGCGCGCGCCGCGATTGTGAGGAAACTATTTGAGGCCATGCTCATCATCACTTCGTCGGCTGCTGCACATCCGCCCACTTCTGTCCCTTCGCTCCCTGATAGAGTGCGTCCATGACGGCCGCGCGATATGCCGCCTCGTCTGCGCCGATGATGCCGGCGGTTCCCTTTCCGACCACCGCATCGAGAAACAGATCGAATGGATGCGCCTGTTTCTGCGGCAGATCCTTCCACGGCTCCTTCCCCGTCGCGCCGGCGACTTTCTTCGTCTGGAAATAAAGCTGATCGTTCATGATGACGGCGTGCCCTTCCGTGCCGGCGATTTCCAGCGTCACCGGATTAGCCACATCATCCCACCCCGCCGCCAGCGTGCCGATCGTGCCGCCTTTGAAGATCAGAATGCCTTCGCCCAGCTCGTCGCAGTTTTCGTAGCGGGCGGTGCCAGGTGACGTTGTCGCGGTCACGCGAACAACCGGCTCGTTCATGAGCCATAGCATGAGATCGAGCGCGTGCGTTCCCAGATCACCGTAACCGCCGACGCCTGATTGCTTGGGGTCGGCCATCCAGCGGTATTCCTTGTCGAACCAGCCGGCGAGCGCCCCGTTATGCGCGTTGGAGCCGCGGATGCGCGTGATTTTGCCGAACGCGCCCTTCTGCATCTGCTCTTTGAGGAATTGCAGCTTCGGATCGCCGCGCATGAAGTAGCCGGTCTGAAAAAGCAGCCCGGCATCATCGATCGCCCGAGCCATCGCGTACGCGTCGGCAGCGCCCATCCCCAGCGGCTTCTCCGCGTAAATCTGCTTCTTCGCGCGAGCCGCCGCCGTGACCAGTTCAAGATGCTGATTGGTCTGCGAGCAAATAATGACGGCTTTGATCGTCGGGTCATTCCAGATCACATTCACATCGCTGACAACTGCCGCGTTAAGCTGCTTCGCATACTGAGCCGCCAGCGCCGGATCGCGATCCCAAACGCTCTTCACCTTCACATCGGTGCGCTTGATCAGCCGAGCGGCAAAGTCCGGCGTGTGAATATGCGCGGAGCCGACGAGCGCGACTTGCGTCACTTCGTCCGCCGCGCGGGCCTGACCGGTCACAAACAGCAGGATCGAAATTCCGCACACGATCATGCCGATTGTCAAAGTTATTCGCTCAATCATTTTTTCACGTTCCTTCGCGCGGCAGCTGGTCGAGGCACCTTAAGGACAAACAACATTACCACTGCCAAGAGCCGTCATGCTGAGGTACTCCGAAGCATCTGGCCCGTTCGCGCGGTTGAGCCGGGAGCTTGCGCCCTTAGAACCCTCTCCCCTGTACTCAGGGGAGAGGGCAGGGTGAGGGGACAGCGTGTCGCGATATGGCGCGATTCGCGAGCACTGTAGGGTGGGCGTACTCGCCCACCACGGCCGACAACTGGTGGGCGAGTACACCCACGCTACAAAACAGGAGCGGCGGGATAAATCCCGCCCTACATGACGGCGCAACGTAGGGCGGGATTTATCCCGCCGTCTTCCGCTGCCAATCGCGCTGCGTGCCATTCGCAAATCCAAGCATGCCACCCCTCACCCCAGCCCTCTCCCCTGAGGGGAGAGGGAGCAGATCACCCCTGCCCTCTGCCCTTCAGGGGAGAGGGAGAAGTTATCTCCCGAATGTAAATATTCTTAAACTCCAGCCGGCTATTGTGATCCTGCAATTCGATCTGCCCCGTCGGATAGATCGGCTTGTTCCGCTCCCAGTAGTTTTCCAGGACAACGTTATCGACAACCTTGTTGCCGTTGAGGAAGACGGTGACTTTGTCGCCGATCATGATGATCTGAAATCGGTTCCACTGCCCCACCGGCCGGTCGGCGGCGGCGGTGGGGTCGTGCGGGCCTTTCTGATTATTGTACAACCCGCCGGAGTTGACACCGCCGGCCGGTTTGTTCGCCGGGTCCCAGATCTGCACCTGCGGCGAGCCGCGCAGATAGATTCCGCTGTCGCCGCCGGCTTCGATTTTCCAATCGACCCACATTTCAAAATCGCCGTAATCCTTGGTCGTGCAGAGGCTGCGGCCCTTGTTCCCGTCGTAAATGATAATGCCATTCTCGACCTTCCAGTGCGCCGCCATGTTCTTGTCGGCTTCTTGCTGGGCCGCCTGGCGTGCTTCGGGAGAAAGGTTCGCCCGCCGCGCCGGATTGTCCAGCGGTGCCTTGAGCAATCCCTTCCAGCCGGTCAAATCCTTCCCATTGAAAAGCGCTACAAACCCCGGCGGCGGCGTGTTCTCCACTTTATCCAGCTCCGCCGCGCTGTATTTGGATTCCACATGCGGCACAGGGTCCGCCGCGCGGGTTGAACTGGCCGGTAGAAGTACCGCAAACATCGCGATTACTGACGCGATCGGAATCGAACGAATTGACATGATGTGTCTCCCAGAGATTGAAGATCACCTTCGCCGGGAGACAACTATATTCGCGGGGGGTGTTGCGGGAAAGGAGCGGGAAGCTGAGGGCGCTGCCCAACGAATTCTCGCGGTGCAGACTTGGTAGACTGCGCCGGACGTCCGCGAAGCGGCAAGCCGGGTCCTGCTCCCTCTCCCCTGTACTCGGGGGAGAGGGTCGGGGTGAGGGGACGGACGTGTGGACTTGCGAACGGCGCCATATCGCGGCACGTCGTCCCCTCACCCTGCCCTCTCCCCTGAGTACAGGGGAGAGGGTTCTGGGCTTCGTAAGGTGCGCTAGAGCGCCCTACGAAGACTGGATAATTGCACCACAGGCTCGCGAAGCGGCAAGCCGGGTCTTCTGCGGAAATACCCCGCGCGTCACTTTGCGTTTTCACGCGCCAGGCGCTCCGCAAGTTCCAAACCCGTATCCCTTCCATCCAGCAAATCCGCCACTTTCATTTCCGCCCGATGATCCGGAATCGTCCCGCGCCGCGGAAACTGGTCCGGCGAAACCGCGTTCCAATACTCGTACATCGGCAGGTGGACTTCGAATTGCGAATTGGGAAGTTTCAGGCTCACCTCAAGACCACTGTTGTTGCCCTGGTAGCCGCCGCCGGTTTCTTCGCCTATGAACGTTGCGCGCTTGAGATGATGAGCGATCGCGCAGAAATCGGCGGCGGTGGAGAAGGTGCCGCCGTCAGTGAGAACAAACACCGGGCCCAGGAACGGCACCGCAGCCGGCGATTGCTCCGCCAACTGATGATGAAGCCCATCAGTCACGAGATGCCCGCCGGCCGGATCAACGGTTGTTCCCTCGCGCAGGATGCGGTCGGCCTCCGGGTTCCAATCGATATGTTCCTTAAACGTCGGCGAGATCGTCCGCATGCTGATGTGATCGAAATACCGGAACGGCTTATCGGTCAGATAGGAGACAAGCAGCGCGCCGTAGGCATCCTCGCCGCCGCCGTTGTTGCGCAGATCGATGATCAGCGATTGCGTGCCTTTGTCGCGAAGCGTCTTGAATGTGTCGGCCATCCATTTGGGAAAATCGTCGCCGATGAAAAGCCGAACGCGCATCTCGGCGATCTTCGGATCGTCGACAAATCGCAACGCCAGATTTCCCTCTCCCCAATTGTATTTGGCGAAATTCGCCAGCAGCGCGGCGTTCACCGGATTGTGGTTCTTCGCCCAATCATCGCGGCTCACGCCAGCAAGCGTGGCCGTCACGATCCGCCCGCTCTGATCCTTCGCGCGAATGACAAACGTGTCGGTCTTCTCAACCAGCGCCCAGTAATACATCGCAAACGAGCCGGGAATGTGCATCTTCTTGCCGACCTCGATATCGCCGTCGGCGGATTCCAGCGGCCAGATGCGCGCCAGAACATCATTCACGTTGTGCCCATTGATGCTCAATACCGCCATCCCCGGCCGAATCGTCTGATCGTCCGCGGTGTCGTTGAAAAGGACGACCAGCCTATCATCCTCCGCGCGCACGCGCAGCGGAAACATGGGAATCGCTTTGATCGCCTTGCTGAATTGCTCGTCGGCATCGACGCTCGTATGCCCGCAGCGCAGCAGCGCGACGGTTTCGCTGAGCAGCATGCGGAATTCGATCTTCGTCATCGGCCGATTCAACTTCGCCCGCTGCTCGGCAAACCCCCGATCCATCTGCGCCTTGCTGGAATACCGGTAAATGCCGCCGTGCGCTTCTTCCAGGGCAGCGCGCATTAAATCAAAATCCGCCTGCTGCTGAGCGACGGTGAGCAGGCTGGTGACGGGCGATGTGTCGATAGCTGCCGTAACTTCGGCGCGAATTCGAATTGTGTCGAATATAAAGATACCAGTGAGCAGACTTAGGCCGATCGCGAGAACCAAGAGTTTGCGCATCCGACATCTCCCGGGTTAGTTCTCGGTAGTCGGAGCGGGCATCGGAATGTTGCATGCTAAAATAGACGAGGAGGTCTGAGGTGATGCAGTCTCGCAAGTTGCGCTTGAGCGCGCTCCGGAAATTGTTGGCCGAACCCCGCGAATATCGAACGTTCCTGCGTGAGGCGGCCGCGTTAAAATGCGGGGATTGGGATTAAGATTACGATTAGGATTATGAAGAGGATTAGGAGCAAGATTTAGATTAAGATTAGGAGGAAGCGCGTTAGGAGCCTGTTCCATTCCTACTCCTAATTTTCTCTTGCTCTTAATCCCATTCATAATCCTAATCTTCAACCTAATCCTAATCCTGCCTTGTCTGCCTCCCAGCTCCGTCGTGTCCGACGTACCTGCATCCAGAGAATCCTGAGGTAGACTGGAGGGTCAGAAATTCAGGAGGGTCTCATTCGTTCTCGTCGCAAATACCGTCAAAACGCTGTCGTTCAGACTTTGGAATCGCGCCGGCTTCTGAGTTCGACGCCATTTCATGGGGCTCCGTTTGTCGCCAATCAGACGATCGAAGCCGAAGACTTCGACAACGGCGGCGAGGGGGTCGCCTTTCACGACACCACATCAACCGATCTTGGCGCCGGCGGGAGCGCGTATCGAAAGACCGCCGTCGATGTTCAGGCGGGCGGCAGCAATGGTTACGACATCGGATACACCGCCGTCGGGGAATGGCTCACTTATACGGTGAATATCGTAAAAGCAGGCACTTATCAGCTGCAGGCGCGAGTCGCCAACACCGCTTCCGGCGGCGCGTTTCACGTCAATGTCGGCGGCGCCAATCAGACCGGCACGATCAATGTCCCCAATACCGGCGATTGGCAGACCTATCAGACCGTGATGAGCGGGACGTTCACGCTTAATGCCGGCACGCAGATCATGCGGGTATTTTTGGATAAGGCGACCGCCGCCAAAGCGGTCGGGAATTTCGATTCGTTCAAGCTTGTACAGGTGGCAGAGTCGGGGCTTGCCTGGACAACTGTCGCCGCCGCGCCCGAAGGGCTTGCCGAGGCACAATCGGCGAGCCTCAATGGGAAGCTGTACGTGTTCGGCGGATACAACATTACGTCCCCCGCCTTCACCGGGACCAATCACGCCTACGTCTACGATGCCGCCGCCAACACATGGGCGCACATCGCGAATCTGCCGCAGGCGCTCACGCATATGGGCGTGGCGACCGACGGGCGATACGTCTACATCGCCGGCGGATACGTCACCAATCTCACCACCAAGCAGCAGACTTTCGCCACCACGAATGTCTGGCGCTACGATCCTCAGACCAATACCTATAGCTCGTTCATCGCGTTACCCTCGCCGCGCGGCGCGGGCGCGATGGTCTATCTCGATGGGCAATTGCATTTCTTCGGCGGCGTCGATCTGAGCCGCGTCGGCCATACCGAGCACTGGATCCTGAATCTGAACGACGCCCACCCCACCTGGACGGCGGCGACGCCGATGCCCTTCACGCGCAACCACTTGGCGGCGGTCGTGCTCAACGATCGCATCTACGCGATCGGCGGGCAGGAAGGAATCGACGACAAGATTCCCGACCCCGATGTTCTGGTGTATTGGGATCCGAGTAATCCCAATCAATGGGCACACGTGGCCGACCTCCCCGCCGGCCGCTCGCACATGGCGGCGATTTCCACCGGCAGCCACATCATCGTCATGGCCGGCGAAGGAACCGGCGGCGTAATCCTCTCCAGCACCCTGGAATACGACCCCACCGCCAACACCTGGACGCCAATCACCTCCATGCCCGGCCCGCGCCTCGCGCCCGTCGGCGCGTATATCAACGGCAAAATCGTCTTTTCATTGGGTTATTCGGTGCAGGGGTTGCAGAAGACCACGTGGGTGAGCAACGCGATTGTATAGTTCACGTCCTCGGTCCGGAAAAGTTCCTTAGTTATCCGCAAGTGCGGCTTGCTCTTTCACGAGCCGCGCCTCATCGCCGGTACTGAGATCGGGGATTGCGGCGACGACACTCAGTGTCTGGCGGGCGGCCATGAAATCATGATGACGTAACTCAGACGCCGCCTGATGGAGGAGATTTTTGGGCCGCACGAGGAATTGCCGGGCGGCGACCAGGGTCCGTTTTAGTTCCGACCGGACTGCCTTCGAAAGCCGTCCACCCATCATCCGCCGCATGTGCTTCATATCCAACTCGACACCCTGGCGGTCGCCCGAATCGATCTGCTCGAGCGTTTGGGCGTCAACCGGCAGCGCGGTTGCGTCGGCGTTGGTGGAGGGAACGATCGATAGCTGCGGGGTTACGGGCGCGGGTGTGGTGAGCGATGGCGACGATGCCGGCGGTTGCGCCGGAGGGGAACCCGGCGGTACGGGGGGCGCATGTTCGATCGAGAACGCCTGGAGCCGCCGGATACCGGTGGAATTGTCCTGGCTCGCCCCCACCAGCACGGCTCCATCGGCCTCAAAGCCGCCGAAGATTTCGGGGGCGGCATTGGGTCCGCCATTAGCAGGATAGACAGCGGCGTTCACCGCGCTGGGATTTGGGGCGGGCGCCGGGGCGGGCAGTTCCACTGTCCCCGCCGAGCCGAAGGCTACGTCCGGCGTACCGTCGGAGTTGAACGCAGCCACCACGATCGAAAACTCTCCCACATCATTTGCTGTGCTGAAAGTATTCCCAATGAGAACGAACTGGCCGGTCGCCCCGTTCACCGAGATGCGATCGCCGACATCGGTTGCGGCGTTGAACGTCGCCACTGCGAGCCCGTTGACGCCGAAAGCCAGATCAAGATGCCCGTCGGCGTTCAGGCGGACAGCGCCAAGTCCCCCGCCCGGCGCGGGCCCGCTGACGAGGATCTGGCCGTCGGGCTGCAACGCGACACCCGGCATTGTGGTTGCGGCGTCGTACCACGGGGCTGATGCAAACGCCTGGTTCGGTGGATTGCCATTGAGCGGCGTGACAACCGTCCCGCCGTTGAATGTCGAATCGATGGTGCCGTCCGCTTTCAGCCGCGTGAGTGCTACGCCATCCACGCCGGAAAAATTAAATGAAACGTCGAGCACTTTTCCGTCAGGCAGTGGAACCAGTTGAGTCGGCAGCGGAGGCAGCGAGCCGGATGACCGGTTCACGATCGCTCCGGACGCGCTGAATCGAATAAAGAAGCCCCCGCCGGCGACCAGAATATCGCCGTTGGATTCGACAGTAGCGGCGGTCGGCGCCTGGTATGGTCCCACGGTCGAGAAACTGGGTACCGAGTCGAGGTTGATGATTTCAAATCCGGCATTGGCAAACCCGCTGTCGGGCGAGCCGTCCGCATTCAGCCGCGCCACCAGCAGGCTCGTTCCGTCATAGGCGCCGCCGAACACGACGATCTTTCCATCGCTCTGGACGGCAGCCGTCGTAAAGAAATCAAAATTGGAATTGTTGCTGTCGGGCGGCGGAGTGAGCACCGCGTTTCCCCCATTGAAGGTGGGATCAATTGCTCCGTCGGGGGTGAGCCGCTCGATCACGCCGCGCAGCGACACGTCAACGTCTCCATCCGATCGATAGCCGGCAACCAGAACGCTCCCGTCCGGCTCGGGGATCACATCAGTCGTGTGGAAGCCGGGGGAAACCACGCCCATACGCGTTTGGCCGCCGGGAATGATGGCGCCGAAGGACGGATCCTCCGCGATATTGAATATAAAGGAACCGACGCCGGCGGCGACGACGCCGCCCGCCCTGCTGGCGACCGAACCCCCAACCACACCGACGCTGTAATTCCCCTGATCTTCCAAGCTCCATAAGCCGCCCGGCGGTGTGACGGGATATGTGGCTGTCAAATCGTTGCCATCGGCGGTGAAAGTTGGTTGGCCGACGGCCAACGCGGTGCCGGCTTCATTTGATACGGTGATGTTCGCAGCGCCCAGCGAGCGAGGATCGATCGGTGAACCATTGCCATGATAGACGACCGTCACCGGCTCAACCGTGCCGCCGGGCATCGCGACATCAGGGGCGTATATCTCCGTCGTCGGAGGATAGACGAACGAGAAGGTGGCCGAAGCGGAAGCGGGATTTCCCCAAATGTCGCTGACGGCATCCGGTGGAATCGAAACCGTGTACTTTCCGTTGTCGGCCGCTGTCCACTGCCCGTGGGGAGCCGCGACCGTATAGGTCACCGACTCGTCCTGATTATCGTTGGCGTAGTCAATCGGGAACGGTTTCCCGGAAGTCGAGAGGACAGCCAATGGCCGACCGTCGGGCCCCGCAACATTGATGCTTCCCTTTGCCCCTGCCAGCGCGACGTTTAGCGCCAAGTTGTCGTGGTAGTCAACCGTGATATTAAACGTCTGGCCGCCGACCAAAGAAATATTTGGTGCGGAAATTACGGCAGCTGGCGGTACGGAATCATGCGTGATCCGGACGATCTCGCCCGAATCATTGGTGCCGCCGAGTGATGTTGCTTGAATTAGATCGCCACCGGGAGCGAGGGCCACACCCACCGATCCAGCTTCGCCGCCGATGACATTGTAGTTGTCTTGACCGAACCCTTTGCTCCACACAAAAACGCTCCCGCCAGCGGTCGATCCGACGAGATTTCCGTGGGCATCGAGCAAAAAGGGAGTGAGGATTGGATTGTTATCCACCTCGTAATCAAAACTGCTTGCACGGCCATCCAGATTCAGCGCGAACAAGGAGGCGGTGGCGGGCGCGGTTTCGTTATGGGGGCCAATGACCGGCGTGTAGGGGTCGGTGGCTCCGAAGATATTGCCGGACGCGTCCATCGTGATTTCCGATCCGGCGCCGAAATAGAGATCGCGGTATGGACTTTTAGCAAGCGGCGTACTGATGGTATGAGAACCGTGAGCCACCTCGAAGAACGTGGGTGCAGATAAGGCGGAGTCGGCGCCGTACAGATTGCCGCCGGGGCCGAGGACGATACCAAAAGGCCGGCCGCCATTAATCCCATCAAAACTGACAATCGGCGTAAGGGCGTCGGAGCCATGGGCGATTTCAAACACCGCGCCCAGCCCGAACTGCCCGCCCAGAGACGCAGCCCCAAAAATATTGTCCGATGCATCGACGGCCAATTGTTCGTCGGGCTGGCTCCCGTTGCTTCCGTCAAAGCTGTAGGTCGTCACCGCATGCGAGCCGGCGGCGATCTTGTAGATCATGCCGTCGCCGTTCGTTCCACCAGAAGGGCTGACGGCAAATAAGTTTCCCACCGAATCGATTGTCAGTCGTCCCGTCGGCCGACTTTGATTCACCGAGGTAAGCGTCGCAATGTTCGCGATTGTTGCGGATTCGGCAGCGACCTCATAGACATGCTCATCGGCCCCGCCGCCGCCCGCGACGACTCCGAACATATCGCCGGCCGCATCAAACACCACCGGGCCAATCGGCGACTCTCCCGCGGGAAACGACGCGACCGGCGTCGCGACAGAGGGATCAGCCGAAAGCATCAGCCGCGATTCCAAGGCATGAACAACCGCGCGGCGAGCGAGAGATGGCCAACGTGGTTGACAGCCGCGGTATTTTCGCATGGCACGACTTTCGTTTCAGCACCACTGTCGTTTCATTACGAGCGGAAAACCGAACTAACGCTCACTGGCCCATGAGTCGATTGATTCTTCACCGCGAATCCCACCCTCGTGGACCGCCCCAACCTGATACCCCTCGTTCGGCTCATTGCGATATCATAGCATCTAATACCAATACGCTGGAGGACGACCTGCGTTTTCAACCGGAGCGGCTGGTTATCGATTGGCCTCAGCATGATGATCGGCGAAATCGCCGTCTGAAGCTCGGAAGGTGAACATGTTGCCCATGCGTTTATGGCGGATAATTGCTCTGCTTTGCGTCCTCGGCATTCCGTGCAGGGCGAGCGCTGCTGACGCCCCACCATTGCACATTGAATCTGTTGTCCCATCTGCCCATCAGCCGCAGGAAAGCGATCCAGCGACGATCTGGTACGACGACTTCAACGGCCCGGAGAAGCCATACGGCGAGAAACAGGGTGAGCTCGACTCAGGCGAATCATTGGGCGGCTCAGGCAAATCGTTGTTGTGCAATTACCCAAAAGGCAGCCAGGGCATCGGCAATCGAAAAATCTTTTTCGGTGATTCTCCCGACCACCGAAATGTCGTCCGTCGCGGGGAAAAGTTTGACGAGATCTACTGGCGCATTTACGTCAAGCATCAGCCCAACTGGATCGGCGGCGGCGAAGCGAAGCTGAGCCGCGCTACGAGTCTGACGTCTGACCGCTGGACGCAGGCGATGATCGCGCACGTCTGGAGCGGCCAAGGCGATTCGCTCACGCTCGATCCCGCCAGCGGCGTTGTCGGCGATCGCATCGTCACCACGCGCTACAACGATTTCGCCAATCTTCATTGGCTGGGGAACAAGCCATCTTCCGAATTTCAATTCAGCAGCCCCAAAGAAGGCGGCTGGTGGGTGTGCGTCGAAGCGTACGCAAAGCTCAACACACCCGGCGAGAAGGACGGCATCAACAAGCTATGGATCGACGGCAAACTCGCCACCCAGCGCGAGCGCCTGAATTGGCGCGGCAATTACACGGGGCATGGAATCAATGCCGTCTATCTCGAAGCCTATTGGAATCAGGGATCGCCGGTGGATCAGAAACGATGGATCGATAATTTCGTGGTGTCGACAAAGCCGATTGGGCCAGTGACCTGCCCGCGAAATCCAGTGCTGATCCGGTCGCAGAACTCCGACCCCCCACTGGCATGGCAAGCTGAGCTTGCCATGGCCGGTAATGAAGCGATAACCGTTTGGCGCTCCAAATCGATCACCGGCCCGACACGTGTTACCGTCGATGCGGAGAGCGGTGAATTCCTGGCGGACCTATCGTCGAAACAACTCGCCGGCTCATCGACCTACGTCTGTCGGCTCCGCGAAGCGACACCCGCCGGCACATGGGCCGAGTGGACCAACTGGCATCAGGCGTTTCTCACCGAGAAGTAGCACCAGGATTGCTCTTGCCGTCCGGCTGCGTTGCGGGCTTTAACTGTTCGCGCAGAGATTTGAGATCGGAGAGCAGCGTTTGCAATTGCTGCTCGAGTTGATCGAGCCGCTTCTCAATGACGGCGTCGCGATCCATCTCCTGAGTGGAGGTGTCGAGCTTCAGTAAGAATTGCTCAGCGACAAGCACTTGCTCAGACGTGCCAGAAATGAGAATGCTGTTGGTGCGATCATCAACAACAACTGTCGGCCCGCCTTTATCCTTTGGCGGATTGGAATTGCCCATAATCTGGATCAGGATTTTGGCCGTGGTGGCCGCGGGTGCCGATCGCAGGTGGAAGATCACCATCTGCGTTTTAGCGGCGGGCGCGTCCTTCGCCGCCTCGGTCGCCGGCGATTGCGCCCAAGCGCACGTAGCGGGAAGCAGGACGGCTGCAAACGCAATCTGAAGCAGGCATCGCGTGGCTGATAATCCAGAGATCGTGGTCATAGGTTACTCCTCTATCGAAAAAGAATTTCATCGTTGTTGCACGCCGCCATCTTGAGGCGACTGCTCGTGCCATTGCTTCCGCAGCTCGCGCAGCTCCAAAAGCATTTGATTGGCGCGGCTCTCGATGTCATCGAGCCGTTTTTGCGGAGAATCGTCGTCTCTGGCCGTCGCGGGAACGGGCATTGAACTGGCTCGAGGCGCCATTGCATTGTCATGATGATCTTGCGGCGGGCGCGCGGGTGGGTTCGCTGTCGTCGCCCGCGCCGCAATCGGAGTGGCGGGCAGCACGAGCATGCCGAATCCAATCGCTGCGCATATTCCGGAGAGACGCAAAGATTGCGGCACGTTGCCGCGCTTCATCAGCATGAGTCGGCGTTTGAGGTGGGTGAACTGGCTGGTGCCACTGGCCAGAAGCGGCATGCGCGCTTGCCAATGCACAAATTCGGCAGCCTCGATCAGGGCGGCGGCATATTCGTGGAACGATCGCGGCAAGACGCGGACCACCCACGCATCGCAACATTGCTCTTCGGCCTCGCGCAGTTCGTAGCGCGCCCACCAGCAGATGGGGAACCACCAGAAGGCGGTTGTTGCCGCCGCCTCGAGCCAGCGCACCCAATGATCGCGCCGGCGGAGATGGGCAAGCTCATGAAGCAGCACGGTGTCGCGCTGTTGCGGATTGAGCCCCGCCCAAAACGACGCCGGAAGCAAAAGCCTTGGACGGCCCATCCCGCACCAGAGCATCGGACAGACCGCGCCGGGGACAAGATATGCATCGGGCATTTGCCTCAATCGGATTCGTCGGGAAAGCTGGCCAATGCGATCGTTGATTTCCGACGGAGCCGGCGTCACGAAGCGAAGCAGCCGCTCGAAGCGAAACATCCTGGCGAGGATGATGGCGCCGCAGAGGACGGAGCCAGTGAGCCAGAGGATGCCGAGCAGGCTTGTGATATTCGAATGGTGAAAGTCCCGGCGCCATTTACTGGGCTTTTCGATTGGCTTGGCTTGAGTTGGATTGGCCAGGTGCCCCTCTCGTACATCGGTTGACGTTTCAGTCGCAAGCTTACTGCTGATCGCATTGTCGAAGTAGGAATTGTTTGGAAGGACCGCTGCAGGATGCTCGATCGCTTTAATTTCATTGCCTGCGCTGGGAAGAATTGCAAAAGGTATTTGAATGATCGGCGGCGTCAGCAGCTTGATCAGCACGAGGACCCAGAGCGCGTGAGCGAGCGCGGGTCGGCGGATGAGCCGTCCGAGCAGCCATGCCGCGAGCGCGGCGGGCGTCGCGATGACTGCATTCGCCAGCCCAATTTGCAGGAGACTCTGCATCGCTACCTCGATCGCTTCGCCGACGGCTCGGCTGCATTCGTGCTCTCAATCATCTCGCGAAGCATTGCGCGTTCCTTCGCGCTGAGCGCGCGGCCTTGAACCAGATGAGTCAGTAGTGGCCCCAGCGATCCGCCGCACAGTTTGCGGGCGACCGCGCGAAGCTGGCGGCCGATCAATTCATCGCGATCGACCGCCGCCGTGAATGTATGGACGAACAGCGAGCGATCTCGATGAACGAATCCCTTGGCCTCAAGGCGCTCGAGCTGCTTTTGCACGGTCGCATATTGCGCCGCCTGGGCGCGCGGGTGCAGCGCGTCGGTGAGCTGGCGGGTCGAGCACTTGCCCTGCTCCCAGAGCACGCGCAGCAGCTCCAGCTCGGCCTCGGTTACGTCCTGCGATTCACGCGGCATCGAATCCTTTTAAAGACCTTACGACTTTATATTAAGTCGTAGTGTCTTAATTTCAAGGGGACATGCATAAGTTGTCAGTTGCCAGTTGTCAGTCAAGGAAGAATACGTTGGCATTCACCACCAACTAGCAACTGGCAACTCATTCTCTCCGGCCAACAGTTGCTGGAAATACCACCTTGTCGCATCCCCGCAACCGTTTATACTGCCCTGCCGAGGAGCCTCACTTCATGCCAAACTATACGACCGCGGACATTCGCAATGTTTTGCTGGCGGGCCATGCCGGCTCGGGAAAGACGACCCTCGCCGATGCCCTGCTCTATGCCAGCGGCACCGTCACCCGCAAAGGGTCGGTCACCGATGGCAGCAGCTTCAGTGACTTTGAAAAGGAAGAGAAGGAGCACAAGCATTCGATTTACTCGGCGGTCCTGCATGTCGATTATCAGGGCAAGCGGATCAATCTGCTGGACACGCCGGGCACGCCCGATCTGATCGGCCAGGCGATCGGCTGTCTGCCGGCTGTTGAGACGGTGGCGATCGTCGTCAACGCGCAGAGCGGCATCGAAGTGGGAACGCGGCGAATACTCGAGGCGGCCAAGGACCACAATCTGCCGCGCGCCATCATCGTCAACAAAATTGACATGCCGGAGGTCGATCTGGAATCGCTGGTCGAGCGGATTCGCGAAACCTTCGGCCCCGAGTGCCTGCCGATCAATCTCCCCGCTGGCGGGGGAAAATCGGTTGTCGAATGCTTGCTGAACAACGAGGGCGAGTCGGATTTTGATACCGTCAAGCGCTGCCACGCCGCCATGCTCGATCAGATCGTCGAGATGGACGAAAATCTGATGGAGAAATATCTCGGCGGCGAAGAGCCAAATTATGAAGCGCTGCACGCCCCCTTCGAGAAGGCGATGGACGAAGGGCATGTCATCCCGATTCTGTTCACGGATGCGAAGAATGGCGTTGGCCTTGCCGAATTGCTCGATGCAATAGCGCGGCACTTTCCCAGCCCGCTGGAAGGAAATCCGCAGCCGTTCTTATATGGCGAAGGCGCCGACGAAAAACCGTTCCCGTACAACCAGGACCCGAGCCGCCCGCTGCTGGCGCATGTGTTCAAGGTGACGACCGACCCATTCGTCGGCAAGCTCGCGGTCTTCCGCGTGCATCAGGGAAAATGCTCCGGGCAAAGCCAGGTATTCCTCGGCCATTCCAAGAAATCGATCAAGCTCTCGCATGTGTTCCATTTGCAAGGAAAGGAACATAAGGAGGCGGATCAGATCATCGCCGGCGATATCGGCGCGGTGGCAAAGATCGACGAAATCCACGCGAACGTCGTGCTGCACGATGATCACGCACTCGACACGGTTCATCTGAAGACCAATATCTTTCCGACGCCGATGTTCGGCCTGGCGGTCACCCCCACCACGCGCGGCGACGAGCAAAAAATCTCCGGCGCGCTGGCGAAAATCGCCGAGGAAGATCCGACCTTCAAATACCACGTCGATCGTCAGACGCATGAGATGGTCATCAATGGCCTGGGCGAGATGCACCTGCGGCTGGTCCTTGAAAAGCTAAAACACCGCGGCCTTCACGTTGACACCAAGCCGCCCAAAATTGCCTATCGCGAAACCATTTCAGGCAAGGCCGAAGGACATCATCGCCACAAAAAGCAAACCGGCGGCTCCGGCCAGTTCGGCGAAGTTTTCCTCCGCATCGAGCCGATGGACCGCGGCGCGGGCTTTGAGTTCGTCAACGAAGTCTTCGGCGGCACCATTCCCGGCCAATACATTCCCGCGGTGGAAAAAGGCGTGCGCGAGCTGCTCGATCAGGGCGCGATCGCCGGCTATCCGCTGCAGGATGTGCGCGTGATCGTCTATGACGGCAAGCACCATCCCGTGGACAGCAAGGAAGTCGCCTTCAAGACGGCCGGCAAATACGCCTTCAAAGACGCCGTCATCAAGGCCAAGCCGGTGTTGCTGGAGCCGGTCGTCACAATGGACGTGACCGTCCCCGAAGCCAACGTCGGCACGATCACCGGCGATCTCTCCGGCAAGCGAGGCCGCATCCTCGGCACCGACATCCTCCCCGGCGGCATGGCGCAAGTGAAAGCGCAGGCGCCCCTGGCAGAAGTCATGCAATATCAATCGCAACTAAAAAGCGTGACCGGCGGCCAGGGCAGCTTCGTCATGGAATTCAGCCACTACGAGCAGGTCCCGCCGCACGTGCAGCAGCAAATCGCCGCCGCGTATAAGCCGAAGGCGGAGGAAGAGTAGCGGCTGTTTTTGTGCTATAATCTGATGCACCGATGAGCACCTTGCCGACCATCACGCCGTCATCGCGTAAACCGCGCAGCGGTAGCATTCCTTCGCTGGAGATGGGTGATCATCTGGATCAGCCGACTTTCCATGCGCGCTACGAGGCAATGCCGGAGAACTTCCGCGCTGAACTGATTGGAGGAGTTGTCTACGTGCCATCGCCTCTGAAAGCCGACCATGGAGGGCCACATGCGGATCTTGTAACGTGGGCAAATATTTATCGATCGCATCTGCCCGCCGCCCGTGTCATGGATAACGCAACAGACATACTTGGCCCCGACAGCGAACCGCAACCCGATGTTTATCTTTTTTTGGAAGGCGGCCAAACTCGCATGACGACAGACGGATATGTTGAGGGACCGCCAGAATTCGTAGGCGAAGTTGCTTCTTCAAGCGCTGCTTATGATCTGCACGAAAAGCGCCGCGATTATGAGCGCTATGGCGTGGGCGAATATCTGGTAGTGCTCGTGCGCGAGTCGCGCGTGGTCTGGTTCACTCGTCCGGGCGGACCTAAATCCGGGTTCGTCGAATTAGCCGCCGGAACGGATGGCATTCATCGTTCGCTATCGCTGCCTGGTTTGTGGCTGGATGCTGCCGCGCTGTTTCGCAGTGATGTTCCGCGATTGCTTGAAGTACTCAACCTTGGTTTGGCAACACCCGAACACGCCGCGTTTGTTGCATCCCGAAAAAAGTGATCTCACGCCCCATGCAGGAAGTGCGTGATGTCACCATCCTTCATCACGTATGACTTTCCTTCCGTTCGCAGTTTTCCGGCGGCTCGAATCGCCTGCTCGGTCTTGAATTGTGCCAGATCGTCGATCGTATAGATTTCCGCACGGATGAAGGCTTTCTCGAAGTCTGTGTGAATAACGCCCGCTGCCTGCGGGGCAGTCGCGCCGACGGGGATTTCCCACGCGCGGATTTCATCTTCGCCGACGGTAAAGAAACTATGACGGCCCAGGAGCCGATAGGCTTCCCGCGTGAGCGTCGCCAGCGCTGGTTCTTTCAGCCCGAGGCTCTCTAGCATTTCCTTGCGATCGTCCGGTTCCAGTTCTGAAAGCTCTGATTCCAGCTTGCCGCAGACGGGCACGACGACGCCGCCCTCGGCTTTGGCGCGCTCGCGCACTTTCTGCGTGAGCGGGCCTTCGCCGTGAATGTCGCTCTCATCGACGTTGGCGACATAGAGCACTTTCTTGGCGGTGATCAATCCCAGCGACTTCAGATGCTTCTGCTCATCCGCGTTGAACTGAAGCTGGCGAACGGGTTTGCCGTCGTTCACATGCGCCTTGGCCCGCCGCAGGATTTCAGCGCGAGCGGCGGCGTCCTTGTCGCCGGTCCGCGCGGTGCGCTCGGCTTTATCCAGCGAGCTGCCGACCGTCTCCAGGTCGGCGAGCACCAATTCCGTATCGATCGTATCGATATCGCGGATCGGATCGACGGAGCCTTCGACGTGGAGAATCTCAGTGCCGCCAAAGCAGCGGACGACGTGCAGAATCGCATCGACTTCGCGGATATGCGAAAGGAATTTGTTCCCCAGCCCCTCGCCCGTGCTCGCGCCGCGCACGATGCCGGCGATATCGACAACGCGCAGCGCCGCCGGCACGATCTTCTGCGTCTTGATGAATTTGTTGATGGTAGCCAGCCGCTCGTCCGGCACGGCAACCACGCCGACATTCGGCTCGATGGTGGCAAACGGATAATTAGCCGCCAGCGCCCCCGCGGCAGTCAGGGCGTTAAAGAGCGTGCTTTTGCCAACGTTAGGCAGACCGACGATTCCAACTTCCAATGACATAGGGGGAAGACTATACGAGATTGCGAGGGTTGCTGTAAGGGCGGGAGAATCCAGCGGCCTGACCTACGCTGCAAGCAGCATAGGCGTTCGGGAAAAACGCGCGGACGGATGTGAACGCCGCTGCTGCTTGCATCGGCGGAGTGATCTCTGTTATACTTCTGTAGTCACTTATCCGAGGTGCAACATGATCCGCCGATTCGTCTGGTCGCGCGCTATCGCGGTGGGGTTTGCTCTCATGCTGGGCTTAAACGTCGCGCCCGTGCGTGCCGCGGATCCGGCGGATGATCTCGTCCACGTTAAAGGGCGCGTGCTTGGGCCTGACGGGCGTCCCATGCCGGGGGCTGCGGTCTACGCCGTCGGCGACGCTTGGGGCTTCGATGCGCCGCTGGCGGAAATGCGCGCTGCCGCAGATGGGAGCTTCGAGATCGCCTTCAGCAAGTCACACTTCAAGGGCGAGGACGTTTCCTTCTGGAGATACACCGCCGTGGCGGCGGTCGCGCCCGGCTTTGCCCCCGCGTGGGACCAATGGGACCAGACCGACTCCTCCGGCAACCTTGTGCTGCAACTGACGGCCGAGGATGTACCGATCGAGGGGCGAATCGTCGATCTGGAGGGGCGGCCAGTAAAGGGGGCCATGATCAAGCTGCAACGCATCAGCACCGAAGCCAAGCCGCTCAACGCGCTGGACATCACCGGAGAGGAATTATCGTATCTCGCGCGGCCGAGCCGGCCGCAGCTTCCGGGATTTGTAGTAACTGGCAATCGTCCGATCCAAACCGACGAGCAGGGGAAATTCACGATCACGGGCATCGGCAAGGATCGCACCGCCGTCCTGCAGGTGCGCGGCGATGGCCTGGCGATCAGCGAGCTGGAGGTCGTCACGCGCAAGCAGGAGACCGATTCTCGCTCGTTCCAGAACTACATCGAAGTACGAAAAACGGTCTACGGCGCGAGTTTCGAGTTCGTGATCGAGCCAGGCCGCGTCGTCGAAGGGACGGTGCGCGATGCGCAAACGAAGCAGCCGCTGGCGGGTGTTACCGTTCAGCCGTCGCAATGGACCCGCATCGCCAAATCGATCACCGATGCCAGCGGCCATTACCGCATCGAAGGTCTTCGCCGCAAAGGCGTGGAGAAAATCTCCGCCATCCCCAATGACGAACAGTGCTACTTCATGCGCGATGCAACCCTGCCCAATACGGAGGGGAGCGCCCCCACCACGATTGATTTCGAGCTGCATCGCGGCACGTGGATCACCGGCAAAGTTACCAACGCCGTCACGGGCGAGCCGGTCGAGGGGACGCGGATCAACTACCTGCCGTACGTGACAAACCTTTATGTGGATAAGCTGCCGGAATTTCACGGCCACTACGCCATTCCCGGCCCCGAAACGCGCTACGTCAGCGATGCGAAGGGAATGTATCGCGTGGTCACGGCACCGGGGCAGGCGATCGTTTCCGCCTGGTGCGTCAGTCAATCATTCCGGTGCGGGACCGGCGCGGACAAGATCAAAGCGCCGATCAATCCCAATGGCAACCATTTCGACACATACCGTCCCTACCCGTCCAAGCGCAATCCGTCGGCAATGAAGGACGTGGAGATCGCCGACAACGTGCAGAACGATACCCGCGTCGATTTTGAGCTTGATCCGGGGATAACGATTCACATCAAAGTCGTCGATCCGCAGAGCAATCCGTTGGTCGGTGTTGCCGTCTACAAAGATCATCCGGGCTTCTCGATGGATTATAAGAAAACTGCTATGTTCGATGCGGTTGCATTTGGCCCCGATGAGCAGCGCGACATCATCATGTGGTATATGCCGCGGCGTCTGGGAAAGGTGCTGAGGCTCAAGCCGGCCGATGCGCCAAATGGCGAGCTTACCGTCATGCTCGAGCCGCTTGCGACGATGACCGGACGATTACTCGGCAACGATGGGTTCCCGATGGCGCACGCGCTGGTGCTGGCAAGCTACGACACACCGGGAACGGGAACCGACGCCGATGGGCGATTCAAACTGACGGTTTTACCGGGCGGGCGTTCCTATCAAATTACTGGATCCCAAGGACGCGACGAATTCAACACCGACGCCGAGCACATCACCATC
The DNA here is from genome assembly GCA_036276235.1 of Humisphaera sp. GTDB lineage: Bacteria > Planctomycetota > Phycisphaerae > Tepidisphaerales > Tepidisphaeraceae > JANWHF01. Next base: position 6,032 of record DATBDZ010000044.1, on the reverse strand, counting down.
AAAGCCGGAGAAACCAAAGACCTGGGAGATGTTCGTTACAAGAAGTATTAGGGCGAAAGCTGTAAAGGTGACATCCACCTTTTAAAAAGGTGGATGTCACCTTTACAGCTTTTTTTGCCGATCGCGCGTACGTGCCGGCGTCATTGCAGCGCCACTTCCTCATTAAATATCCGCACGCCGTCCAGTTCCTTCAGCCCAACGCGCGCTTTTGCGCCCGGTGGCAGCTTCAGGTTATTGAAGACGTAGCGCTTCATGATCGTCTGGCCGGGGCCAAGATTTGCCACCATTCGCTCGACCGGCGCCAGGCCGGGGAGGCGGGCGAAGGCGCTGTAGCTGATGGGCTGCTCGCCGTAGTTGGTGATCATCTGCTGGATGATCAGATCGTTGCCATTGCGCAGGGCGATCGATTGCACGCCGACATCCGTGAGGCCAAGGCGAAGCTGCAGGGGGACGGTGAAGTTATTGCTGTCGTTTTGCAGCAGGAATTCGCAATCGACGGCCTTGGGACCGGCGAAGCTGTTGTAGGGAAATGAGATGCTGATCTCGCGATCGAAAGTCTCGCCGGAATTCAGGGTGAAGCTGAAGGTCGGCGGATTGATCGTCCACCCCGCCGGGGCCTTCAGCTTGAGCATGCCGGCGATTGCCTGCGGATATGGATTGACGAACTTGAGCTTGCGCGTATGCGGACGGGCGCTGGATTCGAGCAGCGGCTGATCGATCGCAACGCTGGCGCGAAGCTGCGCCTGGGGGCCATCGATATCGATCAGAAAGACCGGGAGCGATCCGAGCGTCAACTGCATTTTCCCCGCGGCTTTGTCGTCGGGCGCCCGAACCAATGGCGTGACATTTCCCCACAGATCGATCATCGCCGGGTGCGCTCCGACATTGAGCGCGAGCTGCTTTGTGTCGGCGGAGTTGCCGCGATTCCAGAGCGCCAGGATCCCCTGGCCGTTGCGGTCGAAGAGAAATGCCTCGACGTCTTCCCCCATCGGCACCTGGCCCTTGAAGGTGGTGCCGCCAAGGGTGGCGGTGAGCGTGCGGATGATCATGAGCATCTCGCGCGGCTGCTTGACGATCTGATCTTCCTCCCGGACTGCATCAAAAGGCAATTGGAAATCGATGCGCGTGGCATCGGCGCTGAGCGCATAGATGAACCGTTGCGCCAGATCGCGAATCTGCACCAGCCGTCCATATGCCTGCGTATCGAGTGGCTCAAGGCTCAGCGAAAGATTCTGATCCTTGTGCTTGCGGATGTCCTGCATGTAGAGCGGCACTTGATTGGGCAGCACGCGGGGAGGGATGGAGAGCGCGACGGTCGCCGGCAGCTCGCCGCTCATCTCGTACCAGGCGGGCCAGGGCATCGCCAGATCCGGGCGCTGCAGCAGATTCGAAAGCTCACGATAAAACAGCGCGTAGAGTTGGCGCATCTTCGGATCGGTGACGAAGGCATCTGATCCATCGGCGCCAAGCTGCCAGCGATCAAGCTGGCTGGCATGGCGCGACACCAGATATGCGAGCTGCGGCCGCCAATCCTGCGGATTGGCGCGAAGCAATCTTTCCCACGAGCCGTTACCCCACTTGCGCGCCAACTCGGGAGGAACGCCCAGAAGACAAGCGGTGGGTGTGATCCCCAGGCGATGTAGATTGTCAAGCAATATATCGAAACCGGCGGGATCAGTCTGCTCGACATCCGCCAACGCGCTCCAGACCGCCAGCTTCACCCGCCCCGCCGACAGCAGCGGCAGAATTTTGGGAAGCTCTCCCCACGCTTCGATCGGCAATGAGGTTGCATCGATGCCAAACCGAGGGTCGGTAGCCGTCGCTGGCAAACCATCGGGCAGCAGAATCAGATCCAACGCCCGCGTGCCCAGCAGTTTTCCCTGGCTGGTCATCGAGAGGGCCGCCTGATACCAGCCGGGCCGCAGCTCTGGGAGCCGGATGATGCTGTGCTTTTGCGCCGGCGTTTTCGGGTCGGCGGTCATCTCCAGCGCGCCGCTGCGCTGGAAGACGATCTTCTCATCCGCATCGCGAATGATGAGCTGCGCCACGAGATCTTGCGTGAACGAATCAGAAAGCGCGACATCCAGCAGCGGCGCATCGCCGGGCCGGAAGACATTGCCGGCGACCTGCGTCGCCAAGCGCACGCGCGGGACTTGCGCGACGGTGATATCGTCAAACCACGCCGACCCGCGAATGTCCTGGGCATGCAAGGTGCGCTGGCCAAGCGTCTCGCCGGCGTATTGCGCCGGCTGGAGCAGCTCAAGCTCGAGCACCAGCCACGCCGCCTGCGGGAAATCGCTGTTCAATTCGATGCCAAGATGCTTCCATCCTTCATTCGCATCCCGGGCGGCATAGAGCTCTGAATGCCGCTCTGACTCGACGATGCGATGGCCATCCTGATCGGTGCAGTATGCCGTGATCCGCGCGCGGGCGTTGGGCAGAACGGTCGTTTGGCAAAAACCTTCGATGCGATAATGCGCGCCGCGGATGACGGGAATCTGGCCTTCGCCGTAGCGATAGATCAGGCTGCCGCCGTTGAGATCGAAGCGGAAGCTGTATTCGCCGCCGTGCACGCGATCGGTCGCAAGCTGCCCGTTCACATAATGCGGCAATCCCGCCCCATCGACCTTCGTCCAGTGCATCGGCAGTTCTTCCACGTTGCCGGCGCGCCGCTCTTCGAAATCAAACGAGTGCAGCACGCGGCTGACCTGAGCATGACCGATGCTCGGCGCGATGGAGAACGCGAACACGATCGTGCCGACGATTCCGCGCCAAAGACGGTGATCTACTAATGTATAAGGGCGTTTGGGCATGGTCCGATAATTCTTATCGGCCAGAGGCTGCCAAAGGGATGAATGGCAGCCAGGAAGCCCCCATCTGCCAATGCTTGATCGCTTGAAACGGGTGGATCAGCATGATGATGTTGAGCGTGAGATTATCGCGGATGGCGAGCGCCATGCCCACTTCGATCACCACGACCAATGCGATCGAGACGCGTGTCGGCAGCCATGCGGCCAGGAAGAATCCCCCGATCGCAAAGAGGATGTCGCACATTGAGTTGAGGATGCTGTCGCCGTAATAATCCAGCGACATCGTGTGGCGATAGCGATTGATCACGAAGCTGGAATTCTCGATGACCTCCCAGGACGCCTCAACCGTGATCGCCACGAGCAGGCAGGCTCCCAGCGACCAGCGATTACGCGAGATCAGCCGAATGATCGCGTAAAACGCGAGCCCGTGGATGATGTGAGAGAACGAATACCAGTCGGCGATCTGCTGTGACAACTCCGGCGTGTTCATCGCGCCCCAGAGACGAACATGCCCGCATTTGCAGATTGGCAGGCGGCCCATACGCCATTCCGCAAAAGCTGCCAGCGCCATGATTGCCGCCGCAGCCGCGAAGCACATGGGTGCGGGGATCGTGCGGCGGCGCGTGGGGATAGAGTTGCCCGAAGGGCTTTTGTGCGGGATGAATCTCATGTGGCTCTGCCGGGCGTTGCCGCGGCGAGGTTATCCTGCACAACGTAATCGGATAACGGAATGGCCAAAGCGAGATTGCCTCATCAGGCATCGAACTCGCCCAAGCCTACTGATGCCGAACATCGGCCACAAATTGCCGCAAATCCGCCTCCGCCACATTCGAGACGGCCCAATACGTCATCTGATGATCAGTCCATGCGGCAAGATGATAGCCCTGGAGATCGCGATAGGTCGGCTCTGATGCGGCCTGGCCGGAGGCAGGCCAGATGAACAGGTTGATCGGATGATTCCCGCGCGAGTAAACCAGGGCGGCCACGGACCGCCCGTTGACATAATCCATGCGCCCGCCGACCAGCGGAAAGCCCGATGTTGCAAGATCGGTTACGTCGAATGAGTAATCGAGCTTTCCCTGAAACCACGGCTTTACGACGTGCTTATCGGAAGTATGCACATCGACCAGATGATCGCCCATCATCGAACGAATGTGACTGGCCGTTACATCGCTTGCGAGCATGTCGGTCGATCTGGAGCGATTGACGAGCAACAGGATGCCAAGCCCGGCGACCAACCCGACGACGGCGGCCATCGCCAGCCAGCGCGGCATGATCGCCATTCGCGGCCGCGCGCGGCCCGCGGCGCGATCCAGCGACGCTTCAATCTGCTCGCGGAACGATTGCGGCGCCCGTTCATACAACCCGCCTAGACCCATCGTCGCGCGCAAACTGGCCAATCCCTTTCGGGCGGCGGCACAGCGCTGGCAATTCTCGAAATGGCGATCGAGTTCCATAGTCGTCAGCGAATCGAGTTCGCCATCCGCGTGGAGATGAAGAAGTTCCTGGACTTTCGCGCAATCCATAATCAGGCTTCCTCGGGCATGCGCTCCAGGAGCAGTTCGTGCAATCGCGCGCGGGCCCGCGCCAGCCGCGACATCACCGTCCCCATCGGCGCGCCGGTGACGGCGGCCACCTGCTTGTACGACAATCCCTCAAGCTCGCGCAGCACCAGCACCTCGCGAAACTCGGACGGCATTTCTTCGATCGCCTGCCGCACCGTCTGGGCATCGACGCGCTGCAGAAGCATTTCCGCCGGGTCCCAGGCATCGCTGCCGACGATCGAATCATCTTCGTCGGGCATCGGATCGGCCGCATGCCGGCGATTGGATCGATGCAACGTGTAGCAGGCATTGCGGACGATGGTGAGCAGCCAAGCGCGGCTATCGCCGCCGTGAAACTCGCCGAACGCCTTCCATGCGCGCAGATAAGCATCCTGGACGATGTCCTGGGCATCGTGCTCGTGGCGCGTGAGCCAGCGTGCCAGGTTGTATGCCGCATCCAGATGCGGCAATACCGCCGCTTTGAACTGTTCCAGCGATGGCTCAGTCACCAGCCAACCCTTCATTAACGGACACTCACTGCAAGACTACCGCGAGCACGAGAATATTCCCGCAATTCTACGCCGCAATTTTTGGGGAATACCGGAAGCACAGCGCACGTCTGCACTCGCGTGAGCAATGTTCGGCACCGGCTGATCAGCTTTATACGGCCATTGTTCGAGATCTTGCTTTGGGCGCTGCTGGTTGCGCGGCGCATGTTAACGGAGAAACCATGAAAGTACGCGTTTTATTATTGTTGATTTCAATCACGTCGATCGGTTGTGGGCAACGGGCCACCGAGACAAAACCGCCGGTTGATTCGCAAGCTGCGCAAGATGCGCGCGTCTCGATCGATAATTTTTCGTATAGCCCCGCGGAGCTGACGGTACATCCGGGAACGCGAGTGACCTGGACCAATCATGACGATGTGCCGCACACCGTGACGGAAACGGCAAAGGCCTTCACGTCGGGCGCGCTGGATACCGATCAAACATTCTCTCGCGTTTTCGACGCAGCGGGAACCTACAACTATTACTGCGCGGTTCATCCCCACATGACCGCACGCATCATCGTTAAATAAACAAGGAGCAATCTATGAACGACCGAATTCCCCAGAACGAATCCAACGACGGCATCGACCGCCGCGGGTTTCTCAAGTGCATGGCGTGGGCCGGCACGGGCGTGCTTTGGACCGTGAGCGGCGGCGCGCTGCAATCACGCGTGCTTGGCGCTGATACAAACGTCGCCGACGCCAAGGCGGATTTCAGCTTCGTGCAAATCAGCGATAGCCATATCGGCTTCGCGAAAGAGCCGAATCAGAACGTCGTCGCGACTTTACAGCAGGCGATCGCGCGGATGAACGCGCTCCGTGCGCGGCCTGATCTGCTGATTCACACCGGTGATCTCACGCATCTGGCCAAGGCCGCCGAGTTCGACACGGTCGATCAGGCGCTCAAGGATGCGAAAGTCGCAAATAAGTTTTATGTGCCGGGTGAGCACGATGTCTTCACCGATGAAGGCAAGCTCTATCTGGAGCGCTTCGGCCGCCAAACGCGCGGCACCGGTTGGCATAGCTTCGATCATAAAGGCGTGCACTTCGTCGGTATGGTGAACGTCGCCAATCTCAAGCCGGGCGGGCTTGGAACGCTGGGCGGCGATCAATTGGATTGGCTCAAGAAAG
>DATBDZ010000043.1:0-3433 GCA_036276235.1 Humisphaera sp. | reverse complement strand
GCAGGCGCCGTGGGCGCCGTAAAAGCTTGGCTTCACGTGCTCTCAGCGGTTTACCGTGAGACGGTGTGACCGCTGCTCCGGTCGTCGGTCCTCACGAATTACCTTCGATGAAAACTTTTCCAGCCTGCAGGTCTCGTTTCCATGCGGCATTAACGTGTGCCGCGGCGGCGTTTGTGGCCGCAGTTGTCCCGCTGGAGGCAGCGGCACAGTCCGAAGACCAGGTCGGGCCCGGCTACGACATCGAGATGAGCCGGATGATCCCGATGCGCGATGGGGTGAAGCTGGAAGCGTGGGCCTTTAAGCCGTCGCATCTCAAGGCGAAAGCGCCGGCGATCCTGGAGCTGACGCAATACGATATCGACGGCAGCCGCTACCAGGATTTCAAGACGTTCGTGCAACGCGGCTACGTGTTTGTGCAGGTGGAGGTGCGCGGGCGGGGCCGCTCGGGCGGTGAGAAAAGCGATAACCTCGGGCTGCAGGTGGGCCGCGACGGTTACGATCTGGTGGAATGCATCGCGGCCCAGCCCTGGAGCGATGGGCACGTCTTCATGTATGGCGGGTCGTTCGTCGGGATGACGCAGTGGCACACCGCCGCGCAAATCCCGCCGCATCTCTCCGGCATCGCGCCCTATGTGCCGATCTATCCGGGCTGGGACGTGCCCAACAGCAACGGCATTCCGCAGGCTTGGACAGCCGTCATCCTGGGTTATGTCGCGGGACGGACGCTCAATACCGACTTCATGGCGAGCGATTACTGGCGGAAGAAGATGCTGGAACATTACGCGGAGCAAGGTTCTTTCCGCACCCTGGACGAAGCGATCGGCATTCCGCAGGACGACTGGTGGATGGTGCACGCTCGCGGACAAAAACTCTCTTTCATGAAGATGTGGCTCGATCATGTGGGCGATGAGGCTTTCAATCTCGCCGCCGAGCCGAAGCCGGCTGATTTCGCGAAAATGAAGTTCCCGGTGTTCACCGCCACCGGTTTCTTCGACGACGATCAGCCGGGCGCGCTGCACTATTACCAGCGCTACGCGCAATTCGCGCCCGCCAGCAGGGTGAGCGATCTGCGGCTCATCATTGGTCCATGGGACCACGGAGGCACGCAGCACCCGAGTAAGACGATTGACGGCTTGTCCATTCCGGAAAACGCCGTGCTCGACATGAACAAGCTGCATGCGGACTGGTATGACTGGGCGCTGGGCCGCGGTCCGATGCCAGCGCGACTGAGCGATCGGGTGACTTACTACATGATGGGCGCCGATGAGTGGCGTTCGGCGCATACCATGGAGGGCGCGTCATCGGGCAAGCAGCTCGCGCTCTATCTCGACGATCGGCGTGGCACACCGAAGGGAGCGGCCGATCCGGGCGTGCTCTCCGCGACCAAGCCGGGCGCGGAACCGCCGGCGACGCTGGTGAGCGATCCGCGGACATTGCCGGAGCTCGCGGTGGCGAAAGAGCTCGCGAACGAAAATTTGCTCAGCCAATTCCGCGCGCGGGAAAAGGATGCGGTCGTTTTCCAGTCTGCCGCTCTGCCGCAGGATACGGAGGTGGCGGGGCAGATGCATCTCGATCTGATCGTGCAGGCGGACGCGCCGGATTTCGATCTTTGGGCGCAGGTGCAGATGGTGAAGCCCGATGGCTCAGCGGTTACCCTGGGAACGGATATCCGGCGGACGCGATTCCGCGATGGGTTCTTCAAAGAGGAGCTGTTGAAACCCGATCAGGTGGTCACGATCCCGTTCGCGTTTAACTGGCTGGCGTGGCGTCTTCCGGCCGGGGCCCGGCTTCGGCTTGTCCTCATGCCGCTCAATTCGCCGAGCTATCAGAAGAACTACAACACCGGTGGCCGCATCGGGTACGAGGACCCGAAGGATGCGCGCGTCGCGCACATTCAGCTGTTTCATGACCAGACCCGGGCGAGTGTTCTGTCGTTGCCGCTGGCCGCGGTGCAGTCCGGCGCTGACGCCAAGAGCAGCGAGCGTCGGTAAACGGGGCGGGTCTATCCATTTGAGGTGTTGAAAGGCGACCCGGGGTCGCGTCTCAACTTTTGACATTTCATTTCGGTATAAGCGCAAATGGCAATCCGATTTGCCGAAGTAAGTGCGCCGCGATTGGCTGGCCCCGACATCCCGCATTTCAAAATGGACTGTGTGAAAGGGTGGGCGGGTTTGTTATGTCCAGGCTCGGGCAGGCGGCTGCGCTTTGCAGACTCGGCTGGAGCGACAGGCTGGAAGCCTGTCGGCCGAGTCAGGCAAGGATGCCTGACTTCCGGAATCAGGTTTGGACGATGCCGGTGTGGAAACGGGCCCGGTGGGCGCGGGTTGTCGTACGTAGCGGAGCGGCCTAACGAGCAGGTCGCGGGTCTCGTGCGGTTGAATGATGGCGTCGAATCAAGCCGCGGGCGGCGCCGCGCCTGACTTGTCAAGAGCGGGCGAATCGGGACTTCGATGGGCGAATTGGCGACTGGCAGCAAGTCACTTGGAATGAAGCCGGGACGCCGATTTGACGGGAAAGCCAACCGGGTTGGCTGCGAGCGCCGAATCTTTGGTAGACAACCAGGCGGTCCGAAACGGCTCCCGCAGAGTAATTAAATTTCTATGGCTAAGAAATCAGCTTCCAAGAAGAACGTGCCCGGCAGCGATGAGACCATCGCGATCCCGGCGGTCAGCAAATCCACCGCGGGAGCCGCCACAGGAGCTGTCGTCGGCGCCGTCGGCGGACCAGTGGGCGCCGCTATTGGTGGGATCGTCGGCGCCGTGCTCGGAAAACGCGCCGAGAGCGGCAAACCGGTGATGCGTGAGGTCCGGCGCACCGCGCGGCAGGTCGTGAGCGGTGCTCAGGTAGCGGCCAGGACCGCCCGCTCCACCGTGCGCGCGGCGAAGAAGACCAAGCTCTTTGGCGGCAAGGGAAGCATCGCCTCGAAGAAATCGAGCGGCGGCAAATCCTCCTCCGGTCGCCCCGCCAAAAAGACCAGTTCCGCGAAGAGCAGCCGGAAGCGCATCACGAAGAAGAGCGCGAAAGCCCCCAGTCAGAAGCGCGGCACCACCAGCAAATCGTCGCGCAAGGCCGCCCGCGGCGGCCGCAGAAGGCGTTAGTCTCCGCCGTTTGGTTCAGCGCGCGAGGGCGGGAAAGGCTAAGCGGGACCTGCGGGAGGCGCGGGATCACCGATAGAAAAACTGAACGGCGGCCGCTAAATCAGGAACTTCCCGCGCGCTATCACCTGCTCGTCGTCGAACCAGATGTCGAAGTCGCGGCCGACGCAGTCGATGTGGGTTTTGGAATACCGGTCTGGCCGGTGTGTTCGCAGTAGGGATGACCAAAGCCGATGTGGATGCCGGGAATTTTTCGTCCTGGAGAATGTTGCCGATGAGGCGGTGTTGACGACACGCGAGAATTATCGCTAGGTAGATCGTTTATGGATTCTACTTAT